>CAZOLZ010000008.1:0-56357 GCA_964580965.1 uncultured Flavobacteriales bacterium | reverse complement strand
TTGGAAGTCTAGAATTGCCATGTTAATGTTTTATTTATTATTTAGAATACAATTCAACGATTAATTGTTCTTTAATGTTTTCAGGAATCATCTCTCTTGAAGGAACATTTAACATTCTACCTGACATTTGTGCAGAATCCCAATCTAACCAATCGTATTTTTTGTTATTTGAAGATAAAGAATTAGTGATAATTTCTAAAGATTTAGATTTTTCACGAATACCAACAATATCTCCTACTTTAACCATGTATGAAGGAATGTTAACAATTTCACCATTTACAGTAATATGTCTGTGAGAAACTAATTGACGAGCACCACTTCTAGTTGGAGAAACACCAAATCTAAAAACAGCATTATCTAAACGAGACTCACACATTTGTAATAAGTTCTCTCCAGTAATACCTTTCATTCTAGAAGCTTTTTCAAACATATTTGAAAATTGCTTTTCTAAAATACCGTAAGTATATTTAGCTTTTTGCTTTTCTTTTAACTGAATACCATATTCAGATAATTTACCTCCTCTTCTTTTGTTAGGACCATGTTGTCCTGGAGGATAAGGTCTACGATCTAAAGACTTGTCTGCTCCAAATATTGGGTCATTGAAACGACGCGCAATCTTTGATTTAGGACCGATATACTTTGCCATATTTATAAATGTTATGGGAGATTATGAATTAAGGCTTTCCTTCGATAATCTTTTACCCCTTGTTAAAATAAAAATTAAACTCTTCTTCTTTTCGGTGGACGACATCCATTGTGTGGTAACGGAGTAACATCAACAATTTCAGTCACTTCAATACCGCTATTATGGATAGAACGAATAGCAGATTCTCTACCTCCACCAGGTCCTTTTACAAAAACCTTAACTTTACGTAATCCGAAGTCATGAGCTTCTTTTGAACAATCTTCAGCAGCCATTTGAGCAGCATACGGAGTGTTCTTTTTAGATCCTCTGAAGCCCATTTTTCCAGCCGATGACCAAGAAATAACTTGACCAGCGTTGTTTGTTAAAGAAATAATGATGTTGTTGAAGGTAGCATTAATATGCGCTTCACCTACAGCATCTACTTTAACAGCCTTCTTCTTTTTTTGATTTGCTTTTGACATTATTTATTATTTTAAGCTTTTTTCTTATTAGCAACAGTTTTTCTCTTACCTTTTCTTGTACGAGAATTATTTTTAGTGTGTTGACCTCTTAATGGTAAACCAACTCTATGACGAATACCTCTGTAACATCCAATATCCATTAAACGTTTAATGTTTAATTGAACTTCAGAACGTAACTGTCCTTCTACTTTGATTTCATTGATTGAATTTCTGATAGCAGAAAGCTGATCATCATTCCAATCTTGAACTTTAATATTCTCATCAATACCATTAGCCTTCAAAATTTGCTCTGAAGTACTACGACCAATTCCATAAATGTATGTTAACCCAATAACACCTCTTTTATTTTTTGGTAAATCTATACCTGCAATACGTGCCATAATCTAATATTTTACCCTTGTCTTTGTTTAAACTTTGGATTTTTCTTGTTTATTACGTAAACAACCCCTTTTCTCTTAACGATCTTACAATCTGCAGAACGCTTTTTTACTGATGCTCTTACTTTCATCCCTTAAATATTTATTTGTATCTAAATGATATTCTCCCTTTTGTTAAATCATAAGGAGACATTTCAACTTTAACTCTATCTCCAGGTAAAATCTTAATGTAAAACATTCTCATTTTACCTGAAATATGTGCTGTTATAACATGACCGTTTTCTAATTCTACTCTGAACATAGCATTAGATAACGCTTCAGTTATAACTCCATCTTGTTCTATTGATGCTTGCTTTGCCATTTCTTTAAAAACCTGATAATTCGTTTTGTGTTCTTCTACCTCTAACTCTTCCGCCTTCCATTAGACCATCCATTTGACGATTTAATAAATATGATTCAATTTGTTGTAATGTATCCAAAACAACTCCAACCATAATCAAAATTGATGTCCCTCCAAAAAACATTGCAAACGCATCATTAACACCTGCGATTTTAGCAATAGCAGGTAAAATAGCTATTAATGCTAAAGCTAATGAACCAGGAAATGTGATTCTTGAAACTAACGTATCAATATACTCAGCTGTTTCCTCTCCAGGTCTAATACCAGGTATAAATCCGCCACTTCTTTTAAGATCATCAGCGATTTTAGAAGGATTAATCATTATAGCAGTGTAGAAATAAGTAAATACTATAATCAATACTGCTAATAAAACGTTGTAACCTAAACCATACGGATTACCAATCAATAATTGCATAGTATTTGGTTCTGTCGAATTACCTGAAAAAATCATAATAGGAATAGTCATGATAGCCTGAGCAAAAATGATAGGCATAACTCCACTTGCATTAACCTTTATAGGTAAATAACTTCTGCTTGATTGGGTATCAAAAGATCTTGCTCCTACAACTCGTTTAGCAGTATTTAATGGTATCCTTCTTACACCTTGAACGATAAGCACTGTACCCAACACAACAAGCATAAAAGCAACCACTTCGATAACTATTTTAATTAAGTTACCTGAGCTAATACCAATTTCAGCTAAAAAAGCTTCAGGTAAACGTGCTAAAATACCAACTGTAATAAGTAAAGATATACCATTACCAATACCCTTATCTGTAATCCTTTCACCTAACCATACTGCAAACATTGAACCTGCAATCAAAACTAATATAGTCTGTGTCCACCAAAAAGTATTAGCATCTAGAGGCATAGCTCCTTTACTATCTACATATAATGACAAATAACTTGGTGCTTGTAGAGCACAAATTAATATTGTCAAAATTCGAGTGTAATTATTTATTCTTTTTCTACCAGACTCACCTTCATTTTGCATTTTTTGGACAGCTGGTACAGCCATTCCAAGTAATTGCATAATGATAGATGCACTAATATAAGGCATGATACCTAATGCCATAATAGAAGCATTTGTAAACCCTCCTCCTGAGAAGAGGGATAAAAGTGTTTCTAATGTATTTTGATCTCCGGCTTCTTGAGCTTTTTCTAATGCTGAATAATCAACACCAGGGAGAATAACAAAAGAACCAATTCGATATACAAGAATTAGAGAAAGAGTTAAAACAAGTCTCTTTCTCAATTCTTCAACTTTCCAAATGTTCTTTATATTCTGAATAAACCTTTTCATTATTTATTAAAATGTTGGCAAAGATAATTAGATTTCTGAACAATTCCCACCTTTTTCTTCAATAACTGTTTTTGCAGAATTAGAAAATTTGTGAGCAATAATATTAACTTTAGCAGTTAATTCACCTCTACCTAAAATTTTAATTAAATCGTTTCTTGAAGCTAAACCATTCTCAACTAAAACTTCTGGATTAATTTCAGTAATATTTTTTCTATCAATTAAAGATTGAATAATATCTAGATTGATTGCTTTATATTCAACTCTGTTGATGTTTTTAAAACCAAATTTAGGTACACGTCTCTGTAATGGCATTTGCCCTCCTTCGAAACCTATTTTAGTTTTGTAACCAGATCTTGATTTTGCTCCTTTATGTCCTCTTGTTGAAGTACCACCTCTTCCTGATCCTTGACCACGAGCGATTCTTTTACGGTTTTTCGTAGAACCATTTGCTGGAGATAAATTATGTAAATTCATTGTATTATAAAATTTTATTCAGTTTACTCAACAATTTCTACTAAATGTTGAACCTTCTTAACCATTCCAATAATTTGGGGAGTAGATTCTTTTTCTACTACTTGATTTAATTTTCTTAACCCCAAAGCTACTAATGTTGCTTTTTGATCAGCAGGACGATTAATAGCGCTTTTCTTATATTTAATTTTAATAGTTGCCATAATTAAATAATATTATCCATTAAAAACTTTATCAACCGTAATTCCTCTCTGTCTTGCAACAGTTACAGCATCTCTCATATGTGATAAAGCATCAATAGTTGCTTTAACAACGTTGTGAGGGTTAGATGAACCTTGAGATTTTGCTAATACATTATGAACCCCTACACTTTCTAATACAGCACGCATTGCACCTCCTGCAATAACACCTGTACCTTCAGCAGCTGGTTTTAGTAAAACTTCAGCTCCACTATATCTACCTTTTTGAGTATGTGGAACAGTACCTTTTAAAATTGGAACTTTAATTAAGTTCTTTTTTGCATCTTCGATACCTTTTGTAATAGCTTCTGTAATCTCTTTAGCTTTACCTAAACCATGACCAACTATTCCATTTTCGTCACCAACAACGATAATTGCAGAGAAAGTAAAGTTACGTCCACCTTTTGTTACTTTAGTAACACGATTAACAGCAACTAATTTATCTTTTAATTCAATATCTGAAGGCTTTACTTTATTTAATACTTGTGCCATTTTTTAAAATTTAAGTCCAGCTTCTCTAGCTGAGTTTGCTAATGATTTTACTCTTCCATGGTATAAGTAACCATTTCTGTCAAATATTACAGAACTAATACCAGCTTTTGTAGCATTTTCTGCTAACTGTTTTCCAACAATTCCAGCCTGTTCTATTTTTGTTACTTTACCAACTTCACTATTTTTGTAAGATGATGCAGATGCCAATGTAGTACCAGTTAAATCATCGATTAATTGAGCATAGATTTGCTTATTACTTCTGAATACTGATAACCTTGGCGTGTTAGAAGTACCAAAAACCTTCTTTCTGATTCTTCTTTTTATTTTCGCTCTTCTGTTTAATTTGCTAAATGCCATGATTCCTAAATTAATTATTATTTACCTGCAGCTTTACCAGCCTTTCTTCTAATCTCTTCACCAACGAATTTGATTCCTTTACCTTTGTATGGTTCAGGTTTACGGAAGGAACGAATTTTAGCTGCTACTTGACCTAAAAGTTGTTTATCGATAGACTCTAGAGTAACTATCGGAGCTTTACCTTTTTGAGTTTCTGCAGAAACTTTAACTTCTTTAGGAATTTCAAATAGAACTGGGTGAGAAAAACCTAATGCTAACTCTAACAATTGACCTTTAGTTGTAGCACGGTAACCAACACCTACTATTTCCAATTCCTTTTTATACCCTTCCGAAACACCTACTATCATATTATTAATGATAGCTCTATACAAACCATGTTTTGCACGGTGCTCAGGATTATTTGATTCGCGGTTTAAAGTTAAAACGTTATCTTCTAAGGCTATAGTAATACAAGAATCAACAACTTGTGATAACTCACCTTTAGAACCTTTAACAATAACATTGTTACCTTCTAACTTTACATTTACACCACTCGGGATGTTTACTGGGGATTTACCTATCCTAGACATTTTAATTTTTTACTTAAACATTAATATACATAACATAAAACTTCACCACCAACATTGTGTGATTTAGCTTCTTTATTTGTTATAATTCCTTTTGATGTAGAAATAATTGCAATACCTAGACCATTTAATACTCTTGGTAAACTTTCTGAACCAGAGTATTTTCTTAAACCAGGTTTAGAAACTCTTTCTAATTTTGTAATCGCAGGAACTTTAGTAGAATTATTATATTTTAATGCAATTTTAATAATACCTTGTTTCCCATCTTCTTCAAACATGTAATTTGTGATATAACCTTGATCAAACAAGATCTTAGTCATCTCTTTTTTTACATTTGAAGCAGGAATTTCTACCATTTTTAACCTCGCTGAACTTGCGTTTCTAATACGAGTTAAAAAATCTGCTATTGGATCTGTACACATAATTTTTTAATAATATTAAATTACCAACTAGCTTTTTTTACACCAGGGATTTTACCTGCTAAAGCCATTTCTCTGAAAGTCACCCTTGAAATACCAAACTGTCTCATGTAACCTCTAGGTCTTCCAGTTAAACCACATCTGTTGTGAACTCTAACTTTTGAACTGTTAGCTGGTAACTTTTGAATTGCCATCATTGCGTCCCACTTAGCTGCTTGCACTTCTTCTGAATCACTAGTAGATTTAAGAACAGAAGTTAACTCAGCTCTCTTATTCGCATATTTAGCAACAAACTTTTCTCTTTTGCGCTCACGCGCTTTCATTGATTCTTTAGCCATCTCAATTATTTTTTTATAAATGGAAAACCAAAAGCATCCAATAATGCTTTACCTTCTTCATCAGATTCCGCAGATGTTACGAAAGTGATATCCATTCCTAAAATTTTATTTACTTTATCAATATCAATTTCTGGAAAAATGATGTGTTCTTTAACCCCTAAGTTAAAATTTCCTCTACCATCAAAACCTTTTGGACTAATTCCTTTAAAATCTCTTGTACGAGGCAAAGCAATAGAAATAAAACGATCTAAAAAATCGTACATTTTATCACCTCTCAAAGTTACTTTAGTACCAATTGGCATTCCTTTTCTCAATTTGAAGTTAGAAACATCTTTTTTAGATAATGTCTGAACAGCTTTTTGACCAGCAATAATAGTCAAATCTTGAACTGCACTATCAATAAGTTTCTTATCAGCTACCGCATCACCCATTCCTTGGCTTAATACGATTTTTTGAAGTTTTGGTACTCTCATTATAGTTTTGTATCCAAACTTCTCAGTCAACTCAGAAATTATTTCTTGAGTATACTTTTCCTTAAGTCTTGGTGTATAAGTCATTACTTAATCTCCTCTCCTGTTTTTTTAGAAAAACGAACTAATTTACCTTGATCATTTACACGACGTCCAACCTTAGTTGCTACCCCATTAAAAACCAACATAAGGTTAGAAATGTGAATACCAGCTTCACGTTCAACAATTCCACCTTGTGGGTTTGCTGCACTTGGTTTAGTGTGACGCTTAATAACGTTAACACCTTCAACAGTTGCACGCATTTTTCTACGATCAATTGTTAGGATTTTACCTTCCTTACCAACTGATGCACCGCTTAATACTTTAACGGTATCACCAACTTTAATATGTAATTTCTGTTGCATATCTTAATTATGTATTAAAGTACTTCGGGAGCAAGTGAAACAACTTTCATGTAGTTATTCTCTCTTAGCTCACGAGCTACAGGTCCAAAAATACGAGTACCTCTCATCTCACCAGTAGTATTTAATATAACACAAGCGTTATCATCAAATCTAATGTAAGATCCATCAGCACGACGAATTTCTTTCTTTGTTCTTACAATTACCGCCTTGGCTACTTGTCCTTTTTTTACTCCACCAGAGGGCGTTGCGCTTTTAATAGCTACGACAATCTTGTCTCCAACTGAAGCGTATCTTCTTTTAGTACCACCTAAAACACGAATACATAACACTTCTTTTGCACCAGAGTTGTCTGCTACTGCTAGTCTTGATTCTTGTTGTATCATTACAAATTATTTTGCACGTTCAATAACTTCTTTCAGTCTCCAGTTCTTTGTCTTAGACAAAGGTCTAGTTTCCATGATAAGTACTGTATCACCTACTTTGCACTCATTTTTATCATCATGGGCTACAAATTTAGTAGTTTTTTTGACAAACTTACCATATTTCGGATGTTTTACTTTTCTTAACACAGAAACAACGATAGATTTCTCCATCTTGTCACTTGTTACAACACCGATACGTTCTTTTCTTAAATTACGCTTTTCCATAAAAGAAAAATATTTTAAAACAAGCTTAAGCTTGTAATTTACGTTTAGTTAATTCCGTATTCAATCTTGCGATTGTTTTTCTGATTACTTGAATTTGAATTGGATTCTCTAATGGAGAAACACTGTGAGTTAACTTCATTTTTGTTAACTGATCAGCTAAACCATCGATTTTTAATTTCAAATCTTCTTCAGAAAGCTTTACGATTTCTTGTTGTTTCATAATCTATTAATTATTTAGTTGGTATAACATAATCATTTCTAACTACAAATTTACATTTAACTGGCAACTTTTGAGCTGCTAATCTTAATGCTTCTTTTGCAATTTCATATGGTACACCATCAGCTTCGAATATAATACGACCAGGTCTAACTACTGCTACCCAGTGACTAGGAGCACCTTTACCTTTACCCATACGAACCTCAGCTGGCTTTGAAGTTACAGGTTTGTCAGGGAATATACGAATCCATACTTTTCCTTCACGCTTCATGTATCTAGTAACGGCGATACGAGAAGCTTCTATTTGACGTGAAGTTATCCATGCTGGCTCTAAGGTTTTTAAACCAAAAGAACCAAAGGCAACAGTACTTCCTCTATGAGCTAAACCTCTGTTTCTACCTTTTTGAACTCTTCTAAATTTACTTCTTTTTGGCTGTAACATCTTTAAAAATTTTACTGTCCTAAATTATTTTTTCTTTCTCTTTCCTGAAGGCTTTCTATTTCCACCTCCTACTCCTTGCTTTCCAGCAGAAGCATTCATACCAACATTTGGTGAAAGATCACGCTTCCCATATACTTCGCCTTTACATATCCACACCTTGATACCTAAACGACCATAAGTAGTATGAGCCTCAGATAGCGCATAATCGATGTCAGCTCTAAACGTATGTAACGGAGTACGTCCATCCTTGTACATCTCTGAACGTGCCATTTCAGCACCATTAACACGTCCTGATATTTTAACTTTGATACCTTCAGCACCCATTCTCATTGTTCCGGCAATAGCCATTTTAATAGCTCTTCTGAATGAGATACGCGCCTCTAATTGACGAGCAATACCATCTGCAACTAGTCTAGCGTCTAGTTCTGGACGTTTTACTTCGAAAATATTGATTTGGATATCTTTTTTAGTTAATTTCTTTAACTCTTCTTTTAACTTATCTACTTCTTGACCTCCTTTACCAATGATAACTCCCGGTCTTGCAGTATTAATAGTTACAGTAACTAATTTTAAAGTTCTTTCGATAATAATCTTAGCTATACTAGCTCTCGAAAGACGTGCATGAAGATACTTACGGATTTTATCGTCTTCAACAATTTTATCTCTGTAATCCTTACCTCCATACCAATTTGATTCCCATCCGTGGATGAAACCTAATCTATTTCCTATTGGATTCGTTTTTTGTCCCATGCTTATGATAACTTAGTTGTACCATCTACTACAATGGTAACATGATTTGATCTCTTTCTAATTCTATGCGCTCTACCTTGAGGAGCTGGTTGTATTCTTTTTAACATTGGTCCACCACCAACTTCAATAGACTTAACAATTAAAGTTTCTTCCTCAATATTTTTACCCTCATTTTTTTGCTCCCAATTGGCAATGGCAGAACGTAAAAGTTTGCCTAAGCTTTTAGAAGCATCTTTAGAATTATGCTGAAGGATGTTTAAAGCCTTATTAACTTCAACACCTCTTACCAAATCAGCTACTAATCTCATCTTACGAGGAGCAATAGGAGAATCATTTAAGCGAGCAAAAGCCAATGTTGACTTCTCTGCTTTGATTTTATCTGCTCTTAGTTTTTTTCTAGCACCCATTGTAAAAATTGCTATTTAAATTTTATCTTTTCTTATCTTTTTTGTTGCCACCGTGACCTCTAAAGTTACGTGTTGGAGAAAACTCTCCTAACTTGTGACCAACCATATTCTCAGTAACAAATACTGGAATAAATTTAGATCCATTGTGTACGGCAAATGTTAAACCTACAAAGTCAGGAGTAATTGTAGAAGCTCTTGACCAAGTTTTAATCACTGCTTTACTATCTGATGCTTTCGCATTATCCACTCTTTGCATTAACTTGTAATGTACAAATGGTGGTTTTTTCAACGAACGACTCATATACTAATTATTTTTTTCTTCTTTCGATGATAAACTTATCTGAATATTTTCTATTGTCACGTGTACGGTAACCTTTAGCTGGCATACCATTTCTAGATCTTGGGTGTCCTCCAGAACTTCTTCCTTCACCACCTCCCATAGGGTGATCAACTGGATTCATAACAACCCCTCTAACTCTAGGTCTACGTCCTAACCATCTAGATCGACCTGCTTTACCTGAAACAACTAAGTTGTGCTCAGAATTAGAAACAGAACCGATTGTAGCTTTACAAGTAACTAAAATCATTCTTGTTTCACCTGAAGGTAATTTTACAATAGCATATTTACCATCTCTAGCGTTTAATTGAGCATAAGTACCTGCACCTCTTGCTATAGCACCACCTTTACCAGGTTGTAATTCAATATTATGGATTACAGTACCTAATGGAATGTCTGATAAGTAAAGAGCATTTCCTACATTAGGAGCAGCGTCTTTTCCTGATAAAACATTATCACCAGCTTTTAAACCATCAGGAGCAACGATGTAACGTTTTTCCCCATCAGCATAATACAACAAAGCAATACGAGCCGTACGATTGGGATCATATTCGATAGAATGTACAACCGCTGGAATACCTTCTTTATCTCTTTTAAAATCGATAATACGGTACTTTTGTTTGTGACCTCCACCAATGTAACGCATAGTCATGCGCCCATCATTGTTACGTCCACCAGATTTTTTAGTTCCAACAACTAAACTCTTTTCTGGTGTAGATTTAGTGATTTCTTTGTAATCACTAATAATCTTGTGTCTTTGCCCTGGAGTTGTAGGCTTGAATTTTTTAAGACCCATTTTAAAAATGCTTAAAAATTAGTAAATAAATCAATCGTTTCTCCATCCGCAACAGTAACAATAGCCTTTTTCCAAGGATTATTAGATTGCTCAACGATACCTTTGTTAGTATATTTAACAGAGGATTTCCCACCGCCATAGATCATCGTTTTTACATCAGTAACATTTACTGAATAGATGTTTTCGACAGCTTTTTTAATTTCTAGTTTGTTCGCCTTTCTATCTACAGAAAAAGTAAAACGATTAAACTTTTCAGATTGCATCGTTGCTTTTTCTGTAATAATTGGCTTTATGATAATTCCTTTCATCACAAATTAATTTAAAATCTTTTCAATAATTTCTAAAGAGCTTTCAGCTAAAACAACTTTTTTAGCATTCAATACATCATAAGTATTAAATGAATCAGCTGTAACAACTTTAACTTTTCCTAAATTACGAGAAGACAAATATACGTTATCATTCTGAGATCCCAAAATCAACAATACTTTTTGATTATCAAGTTTTAAACCTGTTAATAAAGCTTTGAAGTCTTGAGTTTTCGGTGTTGCTAAAGCTAAATCTTCTAATACAATAATGTCTTCAGACTTCAACTTATATGCAAAAGCAGACTTTCTAGCTAAACGTTTTAACTTGATATTTAGCTTGAAATGGTAATTTCTTGGTCTTGGTCCAAAGATTCTACCACCACCAACTCTCGTTCCTGATTTAATGTTACCAGCACGAGCACCACCCGTACCTTTTTGTTTTTTAATTTTCTTTGTTGAACCAGCAATCTCAGCTCTTTCTTTAGCTTTATGAGTACCTTGTCTTCTATTTGCTAAATGTTGTTTAACATCTAAATAAATAGCATGATCATTTGGTTCTATTCCAAAAATCTCGTCAGAAAGTGCAACTTTTTTGGAAGTTGCTTTCCCTTTTGAATCTAATACTTTAACTTCCATTAATTCTCAATTATTACTGTTGAACCTTTAGCACCAGGTACTGATCCTTTAACAACTAACAAATTCTTATCAGAGATTACTTTAAGAATTTCTAGGTTTTCGATCATTACTCTTTTGTTTCCTGTTTGACCAGCCATTCTCATTCCTTTAAATACTCTTGCAGGATAAGAAGCTGCACCAATAGAACCTGGAGCTCTTAAACGATTATGTTGACCGTGAGTAGATTGACCTACTCCACCAAAACCGTGTCTTTTAACAACACCTTGAAAACCTTTACCTTTTGAAGTACCTGCTACTGAAACAAAAGTCCCTTCTTCAAATACATTCACAGTTACTTCATCTCCTAAGTTTAGTTCACCTAATTCTTTGAATTCAACTAACTTTTGTTTTGGAGACGTTGATGCTTTAGCAAAATGTCCTTGTAAAGCTTTTGGAGTATTCTTTTCTTTCTTTTCTCCAAAACCTAACTGGATCGCATCATAACCATCTCTTTCTTGTGTTTTAATCTGAGTAACAACACAAGGACCAGCTTCTATAACCGTGCATGGTGTAGCCTTACCCTCGGCACTGTAGATGCTAGTCATCCCGATTTTTCTACCTATTATTCCTGGCATACTTTATTTATTAATTAAACTTTAATTTCAACATCTACTCCACTTGGCAACTCTAGTCTCATAAGAGCATCTACAGTTTTAGAAGAAGAGCTATAAATATCTAATAATCTCTTGTATGAACTTAACTCAAACTGTTCTCTCGCTTTTTTCATTACGTGAGGAGATCTTAATACAGTGTATATTCTCTTGTGAGTTGGTAATGGAATTGGACCACTAACAACTGCACCTGTAGTCTTTACTGTTTTTACAATTTTTTCAGCTGATTTATCAACTAAATTGTGGTCGTAAGACTTTAATTTAATTCTAATTCTTTGACTCATTATTTAAAAATATTATGCGTTGACTTTACCTTGAACTTTAGCAATTACTGCATCAGCAACATTCTTTGGAGCTTCACTATAGTGAGAGAATTCCATACTTGAAGTTGCACGACCAGAAGTAATTGTTCTTAATTGAGTAACATACCCGAACATTTCAGCAAGAGGGACGTCAGCTTTAACAACCTTAGATCCATTCTTGTCATCCATACCTTTTATTAAAGCTCTTCTTCTATTTAAATCACCTACTACATCACCCATATTTTCTTCTGGAGTAATAACATCAATCTTCATGATAGGCTCTAATAAAATTGGACTACATTTCTTCAATGCATCACGGTAAGCTAATTTTGCACACAATTCAAAAGACAAAGAATCTGAATCGACATTGTGGTATGATCCATCAATTAATTCAACTTTCATAGAATCTACAGAATAACCAGCTAAAACACCGTTTTTCATCGATTCTTTAAACCCTTTTTCTACAGATGGAATAAATTCTTTCGGTATATTACCACCTTTAATAGAGTTAACAAATTCTAATCCTGTTTTTTCTGTATCTTCTTGCGGAGAAATTTTAACATAAATATCTGCGAATTTACCTCTACCTCCAGATTGTTTTTTATAAACTTCTCTGTGCTCGATAGGCGATGTAATTGCTTCTCTGTATGATACTTGAGGAGCTCCTTGATTTACATCAACCTTGAATTCTCTTTTCAAACGATCAACAATGATTTCTAAGTGTAACTCACCCATACCACTGATAATAGTCTGACCTGACTCTTCATCAGTATTTACCCTAAATGTAGGATCCTCTTCAGATAATTTATTTAAACCAATTGATAATTTGTCCGTATCTGCTTGAGTTTTAGGTTCAATAGCTAAACCAATTACTGGATCAGGGAAAACCATAGATTCCAATACGATAGGTGCATTTTCAGCACACAAAGTATCACCTGTTCTGATATCTTTAAAACCAACTACAGCACCAATATCACCAGCTCCTAATTGTTGAATTTGATTTTGTTTATTAGCATGCATTTGGAAAATACGAGAAATACGTTCTTTATTGTTTGATCTTGTGTTGTAAACGTAAGAACCAGCATCTAATTTTCCAGAGTATGCTCTAACAAAACATAATCTTCCTACAAATGGATCAGTAGCAATTTTAAATGCTAAAGCAGAAAAAGGCTCTTCATAACTTGGCTTACGAGTAACTTCTTCTCCAGTTTTTGGATTAGTACCTGTAATTGCATCAATATCTAATGGAGATGGTAAAATTTCCATAACCATATCTAACATAGCTTGAACACCTTTATTTTTAAATGCAGATCCACACATCATTGGAACAACTTTTCCAGCAATAGTTGCAGCTCTTAAGGCATCTAAAATTTCTCTCTCAGTTAAAGAATCAGGATCTTCAAAGTATTTTTCCATTAAATTGTCATCAAACTCAGCAACTGCTTCTAAAAGCTCTTCTCTTAATTGAGTTGCTTCGTCGATGATATCTTCAGGAATTTCGATTTCTTCGAAAGTCATACCCATATCAGCATCATTCCAAACAATACCTCTGAAGTTGATTAAATCAACAACACCTTGGAATCCATCTTCTGCACCAATATTTAATTGTAAAGGTAATGCGTGACTACCTAACATTTCTTTAACTTGCTTACACACGTTTAAGAAATCTGCTCCTTGACGGTCCATTTTGTTAACAAAACCGATACGAGGAACATTATAGTTATTAGCCAATCTCCAGTTTGTTTCAGACTGAGGCTCTACTCCATCAACAGCAGAGAATAAGAAAACTAAACCATCTAAAACACGTAATGAACGGTTAACCTCAACCGTAAAATCAACGTGTCCAGGAGTATCAATAATATTCATGTGATATTCTTGACCTCTATAGTTCCAGTTTAATGTTGTAGCAGCAGAAGTAATTGTGATACCTCTTTCTTGCTCTTGTTCCATCCAGTCCATTGTAGCACCACCATCGTGTACTTCACCAATTTTATGATTTACACCACCATAAAATAAAATTCGTTCTGTAGTAGTAGTTTTACCAGCATCAATGTGAGCTGCAATACCGATGTTTCTTGTAAATTTAAGATCTCTAGCCATTTTTATTAAAATCTAAAGTGTGAAAACGCTTTGTTTGCTTCAGCCATTCTTAAAGTATCTTCCTTCTTCTTATAAGCAGCACCCTCTTCTTTTGATGCAGCAATAATTTCAGAAGCTAACTTATTAGCCATTGTTTTCTCGTTTCTCTTACGAGCATATCCAATCATCCACTTCATAGCTAATGATTGCTTTCTTGATTCACGAACAGGAGTAGGAATTTGGAAAGTAGCACCTCCAACTCTTCTACTTCTAACCTCTACAGACGGAGTAACATTTTCAAGACCTTTCTTGAAAACTTCCAAACCTGTCGACTCTTCTACTTTTGAATCAACAATATCAATTGCTTCGTAAAAGATTTTGTATGCCAACGATTTTTTCCCGTCGAACATCAAGTTATTTACAAACTTAGTAACCAAAACTTCGTTAAAACGAGGATCTGGTAATATCGCTATCTTTTTTGCTTTTCTTCTTCTCATTTCTTCAAAGTTTTATTATTTCTTTTTTGGTCTCTTCGTTCCATACTTAGAGCGTCTTTGTGTTCTTCCTTCAACACCTGCGGTGTCTTCAGCTCCACGTACGATGTGGTATCTTACCCCTGGAAGATCTTTAACCCTTCCTCCACGTACTAACACTAATGAGTGCTCTTGTAAATTATGACCTTCACCACCGATATAAGCGTTTACCTCTTTTCCATTGGTAAGACGTACCCTTGCTACTTTTCTCATAGCTGAGTTCGGTTTCTTAGGAGTAGTGGTGTAAACCCTTACACATACCCCTTTACGTTGTGGACATGAGTCTAGTGCAGCTGACTTACTCTTCTTTACCACAGCCGTTCTGCCTTTGCGTACTAATTGTTGAATAGTTGGCATATGAACCTATTAACTTTTAATTATGAATAAATAAAACTAACCCCAAAAAAAAATTGGGACTGCAAATGTATGAATTTTTTTTGATAATCCTAACAAATTATTGAAAAAGAGTGTATTTTTCACATTTTATTGTTAGAATCTTTTAAACTGTCCCAAACTTCTGCTTTAATAACACATTTGGCCTATACCTATCCTCACCATATAAATGAAATAAACGTTCTAACTCATCGAGGATTACTTTTTCACCTAATTCTTTAGACCACGCAAATAAACCTTTTGGATAATTTACACCTTTTGTCATTGCTAAATCAATATCTTCCTCAGAAGCAATTTGCATAAACTTAGCGTCATAAGCCTCATTTACTAGCATCGAAAATATTCTCAAGAATATCATTTGACCTAACTTCTGATCTTTATTTGGTAAATTGGGAGTCGCACCTTCAGCATAATCATAATAACCTCTACCCGACTTCCGACCTAAAAAACCTGCTTCAGCATGCCTTCTCTGTGTAAACGAAGGTTTAAATCTAGGGTCATAATAAAAGGAAGCAAACACCGATTCAGTTACAGCATAATTAACATCATTACCTATATAATCCATTAATGTGAATGGTCCCATCTTGAATCCACCGATTTCTGTCATTGCCCAATCAATAGTTTCAAAGTCTGCAATACCCTCTTCATAAATTCTAAGTGCTTCACCGTAAAATGGTCTAGCAACTCTATTCACTATAAATCCTGGTGTATCCTTTACAATGACTGGTGACTTACCCCATTTAGTAATCAACTCTTTTACAAAAGGGACTAATGATGGATCTGTTTGAACAGAAGGGATAATTTCAACTAAAGGCATTAATGGAGCTGGATTAAAGAAATGCACCCCTATTACTCTTCTAGAATTTTTTAAAGCAGATCCTAGTGATGCAATTGAGAGCGAAGAAGTATTTGATGCTATGATACAGTTCTGATCTACAATCTCTTCTATTTGTCTAAAAACATCATGCTTGATTTTTAAATCCTCTACAATAGCCTCTATAATAAGACCTGAAGAGCTCAACTTTGAAAACTCAGTTTCGTAATTTAAATTTTTTACAGCCTCGTCTTTATCTTTTTCAGTGATTTTACCTTTTTCAATTAATCTTTGAAAAATCTTCAAATGATTAGTCTTAGCTTTTTTTAGTACATCTTGATTTAAATCAACCAAAACAACTTTATGCCCAGATTGAGCTGCGACTTGAGCTATTCCAGCCCCCATTGTTCCTCCACCAATAATTCCAATATCCATAAATTAATTCCCTTTAAATTCGGGCTTTCTTTTTTCTAGAAAAGAATTAACCCCTTCTTTAAAATCATTTGTTTCTGAAGCTTTTACTTGTAATTGTTTTTCAACTTCTAACTGATTTTCTAAATCATTTGTTAAACTTGCGTTGAGCGCATTCTTTGTTAAAATTAAAGCTTGAGTAGGCATTTCCGATATTTGTTTAGCAATACTCAACAACCCAGATTCAAATTTGTCGTCTTCAAACACTTTGTAAACTAATCCAAACGATTTAGCTTCTTCAGAAGTAAGTTTATCTCCTGTCATCATTAAAGCGGAAGCTAATTGAAAACCTACCATTCTTGGTAGAAAAAAAGTACCACCTGAATCTGGTATCAATCCAATTTTTGAAAATGCCTGGATAAATATTGCACTTTCAGATGCAACAACAATATCGCCGCACAAAGCAATATTAGCTCCAGCCCCAGCAGCAACTCCATTTACACCAACAATAACAGGTTTTTGAATTGTTCTAATCTTTTTAACTACAGGATTGTAATGTTCATCAATTATCCTTTCAAGTGTCAATCCATTATCATCAACAGCCTCTGCCAAATCCTGTCCGGCACAGAACGCCTTACCTTCCCCACTCAAAACGATGACTCTTACAGAAGAGTCCTGTTCTAAATCATTTAAATGATTGATTAAACTTAAAGCCATATCCCTATTAAAAGAATTAAAAACTTTTGGCCTATTTAATTTCAAAACTACTACGCCGTTAGAAGCTTGTTTTGTTATTTCCATAAAATATTGATTAAAAAAAAATCCCGCTTAAACGGGATTGTGAATTATTTAGAATTTTTACCTTTCCTACCTCCAATATCATCTCTACTGTTTGGATCAATAATCCCAGACTTTTCATTTGAATTATTGAGCATATCAACCTCCTGAGAAGAATCATAAAATTCACCTGAAACGGAATGTCTTTCAATTGATTCATTCTCAACAAAAGATGAAGGCTTAATAATTTGCTTTTCACAAGAAGCAAATGTAAGCGACATAACTGCGAATATGTAAATTAATTTTTTCATGCACTATACTCAACAAATTTATTAAATATATTCTAATTTTCAAAGTTTTCAATCGGGACTTTTAAAATCACTTTTGTACCAAGAATATCAGAATCAATACCACCAAACTGAAAAGGTCCTATTATTTCAAATCCTTTATTTGAAATCTTCTTAATCAAATCAATTCTTTTTGCAGTAATTTCCATCCCTTGGGATCTATGATCTCCTTGATCATTTTCTTTTGACTTAATACTATTATTAATACCAACTCCGTTATCTTGAATTTGAATCAATAAATTATTTTGCTCCCTCTTCACTTCGACAGTAATTAAACCATCTTCACTTTCATTTGGTAAAACACCATGAATAATTGCATTTTCAATAAACGGTTGAAGAAGCATCGATGGAATGAAAACTTCATCAGTATCAATATTTTCACAATTTATTTCATAAGAAAACTTACCTTTAAATCGCATTTCTTCAAGAGATAGATATAAATCTAAACCTTCTAACTCTTCTGATAGCGTTATCATATTCCCCTCCTCATTCGTTGCATCAAGATTTTTACGAATCAATTTTGCAAAATTTGTTAAGTATCGATTTGCAGACTTCCTATCTTGGGAGTTAATAAAATATTGAATTGAGTTTAAAGCATTAAAAATAAAATGCCTATTCATACTAGCATTTAAAGACTTATGCTCTAATGCCATTAACTTAGATTTATAATTTAGCATCTGATTTTGACTAAATTCAAGCTCTCTTGTTATCCTATATTTAAAAACAATGTAAACCATTAAAAAAATCAGAACAATACCTAAAATTATAAACCATGACTTCTTGTAAAAAGGAGGATTGATTTTAAAAGGGATTACTATTTCATTTGAATAAACACCATTAGCATTAACAGCCCGCATTCTTAATGTGTAATCATTATCTAACAATCCTGAAAATGAAATCAATGAGTTTTTTGATGGTGGAGACCAGTCTGAATCAATCCCTTCTAATTTAAATTGATATAACAAGTTACTATAATTTGACAAAGAGATGCCATCCATCTCAAATGCTAAATTATTTTTATAAAATGGTAAAACTAATTGGTTTGGTACACCATCATTTGAAACGGAATTACAAAACTTTAACAATTCCTGTTCTGAATAATTTAATAATGCAGACTTCAAAACTATTCTTGGCTCACCTCTAGATTTAACTATCTGACGTTTATATTCATACTTAACTAACCCTGAGGATGTACCAAACCAATAATTATCATTTGAATCAAAAAAACTTGAATTAAGATTTGTTTCAATATCCACTAAGCCTTCACCTACACCATAATGAGATATTACTCTGTTTTTATAAACATCGTTTATAATGTAAAGGCCATTGTTTGTTCCAATAAAGACTTTTGAATCTTTATAATTTATAAAATTTATAAGGTTTGCTGATGCTAAATTTGACAAGTTAATTTGGTTAATATCTCCATCTTTTAAAAGATAAAGCCCTTCTTCAGTTCCAATTAATAATCCATCATCACTAATCTTTTCTACACATGAAACCGGCTTTTCTATACCTTTAACTTTAGATATATTATTATCTCTTTTGCAATACAACCCTTTTGAAGTACCTATATACATCAATTCATTGACCTTCTGGAAGTCTCTTACTATTCCAATACCTATACTTGATGAGACTAATTTGAATATACCTTTATTGTAAACTGAAATTGCATTTACACCTCCTAAAAGCATCTCATTATTGCCTATTTTTTTTAAAGCTGTAATTGCATCACTTGGAAGCCCATCAACCTCGTAATAAACTTTGTTTTTTTTATTTTTTTTAAACTCAATTAAGCCATAATCAGTCCCAAACCAATTTGAGTTAGATACATTTATTACGGAAGACCAAATTGTATTATTAGGGAATTCATTTAACGTATAATTCTTGTTGTTTTCTTTATATATGATTCCATTATCAAAAGTTCCTAACCACAAGTTTTTATTTTTATCTTCTTGTATTGTTAAAATCAAATCCGATGAAAGACCTAAAGATTTATCAAAATAAGAAAATTCCCTAGAGGGAAATCTTAAAACACCCTTCCCTTGTGTACCAATCCATATTGATCCTTCAACATCTTCAAAGATGGAACTTATAACTCCATAATTCAAACCTCTTGAATCATCTATAAACTCAATCTCATTAGATTGATCTAGAATCACTACTCCAGAATAAGTATGAATCCAAACATTGTTATATGAATCAACAAAAGCTCCCTTTAAAACACTTTGTTTTAAATCATGATTCAACTTTTTCACATTCATGTTAACAGCATCAAATTCAAAAGCTCCATCAAAATAGGATGTTACAAATAATTGATTTTTTCGAATCGCAATAGATGATAAATTAATGTCTTTAAAAGCTTCTAACATTGAAAAATGGAGATTTTCATCCATTACATATAGCCCTTCCATTGAAGCAATGTAAAGCTTATTTTTAAAAACTACCATAGATCTTATATGCTTCAAATCTTGATCTTCAGGATATGAAATCTTTACCAATTTCGAATTCCTTATTTGGTATAATCCATAATGAGAAGCGATTAATACTTGTCCATTAAACTTTATGATAGATTTTACATTCGTGTTTTTTTCATCCTCAGGAAATGAAAAAGGTTTAAATATATTTTCTTTGTAATTTGAAACCCCTCCTTCATGACCAATCCAAATAGCGTCATCAATAATTGAAAGACAAGAAACCCTATTGTTCAATAAGCCATTTTCAGAGGAAAAAGTTTCAAATGATCCACCATTAAATTTGGCTAAACCTCCTAGTGTACCAATCCATAAGTAATTATTTCTGTCCTGAACAATTGATGTGACTTGCGATTGAGGCAGCCCTTGAGTAGTTGTATAAGGAATAAAAGAAAACTTTTGTGAAAAAAGTATCAGAGGTAAACATAATATGAGAAATAGTAACCTCAATTAATAGGCATCTTTTAACATCTTAACAAAATCTGTAACACGATTCCTTGCAACTGGTATTTGAATATCTCCTTTGAGAAGAGCAAAATGTCCATCCTCGTGTAAATAACCTGTTAATCTATTTAAGTTAATAATATGAGATTTATGAACTCTACAAAACTTTGAAGAATCTAGGATGTTTTCATAAACTTTTAAAGTCCTTGTATCTAAATACCTTGTTCCATCTTCAAAATAAATTGTTGTACAATTTCCACTTGCTTCTAAATGAACTATTGTATCATCTTCTATGATTTTCAAACCTTTTGTATGACTAATCGCAATTCTATTTACAGGTTTATTTTTTGTTAAATTATCCGATAAATTTTTAAGCGACTTATAATAAGTGGAATAATTTTGAGGATGCTCATTAAACACCTTTTTTGTTTCTTCTATTTTACCTACAGCCTTTAACAACTCATCAATATCTATTGGTTTTAATATATAATAAGCTGCATTTGCATTAAAAGCTTTAATTGCAAAGTCTTTAAATGCTGTAACAAAGACAACTAAAAAGTCTTTTTCATCTATTTCCTCTAGTAATTCGAAACCTTCAATTCCAGATGGCATTCTGATATCTAAAAAAACAACATCTGGCTTTAAAGATTCAATTAAACTTTTGGCTTTTTCTTTTCTTGAAGCTTCTCCAATAACTTCTATCTGAGGACAATAATCTTCTAAAAGTAAAATTAAATTCTTTCGTGCGAATTCTTCATCATCAACTATTAATGCTTTTAATTTCATAGTCATAAGTTTTTGCTAAATACAATTTAACACTTTATTTTAATTACACATATAGTTAAAGAACTGAATAAAAGTAATATCAAACATTTAACTTATAAAAAAAACAATTCTAATCAATAAAACTAACATTTAAAATGTTTGGAAAAATGTTTTTGGATTAAATCAAAAACTATTAAAGAATTTTCAATGTGAGCCATATGTCCAACCTCATCTATAATTTCCAATTCAACCTTTAAATCTTGACATTTTATTTTCATTTCATCACATATCACAGTTTTATCTTTTTCTCCTTGTATAATCAACACATCATTTGATAAAATTTTTGATTGAGAAAAGTCTTTACGATCTCGCATGGCTAATGAAGCATATGAAATGGAAAAAGAATCCATACATGAAGTTTCATGTATCATTTTTTGAACTTTATCATTATTTAACTTTGGATCTATAAATAGATTAGGTATTGCTTCTTTAATAAAAAGATTTTTATTTTTTAAAACAATATCTGCAACTCTCACTCTATCTTTTTTCTTTTGTTCAGAGTCTGACCAAAAATTTGAATTTAAAAGCACTAAAGAGCTTAAACTAAAGTGTCTTTCTTTCAGTAATAAAGAAACATAACCTCCCATAGAATGTCCAACTAAACTTGTGATTTCGTAATCTAGTTCATTAAGTAAAGTTGAAACTTCACTGGCGTAAAAATCTAAATTTGGAAATGAATCATCTTCCAAAATTGATTTCCCATGACCAGGTAAGTCAATCAAAATTGCAGGACAATCCAAATTAATAAGAGGTAAATAATCCCACATCGTAATAGACTCTAAAAAACCATGTAAAAAAACAATGGCATTTTTACCTTTATCAGGATTTATAATTTTGAAATTAAGCATTCATCAAACCTTCTATTTCATCAATTTCAATAGGTATATTTTTCATCAAATTAAATGGTTCTCCTGTTTCTTGAATAACCAGGTCATCTTCTAATCGAACACCTAAATTTTCCTTGGGAATATAAATACCCGGTTCACATGTAAATACCATACCAGCTTTAATTGGCTCATTTGCAATCCCAACGTCATGAGTGTCCAAACCAATAAAGTGTGAAGTTCCATGCATGAAATATTTTTTATACGCAGGCCAATTTGGATCTTGATTTTTAATGTCTGTTTTGTCTAATAATCCCAAGTTTAAAAGTTGATCCTGCATTATTAAACCTACTTCTTTATGGTAATCTGGAATAAATGTTCCCGGAACCAACATCTTTTCAGCTTCTTTTTTTACATGTAAAACAGCATTATAAACAGATTTTTGTCTATCAGTAAATCTCCCGTTTACAGGAATCACCCTTGTTAAATCAGACGAATAATTAGCATATTCTGCACCAACATCTAATAGTATCAAATCTCCATTTTTACATTGTTGGTTATTTTCTATGTAATGAAGAACACAAGCATTTTTACCAGACGCAATAATTGGTGTATATGCAAAGCCTTTGGAACGATTTCTTACAAATTCATGAATTAACTCTGCTTCTAACTCATATTCCCATACATCTGGTTTTGTATAATTTAATAACCTTCTAAATCCTGCTTCAGTAATGTTACACGCGTTTTGCATCAATGCAATTTCAACATCATGTTTTATCGAACGAATTCTATGCATAATTGGAGCACTTTTTCTAACAGAATGTGCTGGATATTTTTGTTTAAATTGATTGATAAAACGATCTTCTCTTGTTTCAACAGATGTATCTGCTCGTAAATGTTCGTTCGTGTTGAAGTAAATTTTATCAGTTTGTACCATTAACTGATTAATGATTGTATCAAATTGATTTAACCAATAAACCGATTTAATTCCAGAAACTTCGAAAGCGCTGTCTTTTGTTAATTTTTCACCTTCCCATACTGCAATATGCTCATTCGTTTCTCTTAAAAAAAGTATCTCTCTGTGATGTTCTTCTTTACAATTTGGACATAGTACCAAAATACTCTCCTCTTGATCAACTCCTGAAAGGTGAAAAATATCTCTATGCTGCTGAAAAGGCATTGTGCTATCAGCACTAATTGGATAGATATCATTGGAATTAAAAATTGCAACTGCATTTTCTTCCATCTGCTCTATAAACCTTTTACGATTATGGATAAACAACTGACTATCTATTCTTTCGTACTTCATTATATTCAATTTAAAATCTACAACTAAATTAAGATTATTTTATAGATTAGGTAATCTAAATCCTTCATTAATTATGTTCAGTTTTAAAGTCAACCTAATGTTTTGCTGGTAACTTTTGTAAAAACTTGATGTGCCTAATGAATTATAAAGAGGGAAATATATTCCAAAATAATCAGCTAATCGAATGCCTAATCCAGTATTAACATGTGAAAGTAAACTTTTATCATTTTGTTTAACTAAACCATAATCACAGAACACTCCTATAAAATTTAACTTTGCTGGTAATTGAAAATAGGTATTAAAGGTCCCTAACCAATATTGAGATAAAATTAGGTTAGAATTTGTTTTAAAATCTCCCATACTAGAAATTTGCTGATTAGACCAACTCCCTGAATTACTTGTTCTTGCAAAATAAACATTTTCATAAAAAAAATCTTGTAAACCATTCATACCCCCTAAGCTAATTTGATATCTATTGGGGTCTAATTCACTTTCTTGAAATAAATAATTAGTCCCAAAATATGCTCTAAAATAAATCCAACTTTTGTATTCATTTTTAGCATATCGATACGAATAATTACACGCTGCTGAAAACCTTCCTAATTTACCACTAATATTTTCCCCCTGAATGTAATCGTTCCTAAAAATCAAATTGGCACGATGGTCAGCTGATGTATATTTAGATGAGAACTTGATAAAACCTCCTATTTCTTTTTTATTTTGATTAATCAAGGTCCTATCAAAATTATTATTAAATGCTCCTCGTATTAACAAGGAATGATTATATCTTGATGAGTATTTTCTGTTTCCAATTTTTGAAAACACATAAGGAGATACATTAAAATAAGAAGAAGAATTCATTCCAAATACATAACTTTTATTCCCGAAACTTTGTATAGAAACCCCTAGCTTTAATGTCTTTAATTTTGCTTTAGGCAAGAATAAATAATTTAAATCTGAAAACCCTCTAATTTTCCTTTTATTAAATGAGTATGAAGGCATCATTACAAATGATAAACGAGGAATAGGGATTGTGTAATTATGTAACAACAAACCTAAAGATGTTCGGTCATATAAATTCCCTGTAACAATAGGTGTCCAAAATAAATTTGACTTACTTCGATCATTCTGACCTAAAAGATAATCAAATTTTAAGGGTTCAAATTTATGAAACAAACCTTTTTTCTTCCATTCATTATTTTGACGATTAATCTCTGGGATTTGTTTGTAATAATCCACAATTATTTTATCAAAATCAATTTTAGGAAAAGTTACCTTATTTGTATCTTCCAACCAATAAGTTTTTAAAATTGAATCTCCCCTTACTAAAGAAAAAGGAATTGGACCATTGACTTGTCCTTTATTTTTAACCTTAACAGTTAATTCCTCTTCATTTGATTTGATACGCTTAATTTTATAATCTAAATGATTTGTAGTTTGAATTAAATCTTTAAAAAGCCAATCTAAACTCTTTCCTGAAACTCGCTCAAAAATATCTTTTAAATCCAATGGTCCAGGATGTTTGTAATGCCAAGACGTATAATACTCTCGCATACATTCATCAAACACCTCATCTCCTAAATAAGACTTTAAATAATGAAAAACTAAACTTGATTTTTTATACATCACAAAACCATAATTCAATCCTGAAAAACATCTTGAGTGTGTTTCTATTGGTTGATCTTCCCCTAACATCATCATAATATTAAATGCAAAATCACTGTTATCATGGTAGTTAAGATTTTCAAAATGAAAAACATCTCCAGATACATTATCGGATAAATCTGTATTATTAGGATACTTTGTCATAAAATAACGGTCTTCATTAAACGAATTCAATCCTTCATCCATCCATCCATGAACTCGTTCATTTGATCCTAAAATTCCATAAAACCAATTATGACCTACTTCATGAACAATAACTACTTCAAGAGCTCTTTTTGAATAAACGTCACCAATCACTGTGATGTTAGGATACTCCATACCTCCTCCTGCGCTAATCGTTCCATCAACAGCTGTGACATGATTATATGGGTAATCACCATTCCATAAAGAATAATAGTATGTAGCATCATTCAAATACTCAATAGAGTTTTGCCACATTAAAGCATTATTAGGAGTAAACATAGCCCATGTAGTAACTATTTTTCCTGTATGTGGTAATTCAACCTCCCCTTTTTGTACTTGGTAAGACTTATCTGCAAACCATGCAAAATCATGTACATTCTCTTGCCTGTAGTGTAATATCTTAAATGATTTTGATGAAATGGGGGTCTCAAAAAAATTCTTAGCGTACTCCCCATTTTTAAATCTTAAATTTGTAACTTCAACTAAAGAATCTAAAAACTCATTCTCCTCTTTATTTTGAAGATCTCCTGTAGCACCTACGACATAATTTGATGGTACTTTAATTTTTACATCAAAAGATCCAAATTCTGAATAAAATTCACCTTGATTTAGATAAGATATTTGATTCCAACCTTTTGTATCATATACAGCAGGTTTAGGATACCATTGAGTTAGTTGATAAGACTGACCTATATGGCCCATTCTTGAAATTTCACCACTTGGTATTTTAACTCGAAATGGTGTTGAAACTTCTAAAGATTGATTTGGTAAAAGTGGATTATTCAATATCAATTTACAGATGTCAACTTCTTCAAAATCAACTTTAACGTGCTCTTCGTTTACTTTGAAGTCAAGGCTATCTATAAAACCCCTTTTTTTATTTCCTCCGTATCTAAGAATTTGATTATTATTTTCCCAGAGTTGTTTACCTAAAGGGGTCTTTTCATTTTTATAAGCATTTGGCCATAAATGAATATAAATAAAGAAAAGTGTATCTGAAGAGTTGTTTGAATAATTAAATGATTCAAAACCATAAACCTCATGTTTTTCATCATTTAATTCTACTTCTATTTTGTAATCTACTTTTTGTTGCCAATAATTTTGTTGAGCACATATCGAAAAAGTCGATAAAAAAACTACCACAAGGTATTTTAAGTGAGTCATTATTTAAATTAAATATTAAAAAAAAGAGCTAATAAATTTAGCTCTCTTTACCATAAATTAATGCTTTTGCATTTGTGCATCTTCCTCAGGGTCAGGAGGAAATAACTTTGGAATATCTTTCATATTTTGAAGATGATCCAACATGTCCTCTAATTGAGATACAGAAATTTGTTTTGCAATTATTTTTTTATCCTTATCCAAAACAAAAACTCTAGGAGAAGAATAGATATCATAAGTTGATTGATAATTTAATGATTCAATCGTTGTATATTTCGGTATAAATTGATAAGGATTTTCAGTTGCTGCTTTGAATAAACTTTCTGTTACGCCAACATTAATAAAAGTCAATCCATTATCTTTTATAAACTTCTTCCATTTTTCAAAATCATCACCAGTTGCTTTACCTATTGCAAAAACTTCAATATTCCTAGTTTTAAACTTTTCATCATACAATTTTTGAATCTTAGGAGTAGTTTTTTTACAATGACCACAAGTAGGATCCCAAAAGTATAATACTGTATATTCTGAATTCAGACTGTAAAAATCTTTCCAATTACTATCCGTTGTATCTCTCAATATAATATTCGGAGGTTTAACCCCCATAACTAAATTTAAATTTGTTTTCACATTCTCACATAAAGTCTCAAGTCTATCTTCAGGCATCCAATATGCTGGTGATTTACCTTCAGCATTTAAAGAGCAATAATAGCGGTCTCCCATCATAACAAAGACCTTATCCATTCCCATGATTTTACTCTTACCAAAGTTATTTGTAATCCAATCAACACTGTATTGAAAAGCTTTACTTTTAGGATCTAATTGATCACAAAATTTAAAAGAATATTTGATTATGGTATCCCAATGTTGAACTAACATGTTTTTACTAAAATAAGCTTCTAACCTAGTATGAAACATTGGTGAATTAACCAAACGGTCATCTGTAAAATCAAAATTATCAAAGAAATGATCTCTGTAATAATGGTAATTAAACAATGAATCTATTTGATCCCCGTTTTCATCTTTAGGGGCTTCTGGAATTTCGATATCAATTCCCATTTTTAATATTTTAGAAACCAAAAGTTCTTTATTAGTTTCTACTAATTCTTTTTGATATTTAGTCAACTCTTTTTTTGAAGCCAAAAGTTGATTTTGAATCTTGTTATAAACATCAGAATCTTTTTCAGATTGATCTCTTTTTTCTTGTAATTCTTTATTCCTTTTTCGTTGTTTGATTAAAAAATCAAGATATGCATAGAATACTTTGTTGTCTTCTGACTTTTTGACATTCATTGTCTCAACAAAATTTGGTGATTTTGTTTCCAAATGAACTTCTTTTTTGTCATAAATGAATTCAAAATATTTTTGACCTGGTAACAAAACTGCCAACATTCCCGCTTCTTGTTTACTCCCATCAAATTCGACAAATGAATTTTTCATTTCAGCTGTATCTGCATAATAAAGTCCTTTACCTAAATACTTAACTAGAAAAATAGTTGTATCCTCTATTCCTTCAAGTTTAAATTTTAATTTTTGAGAAAACCCCAAAGAAATAAATAAGCTAAAAAAAATGAATAACGTTTGTCTCATAATTTAAAAAGTTTAATTATCAAAAATATGATTAATGTTTTCGCCAGTTAAAATTGCCACTAAAATTAACACTATTTTAACATTATTAATGATAATGTTTTAAAATCTCTTTTTTTGCTGTTCGATAAACAGAAATGACAAATAATAAAAACACAAAAAATAAAATAAACAGACTCAAAAATGAAAATGAATTAGATAAATATAACCCTCCTTTTTGAAACAATCCATCTATGGAAAATTTAACCAATCCAAATACTAAAATTGTAAAAAAAGAAACTGCAGCAAAGAAAAGAACTAAATATTTCACAAATAATTTAATCATCTTTTTATGGTCATAACCTATGCGAATTAGAGTTTGAATATTGTAACTATTCCTTGAAACTAACAATTGTAAAAATTGAATTAGAATCAAACTAGAAAGTAATAAAGTTGTTAAAGCTATTATTAATACAACGATAAAAAGTGTTTGAACTACACTTTTTAATCTACCAACTATAAGTTGAGATTTTTTAGGCTCTAAACCTCTTTTAATTAAAAGTTTTTCAACTAATCCAAATTCACCCTCTTTGCCTTGAATAATGACTTGAGTAACCTTTTGAGATTCTTCACCCCCAAAATTAGCAGCTGAAAAATCCATGAACTCCATTGGAACTAAAACAGAGCTAACTTCATTAGTGAAACCTACAATCCTTACATTAAAATATTTCACCTTATTCTTATTCCAAATTTTAAACTGAAATTTGATCTCTTTAGCCAATTCATCTGAAACTTGAGGTATGCCTTTAGCACTCATAAATGTATTTAACATAACCAAAAACTCACGAGGCATAATCATTGGAACTTCATCTATCTCACTATCCCAAGTCCAATTCTTTATTTTAATATCTAAGAATTCCTTATCTAATGCTTGAATAAAAATATCAGATCGAAAATAAGGAACAAGTGGATCTGAAGTCTGAAAAGAAACATTAAAATTATTACTCTTGATTGGAGCAACATTCTTAATAAAACTTTCTGACTTAATTTTTAAAATTTCGTTCAAAGAAAAATCTGTTTTTGATAATTTTAAGGAACTTGAATTCGAAACTTTCTTCTGAACAATAAGCGTATTTGTACCTAAAACTTCTCCTTCTTTTCCAATTTCTTGAATCTTCACCCAATAATGTATTGAGATTAACAAAAAAAGAATTCCCAAAAACAACCCCAATGAAGCTATCAAAAGTTGTTTTTTATTTTGACCTTCAAACAATAGTTTACTTATCATAGCTTACAGTTTTAATTCTCTATCGTACACAAATCCATGTTTATTCCCCAACGAAGTTAGAACGAAACCAGCATTTCTTTTTTCAACCTCTTCATTTATCAATTTTAGACATATTGTTGAATTTGATTCATCAAGATGAGAAAAAGGTTCATCCAAGTACAGCCATTCAAAAGGTTGTAAAAAAGATCTAACAATAGCTATTCGTTGTTGTTGTCCCATTGATAATATGCCACAAGGGATTTCCCATTTATCTTCTAATTGAACTTTTTTAATAAACTCGAAAATTTGAGCCTCCTCATAAAAACCTGTTAATAAATTTTTTATTAGTAAATTTTCTTTAACCGTTAGATTTGGAAACAATTGTAAATCTTGAAAAACAATTGAAATTTTACATCTTCTAAAATCAGTCCACTCTTCTTTAGTGAATTCAAAAGCATTCTTTCCATCGTAAGTTAGAGTTCCCCTGTAATCAAATCTTGTTCCATAAAGAATTGATGAAAAAGTAGATTTACCTTTTCCACTGCTTGCATTTAACAAAACTTTCGATGAACTCGTTATATTTATTTCACTACCCCAAATACTTTCAGAATGAAAAGGAAGGTTTTCTAACGGTTTCGGAATTATATGATTTAATTGAATTTGCATGTGCTAAAGTTTATCAAATTAAAGAGTAAAATTCAATAATCGTTCCAAAAATATATGTTTTAAATTAAAGTGATTAAAGAGCTGAAATTACTGCTATAACTTCTTTTTTCATGCCTTCTATATCCGTATACTTTAACCAAACTGCAGACTCCTTTCTTCTAAACCAGGTTAGTTGACGTTTAGCATATCTTCTTGTATTTTGCTTAACTTTTTCAATAGCTTCATCTAGAGTTAATTTATTGTCGAAAAAATCAAAAAATTCGGAATAACCAACTGTTTTCATTACTGCTAATTCCCTATAACGTTCGAGGGATTTCACTTCATCAACCAACCCATCATTAATCATTTGATCCACTCTTTGGTTAATTCGATCATACAAAACTGTTCGTTCATGGTTAATTACAAATCGAACAACTTTAAAACTTCTTTCTATCTTTTTTTTATTACGAAAACTTGAATAAGTTTTACCTGAAAATCTAATTGCCTCAAGTGCCCTTATTACTCTCATAGGATTGGATTTATCAACTGTCTCATAATATTCCAGATCCTTTTGTTTCAACTCACTTAACAAAACTTGCAATCCATTCTCTTTAAGCTCTTTATTTAATTGTTTTTTTATCTCTTTTGATGCTGGAATATCATCTAAGCCTTCACATAATGCATCTATATACATTCCTGAACCTCCAACTAATAAAACAACATCTTTTTCTTTAAATAATTCTGTCAACTTAGTTAATGCTTCCTTCTCGTATGAAGCTGCAGTCAACTCCTGATTAATGGAATGAGAATCAATAAAAAAATGAGGAATATTTGACATTTCTTCTTTAGATGGTTTTGCAGTGCCAATACTCATCTCTTTGTAAAATTGTCGTGAATCAGAAGATACTACTACAGTATCATAATATTTTGCTAATTCTACTCCCAATGCGGTTTTACCACTAGCTGTCGGGCCTTGAATTACGATTATTTTTTTTTTCAAATCCTATTTACATTTAATTATAAACAGCCTTCCAAACAAGATATCTTTTGTAAATTTCTCTTACATAATTATAGGTAACACTTCCTTTAGCTACACCATTTCTTACTAAAGAGTCTTTATAATATTCACGTTTAGATAAATTCAACATCATTTTTTCAACGTTATCATCCCAAATATTAGGATCCAAACCATATTTAACCGCTAATCTTCTTGCATCTAAAATATGACCTTTTCCTGAATTATAGGTTGCTATAGTAAATTTATACCTTTGATTTACATCAGTTATTTCTTTCCAGGAATCAAAATCCTTTTTTAATTTCTTCGCTCCTCCCATGATTTGAATTTCGGGGGGAGAATCAGGATAAACCTCATAAAAAGAGCCTGTCTCAGGCATAAATTGCATCATGCCAAATGAACCTCCAAAAGAAACTACATCTGGATTAAATCTTGATTCTTGATAACTCAAACTGGCCAATAACCTCCAATCCCATCCATAGGTTTCTTGAGCCTTCTTAAAGTATTTATCAAAAACTGAAATCATATTTCCAGATAAACTCGAATAATTCTTATTATTACTATTGGTATAAGAAGCAATGTTAAAATATTTGTGCTTGATGTATTTAAATAAAGTGGTATGGATATAACGCTCTAACCACTCGTCAAGTTTAGCCTTTAAAAGAACACTTGATTTCCTTAACCCAAATCCAATTTTTTGTTTGACAGATAAAACTAAATCGCAATCTATATTCTTATAAAACCTTTTATTAATCATTGCTATATTCTCATCACATACTGTAAAATCAATTAACCCTTCAGAAACCATTTGAATCAATTCTTCTTCACCTATTTCTCCAGAAGTTTTTTTTAAATAAATTGTATCTCCAATTTCATTTTGGAGATTCTTTAAACGAGAAAAATAACTAGAGTTGCCCCACACGTTTACTTTCTTATTTGCCAATTGAGAAGGGTCACTTATAATAGATTTCCGATAAATTTTAGTATTCATTTTTTGCCAGTTTTTTGGCTTTCGTTGAATTAGAACTTGTTTGGTTCTGTTGTATGGAATCGAAAAAGTAATTTCTTTACTCCTATCATTTGTGTAAGTTAAATTACAAGCTAATAAATCTGCCGAATCATTATTTAGATCATGAAAAGCATTATCAAGGTTATCAACTGTAACAATTTCTAATTCAACCCCTAAGTCTTTAGCAAACGAATTAAGTATCTCATATTCAAACCCCATTTTCTTTCCTTTGTATATGAAAAAAGAAACAGAACTATTTTCAAACAATACTCTTAATTTTCCTTTCTGTAATATTTCGGTCAAATCTCCATCTTCAAATAAAACCTTTTTAACATTTTTTTTCTCAATATTTTTTGTTCGGTCATATCTATCAATTGATACAATCGAAAAAATCAAAAGTAATATACCTGTTAAAGGAAATAAAATATGTTTTTGTAAAAAGGAATTAATTATATGTCTATACTTTTCTGTCATATATATCTTATTTTCTACGTTAAAAAAATAAGATTTGTTTCAGATTTTTAAGAATAAATTATAATACATTTTCAATAAAAGATCTTACGCGCATCTTGCATAAATATCTCAAAAGCATTTTCTACTTCTTCATAGTTATTTAAAAGTACGTTAACACCAAATTTCAAATGATTTTCAAAAGAAATCCTTCTAGATAAACCTCTACAGGCAAAATCTAAACCTGCTAATTTTCGATAATTTAACAACCAATTTTGTTGAATCATTTTAGATCTCACAAACTTAAACTCTTTTGAATAGAAAGAGTCATTATGATCTTCAAAATTTGAAAATTCAAGTATAAAGTTCGATAGACTTACTTCATGAAAATTATCCCATTTTTTTGCTAGAAAATAATCAAAAAAAAGATCAATAGCAATACTGCTCACTTTAGGTAATTCAGGATTAATTTTGTGTCTTAAGTCAATTACAGCTGGGTGATTATCAATAAAGTCATCTATTTTTCGATGTAAAATAATTCCTTGTTTGACTATCTCAGGAAATTTTGATAAATCCGATCCTTTAACAAAATCTCCAAAAAGATTAGCATTCATAATCGTTAAATCATTATTGGAAAAATAGAGATGACCAAGAAAATTCATTAATTAAGCTGTCTTTTTAATTGCCTTTAATATAATATTACCAGCCTCTTTTATTTGGTCTTCATTTATATTTAGTGGTGGGGATAATCTAAAACTGTATGAGTGTGATAAAAACCAAAAACTTATAAGTCCATATTCTAAACATTTTTTAACGACCTTCTCTACCCTTTCAAAAGAAACCATATCAAAAGCAAACATCATCCCTTTCCTTCGGACTTCAATGATTTCACTACTTTGGGATACAATTGATTCCAATAATTCCCCTAAGCGTTCTACTTCGCTAAAATCTATTTCTTTTTCAAAAACATCTAATGTAGCTCTTGCTGCACTACAAATTAATGGATGACCACCAAATGTTGTAATGTGTCCAAGCATAGGTTGATAAGTAAATTCTTTTAAATTTTCTTTTGAAGAAACCAAAGCCCCAATTGGTAAACCTCCTCCTAAAGCCTTACCAAGCGTAAGGATATCCGGAGAAATATTAAAATGTTCAAAAGCAAACATTTTACCTGTACGCCCCATTCCACATTGAATTTCATCGAAAATTAACTTAGCTCCAACCTCATCACATCTTTTTCGCAATTTTTGTAAAAAAGAATGCGTTGGTACTCTTACACCAGCATCCCCTTGAACAGTTTCAATAATAACTCCTGCAGTCTTATTCGTAATCTCAGATAAATCAATTTCATTGTTAAATTGCAGGAATTTCACATCTGGTAATAAAGGTCTAAAAGCTATTTTTTTTAGTTCATTTCCTGAAACCGACATTGAACCATGAGTGGAACCATGATACGATCCCCTGTAAGAGATAATTTCAGTCCTTCCTGTAATTCTTTTCGCTAGTTTTAATGCTGCTTCATTAGCCTCTGTACCGGAGTTAACAGGATAAACAGCATTCAAATTTGGAGGTAATAGTTTTATTAATTTTTGAGCAAATAATAAAGGTTCATCTTGGATATACTCTCCATAAACCATTACATGAAGATATTTATCCAATTGACCTTTAATTGCTTCAATTACTTTTGGGTGTCTGTGTCCTATATTATTAACGGCAACTCCAGCAATCATATCTATGTATGATTTCCCTGATTTATCATATATAAATAACCCTTCAGCCTTTTCCACATGAATTAAATAAGGAGAAGGGTTTGTTTGTCCTAAAATATCTAAAAAATCAGAAACCCTGGAAGTCATTATTTTGATTTTCTTTGAATTGCTTTTTTAGCTGCTTGAATGATATTTGGGGTATCAATGTTATATTTTGCTAATAATTCCATAGGTTCGCCACTTTCTCCAAACGAATCGTTAACTGCAACATACTCTTGAGGCACAATATCATTTTGAATTAAAACTTGAGCAACTGAATCTCCTAACCCTCCATTAACCATATGTTCTTCTGCTGAAACTACACAGCGAGTTTTAGCAATTGAATTCAACAATGCATCCTTATCAAAAGGCTTAATTGTATGCATATTAATTAACTCAACCGAAATCCCTTCTTTAGCTAATTCTTTTGCAGCCTCAATTGATTTCCAAACCATATGTCCACATGCTACAATTGTAACATCTTTACCTTCAATTAATAAATCTGCTTTTCCTACAATAAACTCTTTATCTTCTTTTGTGAAAATCGGCATAACAGGTCTACCAAACCTCAAATAAACCGGACCTTCATAATCTGCAATTGCAATTGTAGCTTGCTTTGTCTGATTGTAATCACAAGGTACAACAACTGTCATGTTCGGTAACATTTTCATCATTCCAATATCTTCTAATATTTGATGAGTCGCACCGTCTTCTCCTAAAGTTAAACCAGCATGAGATGCACAAATTTTTACATTCTTTTTAGAGTATGCTACAGATTGTCTGATTTGATCATAAACTCTACCTGTGGAAAAGTTTGCAAAAGTACCTGTGTAAGGAACTTTTCCTCCTACGGTCATTCCTGCAGCTAATCCTATCATATTAGCTTCAGCAATACCCACTTGAAAAAATCTGTCTGGAACTTCATTCTGAAAACCATTCATTTTCAAAGAACCAGTTAAATCAGCACAAAGTGCAACAACGTTTTCATTAGTTTTGGCTAATTCAAGAAGCCCATCACCAAAACCTGAGCGTGTATCTTTATTACCAAGGATTTCAAATTCTTTCATTTTAATTATTTTTTTTAATTATCTATTTCTTTTTAATTAGAGGTTGATCGAAGTTGTTTTATTTGAACTTATTCTAAAATCATATTGCATCGTATTCAATGTCGATGTTTCATTCCAATATCGATATATCAAAACATAAGCACCAGGTTGCAATTGCCAATGACCCGACTTCGATTTTGGGTCGATATTACAAACCCAGTCGTAGGTTCCGTTATCATTTTTAATAAAAATTTGACCAGAAATTGTTGAACTTAACTTGTAAATCATTTTTCCTGGTGCATCGATATTGACTTTTGTTGTACTACTTTGTGAAATTTCTACATATTTGTATGTACGAGGTAGTGTCAAAATCTCAAGCTTATATTTACCTACAATGTATTTATCTGAAACACCATCTTGTTGAACATTAATAGTTCTTTCATCATTGATTAAAGTTACCCTAGTTTCTAAAGGGTAAGATCTTGATGCATTTACAAATTGTACATTCAAATAACCTTGAGGAGCATCAAGCTCAATTACATTGTGAATATTTCTTTTTATTTCAATATTTTTTTTCTCTATTTTTGGTAGAGTATTTACAACTAAATCATACTTATACTTTGGATCCATTATCAAAGTATCTGGTACCCCAAATCGATTTAGTGTGTGAGTAAAAGTATATTTCAAATTAGATGTCCCTGACTCATATAAAAACATTGTAACATTGGTCTCTTTGGGTTTATCATAAATATTATTTAGGTTAATTTGAACAGTAGTATTTACTAAAGCTTTTGATACAACATTACTTAAAACAGATTTAAATTCATCTTTAGATTCAGCGTCGGAATAAGACCCAATACAATTAAACTTGTCCAAATATGATAAATCCATACCTAAACCTATGACGAAAGGGGTAACTTTAATGCCTTTATCCTTAAGCTTTTGAGCAATAATACAAGGGTCATTATCACAAGCTTCGACACCATCAGTAATTAGTATAATAATATTTCTCGCATTTTGATCTGGAAAATCACCTGCAGCAGCCTCTAATGACCTTGCAATTGGTGTTGTACCTTTAGCCTGGATTGTTTTTATTCGATTCTTAATGTCACTGTAATTGTCTTTCCCAAAAGGAACTTCTAATTTTGTATCGTTACAATCCTGAAAAGTTGCCGTTATAGGTGATTGATGGCCATAAACTCTAAGTGCAACTTCTAAGTTTGGAGTCCCAGCCAATCCATCAATTTCAGAAGCTAGTAATTCTTTTGCTGCTTGAATTCTTGTTTGTTCTAGGGTCCATTTAGCATTCATACTATTTGAAGCATCTAGAATAAATAAAATTCTTGTTAACTCTTGAGAAAACCCAAGATTTAAACAAAAATAAAATACTATACCAATTAAATACTTCAAATTAATAATCTCCTAATGTTTCTGGAAGTTGATCTAAGGCAAGCTTCAACTGTTCATCATTTGGTGCTACCCCATGCCATTTATGAGACCCCATCATGAAATCAACTCCCTGTCCCATTTCTGTTTTCATAATAATTACAATCGGCTTCCCATTTCCTGTAAGGCTTTTAGCTTTGTCAATTGTTGTTTTAATCTCATCAATATTATGACCATCCATGTGAAGAACTTCCCAACCAAAAGCTAACCATTTTTGTGCCAAATCTCCTAACGATAAAACTTCATCAACATCTCCATCAATTTGTCTACCATTATAATCAATTGTAGCAATTATATTATCAACTTTGTTAGCACTTGCATACATTGCTGCTTCCCAAATTTGCCCTTCTTGTAATTCACCGTCACCATGAAGCGAATAAACAATTGATTTATCTCCGTTTAATTTCTTAGTCTGACAAGTTCCTAAAGCATTTGATAAACCTTGACCCAAAGAACCAGAAGCCATTCTAACACCTGGTAAATTTTTATCTGTAGATGGATGTCCCTGTAAACGAGAAGAAATCTTTCTAAACGTTCCTAATTCTTTAACAGGAAAATATCCTGCACGAGCTAAAACACTATAGAAAACTGGAGAGATATGTCCATTAGACAAATAGAAAACATCTTCATTTATTGCATCCATAGAAAAGTTAGTGCTATGATTCATTGAATGAAAATACAACACTGTTAAAAAATCTGTACAACCTAAAGAACCTCCTGGGTGACCTGATTTTACTGCTGATACCATTCTAACTATATCTCTTCTAACTTGAGATGCTACCTCTTGTAATTTTAATGTTTCCATATTTTAAATTCTAGTGAATTACAAAATTAAATTTAATAGAATAATAACCGTAATAATTATTAAACTATTTTATAAACTTTAAAGTTCTTTTTTTGTTCCTTTTTGATTCAATTTTTTTAAATTTACTTCTCTGTATTATGTAAATGTATTTTTTATGAAAATCTTAGGTATTAATGGATTCGGGAGAATAGGTAGAAATTTTCTAAAAGCAGCACTTTTTAGAAAAGATATCGAAATTGCAGTTGTAAATGATTTAGCTGATACAAAAACACTTATGCATTTATTCAAATACGATAGCATTCATGGTACATTAAAATTAAAATTCACAATAGATAATAATATTGTTTTATTCGAGAATGGTAAAAAAATCATTTTTTACAACGAAAGAAACCCTGAGTTAATACCATGGAGCAAACACAAAGTTGATATTGTAATTGAATCAACAGGATTATTTTTAACACAAGAAAAAGCTAAACTTCATTTAAAGGGTGGTGCAAAAAAAGTTATACTTTCAGCTCCTGCTAAAGATCCATCAATAAAAACAATTGTAATGGGTATCAATCAACATCTTATAACTGAATCAGATTTAATATTATCAAATGCATCCTGCACTTCAAATTCTGCAGCACCAATGATTAGTATTATTTCAGAGTTATGTAAAATTGAAAGTGCTTATATATCAACCGTTCATAGTTACACCTCTGACCAAAAGCTTCAGGACTCACCCCATAGAGATTTAAGGAGAGCTAGAGCAGCAAATCAATCTATAATACCAACTAGTACTGGTGCTGCAAAAGCTCTAATTAAAATCTTTCCAGAATTGGAAGGTAAGTTCGAGGGTGGTGCATTTAGGGTGCCTACAATAAATGGTTCCATTACTGATCTAACTTTGATAGTTGATAAAAACCTAAGTATTGATGAGATTAACTCAGCATTTAAATCAGCTGCTTCAAATAGATTTAAAGGTATACTTGAATATACTTCTGAACCAATTGTTTCTAATGACATCATTGGTAACACACACAGTACTATTTTTGATAGTTTACTTACCAATGTTAATGGTAAGATGGTAAAAATCTATGGGTGGTATGATAATGAAATAGGATACTCAAATAGGCTTATTGATTTATCTTTAGTTTTTTAAACTACTCTTCTAATCAATTCAATGTTGGTAGAATCAAATATCGAATCAAATATTTGATTCGATACATATTTGGGAGTTAATAATTCCCCCTCAATTTTTGCTTGTTTAAAGATATCAACATCCTTAAATCGGTCTTTTGGAACATCACGAATTGTCGATTGCATTGACGTATCAACTTTACCAGGGTAAAAAGTAATCACTTTAAAAGGAAAGGCCCTAAACTGTTGTTCTTCATTCAAAACTTTACTAAACATGTCTAATGAAGCCTTTGCTGAGCAATAAATCGACCATGATTGAATGGCATAATTTGCTGCACCGGAAGAAATATTGACAATATACTTTTCCATGTTTTTATCTTGAAAAATTTTCAAAAAGCTATTTGTCAATAGAACTGGTGAGGTTAAATTCACAGAAAACGAATCTAATATTTTTTTACTAGTTAAATCGCCTACATAATCGATAGGGTTTATCAAACCAGCATTATTAATCAAAATCAATTGTTTACAGTTAGTGATGTCTATTTGAGAAATGTTTTTTTGAAATTCATTTAAAAACCCTTGATTATCAGACAAATCAACATACACTTCCTTCAAATTTTCATTGTTAATTTGCGAGGAGGAACGAGAAAAATTAACACAAAAGAAGCCATTACAAAGAAATTTATGTAACAAAGCCTTCCCAATACCTTTACTGCCTCCAGTTATAAATAGAACTTTTTGCATTACTTGTGAACTGATATTCTTTATTTCCGAAAAATAACAATAATAATGGTTAGTTTTGTAATACAAGTTTAAAAATGGAGACGAAAAAAGTTAATATAAGGTCACTTTCAAAAGAGGAACTCGAAAATGAAATCGTAAAAATGGGCGAAAAAAAATTTCGTTCAAAACAGATATCAGAATGGCTTTGGAAAAAAAACGCTTCAACATTTGGTGAAATGTTAAACCTTAGTCAAGAACTAAGAGAAAAACTAAACGACCTTTTTTTCATTGACAAAATAAAACATTCTGACGCACAGATCAGTAATGACAAAACAATAAAAAATGCATTTATTGTTGATGAGAATAAAGTTATAGAAGGAGTATTAATTCCTACTTCATCAAGAATGACGGCTTGTATATCGTCACAAGTTGGGTGTAGTTTAGCTTGTAAATTTTGTGCCACAGGAAAATTGAAACTTTTAAGAAATCTTACAGCAAGTGAAATCTATGATCAAGTCTATTTTTTAAAACAACAAGCCGATCAAAGGTATCAAACACCTCTAACGAATATCGTTTATATGGGTATGGGAGAACCTTTATTGAACTACAAAAACACGCTAAAATCTATTGAATATATCACCTCTGATGAAGGGTTAAAAATGTCTCCAAAGCGAATTACTGTTTCAACAGCTGGCATAGCTAAAATGATTAAACAACTTGGTGATGATGAAGTGAAATTCAACTTAGCACTTTCTTTACACGCTGCAAATGATGATAAAAGAAACCAAATCATGGAAATTAATGAAACTAACAACCTCACTATTCTATCTGATGCTTTGAGGTATTTTCATGAAAAAACTAAATCACGCGTAACATTTGAATATATCATTTTTAAGGATTTCAATGACACCTTAAATGACGCCAAAGAACTAGCTGAATTTACAAAGTGTGTTCCATGTAAAATTAATATTATTGAATACAACCCTATTGATGATGGTATATATCAGCAGGCTTCTCGAAATAATGTTGATGCTTTCGCTAAATATCTAGAATCTAAAAATTTAATTGTTAACATTAGAAGGAGTAGAGGTAAAGATATTGATGCTGCATGTGGACAATTAGCTAACAAAAATAAATCAACTCAAAATTTTGGTAGAATTTTAAAAAAATGAAAATACATTACTAAATAAATTACATTTGTTAATGTATATTTGTAATATATGATGTCAGTAAAGGAAATAATGGATCCTATACAGGGTGAAATGGTTGAATTCGAAAGTAGATTTCGAAAAAGTATGCAATCAAAAGTCCCTTTACTTGATAAAATAACCCACTACATCATTAAAAGAAAAGGAAAACAAATGCGTCCAATGTTTTTGTTTTTATCTGCCAAAATGTTAGGTGATATAAATGATAAAACTTATGACGCTGCTTCTTTAGTTGAACTGCTTCATACTGCTTCTTTAGTCCATGATGATGTAGTTGATGATGCCAATGAAAGGCGTGGTTTTTTTTCTTTAAATGCTTTATGGAAAAATAAAATTGCCGTTCTTGTTGGAGACTTTATGCTTTCAAGAGTTCTTCTTCTTTCAATAGAAAAAAATAATGTCGACTTACTTAAAGTGGTTGCAGATGCCGTTCGTAAAATGAGTGAAGGGGAACTACTTCAAATTGAAAAAGCAAGAAAACTTGATATAACTGAAGAAATATACTTTGAAATTATTCGCCAAAAAACTGCTTCACTAATTTCTACAGTGTGTGAAAGTGCAGCTTTATCTGTTAACAAATTAGATGAATCGGAAAACATGAGATCATTTGGAGAATTAGTTGGTCTAGCATTTCAAATAAAAGATGATATTTTTGATTATGGTGGTGGAGATAAAATCGGAAAACCAACTGGTTTAGATATTAGGGAAAGAAAACTAACTTTACCCTTAATTTACACTTTAAACAACTGTAGTAAAGAAATAAAAAAAGAATTAATCTACATCATCAAAAATAAAAATGAAGATCAAAAATCTATAAAAAGAGCTATTCAACTTGTTCATGATTCTGGAGGAATTGAATATTCAAAATTAAAAATGATTGAGTTAAGAGATCAAGCACTATCTAAAATTAATCATATTGAGGATTCTAAAGCAAAAAATGCTTTAATAGGTCTAGTAAACTATACAATAGAACGTTCTAAATAACAAATGAAACTACTTTACTTTTTCATCATATCGTTAGCAATATTTTTTTTTGAATCTTGCTCATCAGAAAAGAAAGATCAACCAAATAAGTCAATTAGACCTAAAGAAGAAAAAACTTTAATTGAATTAAAGAATGGAATATATACAGAATATTATCCAGGTCGAAAAAAAATTAAAATTCAAGGAGCTCAAAATAATCAAAAACAACGCGAAGGGAAATGGGTTTTTTATAGTGAATCAGGGTTAGAGTTGTCTATCACTTACTATGAAAATGGAAAACGAACAGCACATTCAATTGTGAAATATCCGAATGGAACACTTAGATATGTTGGTGAATATGAAAATGATCAAATGATTGGGGTTTGGAAATATTACGATGAAAAAGGAAACTTAATTCAAGAAAAAGATTACGGTAGGATCGAGAAATAAATGGGTAAAATACCAACACATATTATTGATACGATTCTACAAACCGCAAGGATTGAAGAAGTTATAGGGGAATATGTAAACTTAAAACGTGCAGGGTCAAACCTAAAAGGATTAAGTCCATTCACTGATGAAAAAACTCCTTCTTTTGTTGTTTCTCCAGCAAAACAAATTTTCAAATGTTTTAGTACAGGAAAAGGTGGTACTGTAGTTACTTTTTTAATGGAAAAAGAACACTATAGTTATCCAGAAGCATTAAAGTGGCTTGCAGGTAAATATAATATTGAAATCCCCGAAGAAAAACCTGCTACTCCAGAAGAGCTTGCTGCTATTAGTGAAAGAGAGAGTCTTCACATCATCAACGAATTTGCTAAAGATTTTTTCTCAAACAACCTTCATGAAAGTGAAGAAGGAAAAGCTATTGGATTATCTTATTTTCAAGAAAGAGGATTTAGAAATGACATCATAAAAAAGTTTCAGCTGGGGTATTGCTTAAACAAAAGTGATGACTTTACAAAAGCTGCACTTTATAAAAATTATAAACTTGAATATTTAGAAAAAGTTGGATTAGTTAAATCAAAAGATGAACGCTATTTTGACTTTTTCAGAGGTCGTGTTATGTTTCCCATTCACTCAATAACTGGAAGAACTCTAGGCTTTGGTGGAAGAACATTATTTACTGACAAAAAAATAGCAAAATATTTCAACTCTCCTGAAAGTATCATTTACAATAAAAGTGAAATCCTTTACGGGTTATATTTTGCCAAAGGAGAAATCATTAAATATGACAATTGCTATTTGTGTGAAGGGTATACTGATGTTATAAGTATGCATCAAGCAGGAATAGAGAATGTGGTTTCTTCATCAGGAACATCCCTTACAAAAGAACAAATTAAACTAATAAAGCGATATACTGATAACATAACAATATTATATGATGGAGATGCCGCCGGGATTAAAGCTTCTTTTAGAGGTATTGATTTGATACTTCAGGAAGGAATGAATGTAAATGTCATTTTATTCCCCGAGGGAGAAGATCCTGATTCATATTCAAAAAAAGTTTCATCAAATGAATTGAATCTTTTTCTTGATGAAAATAAACAAAATTTTGTTTCATTTAAATCTGATATCTTACTTAAAGATCACGACAATGATCCTTTACAAAAAGCTAACCTCATCAAAGAAATTGTAAATTCAATTGCTTTAATTCCTGATCAAATTGCAAGGACGCTATACTCGAAAGATATTGCTTCAAGATTTGAAGTTGATGAATCCATTATCTTGAGCGAACTTAACAAAATCAGAAAATCTGAAATTTTAAAAGGAAATAGATATCAAAATACAGATGTTGAGGAAATTCCAGTTCATAACATACAAAGACCAACAGTTGAACAAAAAAACACTTCTGAATTTGAACAAAAAAATGATGAAACAAACAAAGAGTTTGAACTGATTAGAAAACTTGTAAAATATGGGGCGTTCGCAGTAGAAACAGAACACTTAGATGAAGATGGAAAAAAATGTAAAATTGAAACAAGTGTTGCTGAATTAATTTGTCATGAATTAGACAAGGATGAATTGGTATTTATAACACCACTTTACAATAAAATACATCAAATTATTTTAGAAGGATTAAGTGAAAAAACACTTTACAAGTCTAGTTTTTTTCAAAGGCATGAAGACCAAGACATTGTAAAGTTTGTTTCTGATATTGAAACAGAAAAAAATGAATTAAGCCCTCAATGGATTTCTAAACATAATATTGATACAGACACAGAGTTTGACCGGTTACCGAATGCGATTCTAAGTGCTATTTATGATTTTAAATTATCGAAAATTAAAGCTGAGATAGCTATTATTGAAACTAAACTAGCTATAACTGAATCAGAAGATGAGATTACTGATTTAATCTTGGATAAAATGAATTTAGATCAAATTGCGAAAATATTTTCTGAATTATTAGGACGAATTACAAGATAATATGTTAAGTAAAACACTTTTTCAATTTGGACCTTACGAAATTAATAGTTGGAATATAATTGTCTTTCTTATCATTTTTATAAGTGCTTCATTCGCAAAAAAAACAATTCACAAGCTCTTAAAAGAAATGTTAAATCAGGCAAATATCAAAGTTGACGGTCAAAAAATCACATGGCTACGATTACTTAGTCAGAGTGTTTATCTTTTGGCATTTTACATTGCTATTTCAAGTCTTAAAGTCAATAATAATAACATTACATTTATAGATTTTTTAAACCATAATTTTATTGATTCTGAACATTTTAACCTCAGATTTTATAACTTAATTGCTGTTATTGCAATCTATTTTTCAGCAAGAATTATAATCAATCTTTCAAAATTATATATCTCAAGATATTTTAAGGATCACCCCAACATAGACGAGGGATCTGAATATGTTTACCTCCAATTAACGAAATATGTTGTTTCAATAATTGCCTTTTTTATCTCATTAAAAGCGCTGGATATTCAGATCGCCTTCCTTTTAACTGGTTCCGCTGCTTTACTGGTTGGACTTGGTTTAGGACTCCAAGATGTATTTAAAGATATGTTTTCGGGAATTGTTTTATTGTTTGAAGGTAATCTGAGAGTAGGAGATATCATTGAAATAAGTAATTCAGGAACAACTCAACCGATTGTTGCCAAAATTCTAAAAATAAATGTTAGAACTACACATATCGAAACTAGAGATGGAAATGTTTTAATCATTCCAAACAATAAATTAACTCAAGAACATATTGAAAATTGGTCCCATGGAACTGAATTATCCCGCTTTATCATCAAATTAAATATTGCCTATGGAACTGATACTCAATTAGTCAGCCGATTGTTAAAACAAGCCGCTTTAAGCCATCCCAGAGTTAGGAAAAATATGCCTGTTGATGTAAGATTAGCCAATTTTGGTGATAACGGCATAGATATCGAACTATTATTTTGGGCTGATCAAAGTTGGGATATCAATTTTTATAAATCTGATATCAGAATGGAAATCGATCGACTATTTAGAGAATATAAAATTGTTATTCCTTTTCCTCAAAGAGATATTCACATTATTTCAAAAGGTTAATAAATTATTTCCCAAAGAAATAAACCATGAGCAGGTACAGATAAAGCTGCTTCTCCCCTATCTTTTAATTTCAAAATAGTTTCTATATGATCAGGTTCAATATTTTCTATCCCAACTTCTAATAAAGTACCAACTATAGCACGAACCATGTTTCTTAAAAAACGATCTGCTGAAATTTCAAAGTAAAATTCATTTTCATTGACTTTAACCCATTTGGCTTCATAAACTGAACAAATATTAGTTTTTACATCCGTATTTACTTTTGAAAAAGATGTGAAATCTTTAGTTCCTATTAATAGAGATGCTGATTCATTCATCTTCTCCAGATTAAATGACTTTGAATTATACCATGATAACTTATGCTTAAAGGGATTCTTTTTATTATGTATAAAATAACGATAAGTCCTTTTTTTTGCAGAAAAACGAGCGTGTTTAACTTCTTCGACCTCACAAATATTATGAAAACTAATATTATCAGATAACATTTTATTAGCTTTAAATAAAAAATCAGAGAATGTTAATTTTAGATCGAGGTCTACATGAAAAATGTAATGATGAGCATGCACTCCAGCATCTGTCCTTCCACAACCAACAATATCAACCTTAGAATTGGAGTTTAATCGTGTTAAAACTGTTTCGATTTCCTCTTGAACTGATACAGCATTTGGCTGTACTTGCCAACCATGATACAATTCACCATTATATGAAATTTCAATAAAGTAACGTTTCACAACAAGTTTAGTCGAAACTAGGATATGAATAATTTGACATATCTACTTGAAAAATATCAACACTTGATTTATTTCCAATAATTTCAGTTCCAGATAAGAATGCTTTTTCTAAATTGATATAATATTTAAAATGAGTATCACTATTGACGGTATTGAATTCACATCCTAAATTAACAGCTTTAGTCCAATTACCATCACCTAAATTTTCAGCTACAAAAATGTCATATCCTCCCATACCTAAATGACCTTTTGAACTGAAGAATAAATATCTTCCGTCAGGAGTTATAAAAGGAGTTGTTTCACTATCTTCAGTATTTACGCTATCACTTAGCACAACTGGCTCACCCCATTCTTTTTCACTAATCTTTTGTACAACATATATATCAGTAGAGCGTTTTTTCCCTTTTCTATCAGAAACAAAATACATTGTATTACCATCTGCAGTTACAGATGGTGCTCCATCAAAAAAACTAGAATTAATGTATTTACTTTTTATTGGTTTGGGCGTTGACCACTTCCCTTTATTTGAAAAATCTATTTCAAAGATATCAGATCCTTTTGTTTTTTTTCTACTTTTTAAAGATGTAGTATTTACAGTAATAAATGCTTTTAGATCGGCTGTATCTATGTGAGAAAATGAATCGAAACCATTTGAATTGATTCGATTAATCTTATTAGTAACAGAGTCCCAAATCAAATCTTCTTCATTCCAATAAGCTCTGTATATATCTTCAAAATAATCTTGATCATCAGGGTTAGCTTTAGCTCCTTTAGTATCGTTCCTTCTTGCTGTAAAATACATCGTCTTGCCATCAGATGTAAGTAAGGCACCGTATTCATCATAACCTGTATTTACTTCTTTACCTAGCTTAATACGTTTTAAGGTATCCCCTTTTTCGTATTGTGCTTTAGCAAAAATACATTCATCTAATCTTGTTTGAATCTTTAAGTCTTTAATTCTAACTTGAGACATGAACTTTAAAGCCTTTTCATAATTCACTATAGCAGAATCAACAATGTTTAAATGATGATAAGTTTTACCCAACAGTTCATACACTTCAGGGTCAACATTCTTGACATTTTTTGATATCGCTTGATTTCCATATTTTAAAGCAAAACCAAAATTTGATAATGCAAAATGACAATTAGCAATCCAAAAATATGGTCTCCAGCTATTTGGATCTTTCAATTGAACTAGACGAAATTGAATTAAAGCATCTTTTGTTTTACCTTCAATAAATAAACGTTTTCCTTCCTCTAGCATTACTAATGCCACTGATTTATCTAATATATTTGATGTTGAATCTTCGGGATGTAGGTTACCCATAGAAAAACCAAATGATGAAATAACCAAAAAACAAATAACTAATCTTAATTTCATGACATAATATAATTTGTAATCTTATACAAAGAACAAAAGTAAACCTTTTAATTCAAATAAATTCAATTGAGTAACTATTTACTAACAATGAACTTATGATTAATCCTAAAAGGATATTAATTTACTATCTTTGCTAACCAATTTTATACTAAAAATTTTGAAAATGAATTTAAATGCTCTAACTGCAATATCTCCAATAGATGGAAGGTATCATTCCAAAACTAATGAATTACAAACCTATTTTTCTGAGTTTGGATTAATTAAATATAGAGTAAAAATTGAAGTTGAATACTTTATAGCGCTTGTTGAAACTGGTATTGAACCTTTAAAAGATTTTCCGAAAAATCAATTTGACTCGTTACGTGCGATTGTTGAAAACTTTTCAGAAGAAGATGCCAATGCAATTAAGAGCATTGAAAAAGTAACTAATCATGATGTTAAAGCTGTTGAGTATTTCTTGAAAGAAAAATTAACGGCATTAGGATTTGATAAATATCTAGAATTTATTCATTTTGGTTTAACTTCTCAAGATATTAACAATACATCTATTCCTTTATCTTTAAAAGACGCTATAGAAGAAAGTTATTTACCGCTTATTCAATCTTTAATAGATAAACTAAACGAATTAAAGGTTGATTGGAAAGATATTGCTATGCTGGCAAAAACTCATGGCCAACCGGCTTCTCCTACTCGACTTGGTAAAGAAATTCAAGTTTTTTCTGAACGCCTTGAAAAACAAGTAAACCAATTAAAAAGTATTCCTTACTCAGCAAAATTTGGTGGAGCAACTGGTAATTTAAATGCGCACCATGTAGCTTTTCCTTCTCACAATTGGATTGATTTCGGTAATAATTTCGTAAACAATATTTTAGGTTTGGACCGTAACCAAACAACTACTCAAATTGACCATTATGATAATCTTGCAGCTCTTTTTGATTGCATAAAAAGAATCAATACAATAATCTTAGATTTGGATCGAGATATGTGGACATATATCATGATGGAATATTTCAAACAAAAGTTAAAAGAAGGTGAGATAGGGTCCTCAGCTATGCCTCATAAAGTAAACCCTATTGATTTTGAGAATTCTGAAGGAAATGTTGGAATTGCCAATGCTCTATTTGAACATTTAGCTATTAAACTACCTGTTTCTAGACTTCAAAGAGACTTAACAGACTCTACTGTTTTAAGAACAATCGGAATGCCAATTGCACATACTTTTATAGCAATTAAAGCTACATTAAATGGTTTAAATAAACTACTTTTAAATCAAGATGCAATTGCTTTTGATTTGGAAAACAATTGGGCTGTTGTGGCAGAAGCTATCCAAACAATTTTAAGACGTGAAGGTTTCCCAAAACCATATGAGGCATTAAAAGGCTTGACACGGAAAAATGAAAAGGTTACAAAAGAATCAGTCCATTCATTTATTGATACTTTAGAAGTTTCAGATGAGCTTAAAATTGAATTAAAAGCAATTTCTCCTGAGAATTATACAGGAATACAACTCGTATATTAGAAAAATAATATTAAAAAAATAAGGTGTTTTAAACAAACACCTTATTTTTTCATGCTGTCTAAAACAAACTTCAAGATTATTAAAACAAATGAAAACACTCCCAACCAACCTAAATAATCACCAAAACTTGAATAAAAAGTTAGCTTATTATTTATTTTAATTTTAGCATTAAATCCAGCTTCTTCCCAATAAGGAGTTTGATGTAAAATATCTCCTTTTTGATTAACTATACAAGATTGACCTGTATTTGCAGATCTTACAATACACCTTCTATTCTCAATAGCTCTTAATCTTGCAAAGCTAGCATGCTGTTTATATCCAGGAGTATCACCCCACCATCCATCATTTGTTATTATTGATATAAATTCAGCACCTTTTTCAACTTGTGCTGCAACAAAACCTCCGTATACTGACTCGTAACAAACTGTAGCAGCCATTTTCATATTTTTTAAAGAAAAGATTTTTGTAGAATCTTCAATTCCTAAAGAACCAGAAGAACCACCAAAATTTAAAGCCAAATTTTCTAACCATGGAAAAATAGTATTAAATGGAATTTTCTCAACTCCTAAAACAAGCTTTGATTTATGTATGTATTTTGGAGATTTATCCATTTCAAACAAGACAGAGGTATTATAACTTTCATAATACCCTGACCCATCAGATAAAAGCCTCGAAACAGAAGATTTTTTAGACTTAAAAAATCTTAACGTCGATGCACCAGTCAGAAAAGGGATCCGCCAGTTATTTACTTTGGAATTTATAGAGTTGTATAATGAAGTTTGTTGAAAATTATTCTCCCAAAAAGGTTGACTAATTGCTGTCTCTGGAGCTACAATTAAATCTGTTTGAGGCGTAATTATACTGTCAGCAATAAGATACATCTTATTCATTTGAGAATAAATATCGCTAGAAAATTTTTCTGTATAAGGATCTATATTTGGTTGTAATAAGACTATTTCTTTCTCTTCCCCTACTTCATTAAAAGTATAATACTTATAAAATGAAATTGTAAATGGTATTATTAGGAATATCGTAAGGTAAACTACCGCCCTTTTTAAACGTAACTCTGCACTTATAATCTTAAATAATAAAATGTTAATCAGTAAAACCCAAAGAGTACCTCCTAAAACACCTGTATACTCAAACCATTGAATCCATTTAATCTGCAAAGAAAATACATTTCCAAAATTCAACCAAGGCCAAGATAATTCCCATTGATAATGAAAATATTCAAACGAAATCCAAATAGGAATCAAAAAGAAAATGGAATATTTAGAATTTGATTTCTTACTCAAATAGTGATAAAAAGAAAAGAATAAAGCCATTAAAAATGCATTCAATACGATTGCAAAAATAGCACCTCCTTCACTTGCATTCCATATCCACCATGTTGACCCAATATTATAAATCAAAAAAGAAATCCATGAAAATTTTAATACCTTAAAAAAAGACTTTTGAACATTTTTTAATTGATCTTCAACATATAAAAGTGGTGCTAAAGCTATAAAAATGAAAGGAGTTATACTTCCTGTAAATGGATATGCTAAGAAAAGTAATGTACCTGTTAAAACACTTAATATATATTTATTTTTAATTTTCTTCATAAAAAAAGCCCAACTAATGCTGAGCTTAAAATTATTAATTATTTTCTTGATTCATTTGTTTAGGCGGAGTAGATTCTACTGAGGGATCAGTTTTATCATCTTTCTTTGAAGATTCTAACTTAACTTTATCAGCTATTTTTTCTTTTTTATCCTTATCTTTTTTGGGTCCTACTAAAACATTTATTCCAAATGAAACATGAACATGTCTTGCAGATTGAGGATTTACAAAAGCAGCTATATTATCAGTCATAAAATAAGCTTGAATTGGACCTCCATTCATATTTATACCTAATCCAAAATTATTAAATGATCTACCGTAAGTTGAATAATTCACTGAAAATCCTAACCATCTTTTAACGTTAACATTTCCTGCTACAGATAGTCCAACATTATAGTTTTGACCAATTATCTCATTGTACATTAAAGCACTTGCAGAAAAATAATCGTTAATTTTATACTTCGAACCTAAATAAAACTTTGTCCGTAAAGCTGTTGAATAAGCATCATTTGTCTCTGTTTGATTAAATATTGTTTGTACTGTATCAGATAATTCACCTCCGATATCAACACTGTCTAATGCTTGATTTAGATTTACTCCTTCGAATGTATAATTAACATCATTAGAAATATAATTCGATACGTTTGATTTCCATTTAATCCATCCTAAATCTAAAATACTCGCATTAAAATTCCACTTTTCATTATAATCATAAGAGGCACCTAAATCTAATCCCATTCCAAAATTCCCAAAATTAAATAACGATGGAAATGGATTATAACTAACCGTACTATCTGTAAAAGGAGAAATATTTGATGTGTTAATTTCTGATGATCCGTCAATTGTTAAAGCAAAAGTTGTTTCATCAGTAGTTAAACCTAGTTTACTTTTTGCTGTATTTAAATTCGCTACACCTGATAATAACTTTAATCTACCACCTACAGATAATTTTTCATTTATAGTCCTATTAAACCCTAATCCATACTCTATATATGAAGAAAAATTCAAACCTAAACCATCTATAGATGCTCTTTCTCCCAATAAATCATTTCCATTACCTTCAAGCGCTAACTCCAATAAGTCTTGAGGATATGAAAATCTTGTTTGAAAACGATTTGTAATATTTAATGAAAAGAAGTTTTGTTTGACCTTGATGCCTAAACCAAAAATCTCATTAGACATTTCAAAATTTAAATAATTCAAATCCTTCATTGAAGCTATTGCTTTTTGAGGATTAAATACTAAAGAGTCATCTTGATTTCTAGTTTCTAAAGCATCATTCAATTTAAAACCTGAGTTCATAAAAGAGATGTTTTGCATACCTAAAGGCAAAGAAACATAGACTCTATTCTCCTGTTTAAATCCAGGGTTTAAATAATTTGACTGAGGAGTACTTCCCAAGTGGTACATCGTAAAGTTTTTCTGAGCTATTGATTTGAAAGACAATACTAATCCAATTGTTAAAATAGCGATAATAATGTTTTTATTCATTTTCATTGTTATTGAATTAATTTTGTAATTTGACTTGCATTCCTAATTTCAAAGAAATTGAATAACTGTCGTAAAATTTAACATTTGTATTACTTGGGTCAGTTGTATCAACAGTGCCTTCAATAATAATATGCTTTACTTGATTTAATAATTGAATCTTATTTTCATCAATTGATATATCAGTTATTTTAGATGAAGTACCGTTTACCTTTCCTGTTGTGTTATTAACAGGTGCAGCTTTTACAACTTCTGTTGGAGTTGTAAACAAAGTAAATACCGTATTGTAATTTTCATCAACAAATTTACCTTGTCCTTTAAACGATACCGGAAAACCATTATCTACATTCAACCTGAACATAACTGACTCTACAATATCTACATCATTTTCAAAACTAAAATCTAATGTATCACCAGCAGCAATACCTGAAGCACTTCCTTCAAATGGTAAATCTAGAGCTGCATTAACAACAATCTTACTATCTGACTCTAAAAAATTTAAAGTACCTGTATTCCCTAATGGATTTGTGGAAGCAGAAAAATCAAATTTCAAATATCTTGGTTTAGTACCTATTAGGGTTTCAATATTCGTAGTATTATCTTTATTTATAGTGAAAGAAGTTAAAGCTGAATTTCCTATCACACTTGGTGTATTCAAGTTTATTATGTTTGTTGCTAAAATCATATCTGTAGATTCACCCGAAGTCGAATCAATCGTTTTAAAATTTGATAAGTTCAAATCAACAGGTATTCCAAATGAATTTTGAATGTTAAACGTTAAACTAGGATTTGAAAAAGCAATATTTCCTGACATTTCAGAATTTTGAAATAGCTTAAATAAAACTGAATCTGATATAGTTGTCAATGTTTCTTGACCAAAGTACCCCGTAATATTTTCATATTCTAAATTAACAAGATCAAGATCCATAGTTAACGACTCTGTTCCTAAGATTGGGTTTCCAGGTGTTCCAGAAGCTGTGAAAGTCGCATCAATAGAGCCTGATAATGTATTAATTTGAGTATTACCCGAAGTAAAATCGGCAGTTGCTCCTGCTAAATCAACACTTACATTCTTAACAACAGGCAAACTACCTGTATAAACCATTGCAACAGTTTCAGATAACGCTGAACCATTAATAAAAATATCGTCTATTGTAATTATTAAATCAATATCATGTTGAAAATCTGAAGTGACAGTAAAATTGATTTGTCCCGATTTAAAATTAACAGCATTGATTTCAACTCCATTTGGAGCTGTATAAGCTGTTGATATAGGAGATGTAGCTGAATAAGTAGATCCCGATGTGAAAATAGGTGTAGTAGCCAAACCTGAAGGTGTTAAATCAAATGATTGACTGTAATCATCTAAAACTATTACATCTGAAGAACTAATTGAATCTAATGTTTCTTCAAATGCAATTGAAATTTCTCCTGAAGAACCTACTACAATAGAACTATCTATGTTCTCTAATAATGTTGAAATTTCAAAATTAGCCTCTCCTACCGGTACTGCTAGATTAGGGTTCCAACCTGTAGACGCTATTTTTGTTACATCCTTCTTACAGCTTGATAAAAAAGAAAGTCCTCCCAAAATTATAGAAAGAAAAAACAATCTTTTAAGTGTCTTTTGATACATAAATTACTTTTTTGATTTAAATCGTCGCGAATTTAGTTCAAATTTTATAAAAGAACAAAAATGTATATAATGAATAAATCTAATTAATAGATAAACAATCATTTATTTACGATTAATTAACATCATATACTTTTAAAAAAAATAATTTTTAGTAAAATGTAAGTTTGTTTTAGCTTTTTAACAATTTAAAAGATTTACGATGGTAAATTGTATCACCAAATTCAGTAATCATTTTTCTGTGAAATTTTGTCGGGTAGCCTTTATTTTTTTTCCAATCATACATCGGAAACTCATTATGTAACTCGTTCATAATATCATCTCTGTATGTTTTTGCTAAAATCGAAGCGGCTGCAATATTCAAATACTTTCCATCTCCTTTAATAATGCATTCATGAGGTATTCCTTGATAGGAATTGAATCGATTTCCATCTATAACTAATAATTCAGGCCTAATAAATAAGTCATCAACTGCACGATGCATTGCTAAAAAACTAGCATTTAAAATGTTGATTTCATCAATTTCTTGAGGCGAAACAATTCCAACACCCCAAGCAATTGCATGTTCTTTGATAAAATCACGTAAAACTATTCGACGTTTTTCAGAAACTTGCTTTGAATCATTCAGCCACTCGTGTTCAAAATCATTTGGTAATATAACACTAGCTGCAACAACAGGTCCTGCTAAACAACCTCTCCCCGCCTCGTCACAACCTGCTTCAATTAATTGATTTTGAAACCTTAACTCCATATCAAATACTTTAGGTAAAGATAGAGATAATGTTGAAGTTTTAACATAGACGTTTTAATATAGAATAGACAAATTATTTTCTTCATTTTGCGTTAACAATAATTATATCACTCAATCTTGTTGTATATCTTGGAGATAGCCGTTCTTGTTTCATTTTCCAAACCCGTTTTTGATCTTGTCCCGCTAATTTAATTTTTTGCTGTCCAAATAGATTATTAATTCGATCAACTGCTTTCATTAAAGGAAAATGTTTCGGATTACTGTTCTCAAACAAATTCAGTTGAATTTCATTTTCAGGTTTAAAATCCATAATAATGACACCTGCTTTTTTATACTGATAACCTTTTTTAAATATTCTTTGTAATCCTTTACAAGCAAAGTTTGCTATTTCAATACTTGAATTTGTCGCAAAAGGAAGTTTAACAACTATACTGTTATGGTATTGTTCTAATCCTGAACGATGACTATTTGTTCGAATATACACTACCAATGCATTACAAAATGAATGTTGTCGTCTCAATTTTTCTGCACAACTAACAGAAAAAGTCATTACACGTTCTTTTAACTCTTCATAAGCTTTTATTTCTTTTTCAAATGAACGCGTTGTTGCGATATTTTTCCTTGCTTTAACTTCTTCTAAATCTAAAGTCGGAATTCCTTGTAGATCATGTTTTAGTCGTAAACCAACAACAGAAAGATTTCTACGAACCCATGCATCATTCAGCTTTGTGAAATCATAAGCATTCCGAATACCTACATCTTTCAATCGTATAGCGTTTTTTCTTCCTACCCCCCAGACATCCTCAATTTTCAACCATTTTAATGCTTTTAACCTTTTTTCTTCCGAGTCAATCACATAAACATTTTGAGTTTTTTGAGGAAACTTTTTAGCTATACGGTTTGCAACTTTTGCTAATGCTTTAGTTGGTGCTATTCCAATACAAATAGGTACACCTGTCCACTGTTTCACACGAAGATGAATTTCAACAGCATACTTATGTAAATCCACATAGTTAAAGCCTTCCATTTTTAAAAATGCTTCATCAATACTGTAAATTTCACAATCAGGACTAAAATCTTGTAAGATTGTCATTACTCGATGGCTCATATCGCCATAAAGTGCAAAATTCGCTGAAAAGACAGCTACATTTTTTTTTGTAAATAACTCTTCAAATTGATATGCTGGCGCTCCCATTGGAATACCTAATTCTTTTGCTTCATTACTTCGTGCAATAACACAACCGTCATTATTTGATAGAACGACAATAGGTTTCCCAATCAAAGACGGATTAAATACTCGTTCACATGAAGCGTAAAAATTATTACAATCAACTAAAGCGAACATTTTAAAATGTTTTAATTACATGGGTTACAATTCCCCAAATTTGAAAGTCGTTATCTTCTGTAATTTTAATTGGCTTATAACTTTTATTTTCAGGGATTAACCAACAGGCTCCTTCATTTACATTAATTCGCTTTACTGTAAACTCACCATCAATATAACAAACTGCAATTTTGTTATTCGAAGGAGGGATACTTTTATCTATCACTAATAAATCGCCGTCATCAATTCCACAATTTTTCATTGAAACACCTTTTACCCGGCCGTAAAATGTAGCTGTAGGACGTTTGATTAAGTAATTATTCATATCAATACTTACATCAATAAAATCCATTGCAGGCGAAGGAAAACCAGCACTAATTCCAGCATTAATTACAGGTAATTCTAATAATGTATTATTAACCGCTTTATAAATATCAAGAGAGGTAGATTGAAGAATATTCATGATTCAAATTTTAATCAAAAATACAAATGATTAATAATTAATCAAAGTAAAGATTAAAATATAATCAAAAAAAATAACGTCTTAATTTTTTAATTACAGGATACATATTATATTCTACCACAATAAATGAGTCTTTTTATTCTTCTCGTTTAGTTGACTTATAGGCACTCAGTTAAAGATTTAACTTAGGGTTTTAAAGGCTTTTAACCATTTATCTTTATATGATGATAGGTTATTTAAAACAAAAAAAGC
>CAZOLZ010000007.1:0-64055 GCA_964580965.1 uncultured Flavobacteriales bacterium | reverse complement strand
AATGCTTTTTGAGAAATATCTAACAGAGTTATGTCGGTATATTCCTGATTCAATAATTCCGCAGTAAAATTAGAATTACCACCGCCAATATCGATGATTTTGGAGTTTACTTTATCTAAATTAAGAGAAGCAACCAACTCCAAAGACTCTTTCGGTACTTCTTGGTACCAACTTACCTCATAATCATCTTTAGTTCTGTAAATTTTTTCCCAATGTGCTTTTTTATCTGACATAAACAAAAATTTTAACAAATATAATTCGTTATTAAGATTTAGTTTGTAACAGATATTACATTAAATTTGGAGGATACAGTAAAAAGCATATTTTCATTTTTTACTTTTTTCTTAATTTAATCAAAAAACAATGGGAAAGAAACCAAAAAAACAAACTGCGCCATGGTTGAAGTTTTCTTCAATGGGATTGCAAATGGGATTAATTATCTATTTTGCACATTTAATTGGTGTTTGGTTGGATAATAAATATGGCACAGAATCATTTTCTTATGATAAAGGATTAACTTTGTTTGCGGTTTTCGGGTCGACTTATTCAGTCATTCGACAAGTAATTAAAATGTCAAACGAAGAAGATAAAAAATAAGATGAAGAAGCATTTAATTAAGTACAATTTAATTAGTTTGATAGGAGGGATCTTAACTTTCTTATTACATTATTTTGTATTACAAATGTTAGATAATAAACTACCTTACTCTTTGTTAGGTATTTACTTGTTTTTTGCTATTGCAGCTGTTATTATCATTTCTGGAGTTGAATATTTATTTAAAATAATGCCTGCATCTGCAGGATATGGCTTTTTAGTTGGAATATTTTTGAAAATGGGTGTTTTTATGGTCGTTTTTTTAGGTGGAAACCTAGCTGATTTGAAACTATCATTGCTTCATAAATTATCAATTTTAATTCCGTTATTTTTCTTCATGTCTGTGGAAGCCTTAAGTGTTGTTAAACGTTTAAAACAATCATAATTGCGTAAAATTCTCGTGAATTTGTCTGATTGATTTTTTTTGGACATTTAAAATACCTGTTGATAAAAGTTTCTAGCTTATATTTGTGTGTTATTAATTACGTACATGTTAGAAAAATATAAAAATCACATTTTATTACATGCTATTGTTTTCCTTTGGGGTTTTACTGGAATTCTTGGGAAACTAATCCATTTAGATTTTTATCATATTGTATGGAATAGGTTATTATTTGCATTAATTGGTTTAGGTGTTTATTTCATCTTAATCAAAAAATCAATCCGAGTAAATAGTTTCAAGACTCTATTAAAGTTAATGGGAGTAGGATTACTTGTTGCTGTCCATTGGTTAACATTTTACAAATCAATTCAATTATCAACAGCTTCTCTTGGTATTTTATGTTTGTCTACAGCAACTTTGCATGTAACATGGTTGAACCCAATCGTAATGAAACAAAAGTTTTCTAAAATAGAGTTTTTATTAGGATTACTAGTGATAGGAGGGATATATGTTGTTACTAATGATTTTGATCCAACTGAATTTGAAGCTTTAGCTTATGGTTTATTTTCAGGATTATTAGCGGCTTTGTTTTCAGTTTTTAATGGAAAATTAGTTAAAGAAACTAGTTCTTCTACAATGACTTTTTATGAATTATTTACAGGTTTTGTTTTTATCACAATAATCTTTTTATTCCAGGGAAAAGCAGACTCTACATTGTTTGAAATGACGACTTCAGATTTATTATGGTTATTATTCTTAGGTTTAATTTGTACATCATTTGCTTTTATTGCATCAATTAATGCGATAAAACACCTTGGTGCTTTTACGGTAACTTTGAGTATAAATTTAGAACCGGTTTATACGATGGTATTAGCTATATTTATCTTACAAGAAAATGAAAAACTTGGCGTATCATTTTACACAGGTGCGTTAATTATCATTTTAGTTGTTGCTGCTAATCCAATAATTAAAACCTACCTTAAGAAAAACAAGAAAAGAGTAGATACTCAGCGTGCATAATTCTTAGTTCTTAAATTACAAGTTTGGTCAAAAGACTCAACAAAAAAGGTGTTTATTTAACTAAGAAATGACCTTCTTCAACTTTGCTCGATTCAATTAAATTTTGAACCCTTTCAACCATTAATTTTGAACCTATGATGTAAGGTACACGTTGGTGTAATTTTTCAGGTTTGATATCTAAAATTCTTTTTCTTCCAGTTGTAGCTACACCACCAGCTTGTTCAGCCAAGAAAGCTAAAGGGTTACATTCATAAATCAAACGTAAGCGTCCTTCTGGATGATTTTTTGTGTCTGGATAAATATATATTCCACCTTTGATTAAGATTCTATGGAAATCAGCCACGAGCGAGCCGATATACCTACCTGAATAAGGTCTATTTGTTGCTGGGTCAAATTCTTGGCAATGAGCAATAAAATCTTGGATCCCTTTTTCACAGATATGAATATTACCTTCATTCATAGAGTATTGTTTACCAATTTCAGGCATCTTCATGTTTGGGTGAGATAAACAGAACTCTCCAATTGACGGGTCTAATGTAAACCCATTAACTCCTTTACCAGTTGTATAAACCAACATTGTAGATGAACCATAAACAACATAACCAGCAGCAACTTGTTCAGCTCCGCTTTGTAACATGTCTTCTAAGGTTGCTAAATCACCAATTTCACTTGTTCTTCTGTAAACGGAAAATATTGTCCCTATAGAAACATTTACATCAATATTTGAAGAACCATCCAATGGATCAAATAAAACAACATATTTACCTTGTTTTGAACTTTTGTTATCGAAAGCAACAAAATCATCATTTTCTTCTGAAGCAATACCACAAACTTCACCTCCAGCTTCAAACATTTTGATGAATTGGTTATCAGCAACTACATCTAATTTTTGTTGTGCTTCTCCTTGAACATTAACTTCACCTTGAGCTCCTTGAATAGCATCAACTAAACCAGCGCGTCGAACATCACGAGCTACAATTTTAGAAGCAACTGCGATGTCATTTAATAATCGGGATAACTCACCTGTTGCAAACGGAAATTCGTGTTGACGATCCATGATAAATTCATTCAAAGTAACAAGCTTAGACATATGAAGTATTTTTAATTTTAGAATGCAAAGATACAAAGAAAAAAGTAAAACGAATTTCTTTTGTTTTGACACAAAAGAAACACTTCATATAAAGGCCAATAGCGATTAATTTTTAATTTATCTTTTGAGGATAAAAAAGTAAGAGTGAAATTTTGAAAAAATTATCAAAAGCAATATCCCCTTTTTTTCTCCGTTATTCCAAATTATTCATTTATTTTTGAAAACAAATAGTTAGCTAATGAACGAAACAAATCCGATGGAAACCTTCAATCAAGAGAGACAAAACCTACTATTATTTGTTTGGAAAAAACGTAAAGTATTAATACTAACTTCCGGTATTACTGCAATTGTTGCAATTGTAATATCGTTAATGATGAAACCTCTATTTCTTTCCACAGCTATTGTTTTCCCAACAGCAACAAGTACGGTGTCATTCTCTGAACAAAGAAATGCAAAAGCTTCTTCAATGGATTTCGGAGAAGAAGATCAAGCAGAGCAATTGGTACAAATTTTACAATCTTCTCGTATTCGTAATCGAGTAATCCAACGATTTGATTTGATGAAGCATTACGATATTGATCCAAACGACAAGAATCGTAATTATAAATTAATGAAAGAGTATGATGGTCACATTAGGTTTACACGAACTAAATATGGATCCATTCAGATTGATGTACTAGACGAACAACCAGAACTAGCAGCAGAAATTGCTAATAAAATCGTTGACTTGATTGATACGGTAAAGAATAACATGGTTTTAGAAAGAACTGTTCCTGCTTTTGAAGTCAACCTTAGAAAAAAGCAATTGCTTGAGAAAGATCTACAAAACGTATTAATTCAGTTAGATTCTTTGGCTGATATGGGAGTTATTTCCATTGAAGGAAGAACAAACTTGTATACAGCATACATTGAAGCTAAAACAAGTGCTGATCGTCAATTTTTAAAACAACAAATTGATGTCAATTTAAAGTATGGTGCAAAGTTCGATGGATTAGAACAAATGCGAGATGAGAAAATTATTAAGATGGAAAAGTTCTTAGATTCATATGAACAAGCAGAATCAGATGCCTATGCCAACTTTACCCACAAATTCATTGTTGAAAGAGCGGTTAAAGCAGATAAGAAAGATAAGCCAAAAAGAATGATCATTGTTTTATTAGCGGTAATTGGTTCTTTTGTCTTTATGGTATTTGCTTTATTGATTAATGAACGCATCAAGGAATTGAAAAAAGCAGCTTAATCTTGTTCAGCGGGTCAACTAAAATTTACCTTTTTGGGTTCGTTTATTTATTGTTAGCTGTCTATTTAATATGGATAGATCAAGCTTTTTTAAGTTTGTTTTCAATGGGGTTAATAGCAATCTATTTTGCGATATATTATACGGAATGGACATTTTTAGGACTCGCTTTTTTGACACCTTTATCGGTTAACATTGAAGAGTATACAGATAGTTTAGGTTTATTTATTCCAACTGAACCCATATTATTTGGATTGATGCTCATGGTGTTGATGCTCAATATCAGAAAACCAATTTACAATAGATTGATATGGAAAAACCCTATCCTTTGGGCACTTTCATTTTATTTGTTTTGGGTTTTCTTTACATCTATTACAAGTGAAATGCCAGTTGTTTCGTTTAAATTCTTACTAGCTCGATTATGGTTTTTGATACCTATTTTTTTATTAGGAACATTAGTTTTTGCAAAACGAGTTAATATTCAAAGGTTTATTTGGTTGTTTATCATTGGCATGACCATAGTAATGACATATACTTTAGTTGTTCATGCTTCTTATGGTTTTGGTGAAAAAGAAGGGCATTGGGTAATGTGGCCATTTTTCAAAGATCATACAATTTACGGAGCAATGGTAGCTTTTACAATGCCGCTAATTGTTGGTTTATATTTGTCTAAAAAGCATGCCCCTCTGGTTCAAGCAACATTGCTTTTTTTGTTTATAGTTAATTTGATTGCCCTTTATTTTTCATATACAAGAGCGGCATGGCTAAGTATAATAGCTGCATTAGGGATATTAGCTGTTATATATTTTAGAGTAAAACTTTCTTTATTGATATACTCAACATTGACTGTTGCCGTAATTTTATTCTTCTCATGGGATAAAATTCAAATGGAATTAGCTCGTAATAAATATGAACATACTACTGAAGAGTTTGGAGAACGTTTTCAAAGTGCGGCAAATGTTTCAACTGACGCTTCAAATTTAGAACGTTTAAATCGGTGGTCGTGTGCCTTACAAATGTTTCAGGAACGACCATTAGTAGGGTTTGGCCCAGGCACATATGCCTTTCAATATGCTCGTTTTCAAGAACCAGAGAATCTTACCATTATTTCTACCAATTTTGGAGATGCAGGTAATGCACACAGTGAATATTTGGGTCCACTTTCAGAAATGGGCATATTAGGCTTAATAAGTATGTTGTTAATCGTAATATCAATTTTTTACAAAGCGATTAAGTTATATTACAATTGGCCAAATGAAGATACAGAAATGAAAGCCTTAATAATGGCAATGATTTTATCTTTATCTACCTATTTTATTCATGGATTTTTAAACAATTACCTTGATACAGACAAAGCGGCTGTACCTATCTGGGGGTTTTGTGCGGTATTCATTGCACTAGAAGTTCATCTTATCAAAAAAGAAAATAACTGATTTTAATCAGTTATTTATTAGAGCGTAATCATATTTTTTTGTTTTCATAGTGTGTAACTTTGGTTTATTATACTTAAGGAGATTAATTTATTGTTTTGTCTATAAAATATATACACTAATCTAAAACAAGTGTATAATTTGAACTTTTATTTATATAGTTAGTAAATTTAGCATGAAATCAACTTTAACATTAGAAATTATGAAAAAATATCTATTAGCAACATTAATTTTAATTAGCACAGGGTTTAATTTGTTTGCTCACAAAAAGAATGAGTTATTAGTTACTATAACTAAAACTGAGGTAAAATGTTTTGGTAATGCTAACGGATCTGCAGAGCTTAATATTTCTGGTGGACACCCACCATACAAAATCAGATGGTCAAGTGGAGAAGAGTCAACAAAAATTAATTCACTGATTGCCGGTGAGTATACTTATGAAGTTACTGATCAAAAAGGCTTTAAAGTAGTTGGTAAAGTAGTTTTAGAACAGCCTAAGCCGCTAACCGTATCCTTTTACTCTAAAAAATACAGCGATATTGATAATTTGAATGCAAGTATGAATATTGCTATCGAGGGAGGTAGTTCATGGGTTCATGATTCATTGGTTAATAACTTTTATATTTTTAAAATTGACGATAAATTTAATTACGAACACCCTGAATTAATAAAAAATGGAATTCACAAGATTTCAATTCAAGATTCAAGGGGATGTGCGTTAGAATTCAAAGCGAATTTAAATGTTAATCTTGTTGATAGTCATGAAACAAAGGATTTTATTCATTCATTAAATGGCCCAAAGATTAACGTAATTGTTAGAAGAGACCATTTGGCAAAGCTTGAGTACTAATTTTTTTAATTGACTAAAAATCCATAACTTATCGAAGTAATTTCATAAGTTATGGATAAAAGTAGAATCATAAAATTAGTGATTGCTTGGTTGATTATTTTATTTATTCCTCTTATAGCTTCACTATCTTCTTCAGAAATAAACTGGAAATTTATTGATTTTGTTCTGATGGGTATTTTATTATTCATTGCGTTTGGATTATTTGAATTAGCAAGAATAAAATTGAAATCAAAAGTCAAGAAAAATTTAGCTTGGTTATTAATTTTTATGCTTTTTGTTTGTGTTTGTGTTGAATTAGCAGTTGGATTTTTTAGGTGATGTATCATATCAAAAAAAACAGGTTCCTCCATCTGTTTAAGATAAAAAATAGGTAAAAGAAAAAACTTTAATAAAACTAGAAAACGAAAACTGCCTCTCCAAGCAGCATATCTAATACCTATTTCAAATCAACAAGACAAAAAAACCTGATTTTTTTCTTCTTATTTCTTAGTTCAAAAATACGAAAGCTTTTCAATTGAATTTCTTGAAATGAATATTTGAATGTTTCTGTCTATCAAAAAACATACGAGGTCGATTTTGATTCTTAAAATAATGTAATTATTCAAAAGGCTATTGATAAGTTGATTAATTGATACATTCTCTCAAATTCACTACCTTTGCGACTCAAAATACAATGCAATGGAATACAATTTTCAAGAGATAGAAGCTAATTGGAGAAAATTTTGGGCTGAAAACAAAACCTTTAAAACACAAGAGGGAAGTCAAAAACCGAAATATTATGTTTTAGATATGTTCCCTTACCCTTCTGGAGCGGGTTTACATGTTGGTCATCCTCTTGGTTATATCGCTTCAGATATTTATGCGCGTTACAAACGTTTAAAAGGTTTCAATGTGTTACACCCAATGGGTTATGATTCTTTTGGCTTACCTGCTGAGCAGTATGCTATTCAAACAGGTCAACATCCTGCTGTAACGACTGAACAAAACATTGCACGATACAGAGATCAATTAGATAAAGTAGGTTTCTCTTTCGATTGGGATAGAGAAGTGCGAACTTCATCTCCAGAATATTATAAATGGTCTCAGTGGATTTTCCAACAGTTATTTAATGCATATTACGATTATAAGTTAGATAAAGCTGTTCAAATTGGTGTCTTAATCACTACGTTTGAAAAAGAAGGAAATATAAATGTTGATGCTTGTTCTGATTTTGAAGGAACGTTCACAGCAAGTGAATGGAATGCATTTTCAGCACAAGAAAAAGAAGATGTTTTACAAAACTACCGTTTAGCATTTTTAGCAGATTCTTGGGTGAATTGGTGTCCCAACTTGGGAACAGTTTTAGCCAATGATGAAATCGTAAATGGTGTTTCTGAACGAGGTGGACATCCAGTTGAGCAAAAATTAATGCGTCAATGGTCAATGCGTATTAAAGCATATGCTGAACGTTTATTGACAGGATTAGATGGGTTAGACTGGACGGAATCGATTAAAGAAATTCAACGAAATTGGTTAGGAAAATCGACAGGATGCTCGGTTCACTTCCCCCTTTGGAGGGGGATAGAGGGGGAGGATTCCTTATCTGATGCTTTTATTGAGGTGTTTACGACTAGACCTGACACAATTTTCGGTGTAAACTTTTTAGTTTTGGCACCGGAGCACCCTTTAGTAGATGAATTGACTACAAGTGAATTTAAAGAAAAAGTTGAAGCATACCAAAAACAGGCTTCTTTGAAATCTGAAAGAGACCGTCAATCGGATGTTAAAAACATAACGGGTCAGTTTATTGGAGCGTATGCAATTCATCCATTTACAGGAGAAAAAGTACAAATTTGGATAGGTGATTACGTATTAGCTTCATATGGAACAGGTGCTGTAATGGCTGTTCCTTGTGGTGATCAACGTGATTATGATTTTGCAAAACACTTTAACATTGAAATCAAAAATATTTTTGAAAATATAGATATTTCTGAAGCAGCTTATGCTGAAAAATCAGGAAAAATTGCAAATTCTGATTTCTTAAGTGGTTTAGAAATCAAAGAAGCAATGCAGGTTGCGATTCAAAAAATTGAAGAAAAAGGAATAGGAAAAGGTAAAACAAATTACCGTTTAAGAGACGCTGTTTTCTCAAGACAAAGATATTGGGGTGAACCATTCCCAGTATACTACAAGGATGGAATTCCACAAATGATTGAAACAGAGAGTTTACCTATCATTTTACCAGAAGTTGAAAAATACTTACCTACAGAAGATGGTCAGCCACCATTAGGTAACGCAACCAATTGGGCTTGGGATATTGAAAACAAGAAAGTGGTTAGCAACAATTTGGTAAACAACACAACAATTTTTCCAATTGAGTTGAACACAATGCCCGGTTGGGCTGGAAGTTCTTGGTATTTCTTACGTTATATGGATGCGCAAAACGAGCAAGAATTTGTAAGTAAGAGTAAATCAGACTATTGGAAATCAGTTGACTTATATATCGGCGGAGCAGAACATGCAACAGGTCACTTATTATATGCACGATTCTGGACAAAAGCACTACACGATTTAGGATTTATTTCGTTTGATGAACCATTCCAAAAGATGATTAATCAAGGGATGATTTTGGGAAGAAGTAGTTTTGTTTATCGAATTGAAGGGACAAACAAATTTGTTTCATTTAATAAACGCAAAGAGTTTAAAACAAATAGGTTACATGTAGATGTTTCAATCGTAGAGAACGATAAATTAGATTTAGAAGCATTCAAAAAATCACGTGATGAATATAACAATGCAGAATTCATTTTAGAAGATGATGGAACATATGTTTGTGGTCACGAAGTAGAAAAAATGTCTAAATCTAAGTTCAACGTTCAAACACCAGATGAATTAGTAGAGAAATTTGGTGCAGACACATTGAGGATGTACGAGATGTTTTTAGGTCCATTGGAGCAAAGTAAACCATGGGATACGAAAGGTATCAATGGGGTACACAACTTCTTACGAAAATTATGGCGTTTGTTCCACGATGAGCAAGGAAATGTTGTAATTACAGATGGAGAACCCACAAAAAAAGCGTTAAAATCATTACACAAAACAATTAAGAAAATAAGTGATGATTTAGAACGTTTCTCATTCAATACAGGGGTGTCAAATTTTATGATTTGTGTAAATGAATTAACTGATCAAAAGTGTAATAATAAAACTATTTTAGAGCAATTAGTGATTTTATTATCGCCTTACGCACCTCATATTTGTGAAGAACTATGGGTTAAATTGGGAAACAAAGCAGGAACAATCAGTTACGCAACTTTTCCGCAATTTGACGAAAGTGTATTGGTAGAATCTAATTTTACTTATCCGGTTAGTTTTAATGGTAAAATGCGTTTCAAATTAGAATTACCATTGGCATTGACCCCAAAAGAAGTCGAAAAAGAAGTAATGAGTAAGTCCGAAGCACAAAAATATTTAGATGGAAAAACACCTAAAAAGGTGATTGTAGTTCCTGGTAAGATTGTGAATGTGGTGATGTAGCATAGATGTCATCAGTTAACATTCGACTATACTAAGAGAATATTTAGATTTTATAATAGAATTAAACCGTTAGTTGAGGTTCTCGAAACTAACGGTTTTTTTATAAATATCAATCCCCACCTCCAATTCAAAAACATCATTCACAACTATATCTATTAAATTTATTTTTATTAATCTCGTTCGTCATTTGACGAACAATCTCTCAAGAGAAGAGTCCTTTTCTCAATCCAATTTTGAAAAAACTTGCAGCTTAAAATCTATTTAATTGCTCCATTTCCACATTGTTAAATTGTTTAATTAAATTTGCATTACAATGGATTTAAAAGACTTGAAGAAGCAATTCGCTTCAATGGAACAAATTGAAAATTCTGCCAATGAATTACAATTAGTAGGCGCTCAATTACAATGGAAGGGGCTTGTTGGTTCTTCTAGAGCATTATGTGCTGCTGCTTTAACTCAACAAGTTCCAGGAAATCATCTATTTATTCTAAATGATAAAGAAGAGGCGGCTTATTTTTTAAATGATTTAGAGGCACTTTTCCCTAATGATAATCACGTTTTATTTTATCCGGCATCATATAGAGTCCCTTATCAATTTGAGGAAACAGATAATGCTAATGTTGTAGCAAGAGCTCAGGTTTTAGAAAAAATCAATAACGGGAAAAATAATTTGATTGTAACATACCCTGATGCATTGTTCGAACGTGTTCCAACGAAAGTTAATTTATCCTCCAATACCTTAAAAGTGGAAGTTGGTAAAACTTATTCATTGGATTTTATGAATGAATTATTGTTGGAATATAATTTTGAACGTGTTGATTTTGTGTACGAACCAGGTCAATTTTCTATTCGAGGAGGAATAGTAGATATCTTTTCATTTGTTAATGATCATCCATTTAGGATTGAATTTTTTGGTGATGAGGTTGAATCAATTCGAACGTTTGATGCATCATCTCAATTATCCATTACAAAACATAATCATTTTAACATAGTCCCAAATGTTCAAGGAAAACTTGTTCAAACTAAAAATGGTACTTTCCTTGAATTTATCGAAAAAAATGCGTTGCTGTGGATTTCATCGTTTGATAAGTTATTTAACGATCTAGAAAAAGAATACACAAAGGCAGTAAAATTATACGATCAATATGAAGGAGCTGTTAAACCAGCAATTCCAAGTGAATTATACACACATCCAACAGATTTGAAAAAACAGTTGGAAGGTTTATCTGTGATCGAATGGGGACCTGATTATTCTTTAAAAACAGATTTAGTTTATCAATTCAAATTTTTACCGCAACCGAGTTTCAATAAGAATTTTGAATTGTTACGTTCGGATTTAATAGCACACACTAAAAAAGGAGATACAAACTTAATCTTTTCAAATCAACCGAAACAAATTGACCGGTTAGACCAAATTTTTGAAGATATAGGTGGAGATGTAGTTTATGAACCGATGCATTTTGCGTTGCACGAAGGATTTATTGATCAGACGAATAAATTAGTTTGTTACACAGATCATCAACTGTTTGAACGTTATCATCGTTTTCGCTTGAAAGAAGGTTTTCAACAAGCAAAGCAAGCACTGACTTTGAAGGAGATCTATAATCTTCAAAAAGGAGATTATGTAACACATATCGATCATGGTGTTGGTCAGTTTTCTGGTTTACAAACAATTGATGTTAACGGAAAACCTCAGGAAGCTATTCGTTTGATTTACAAAGATGGTGATGTATTGTATGTTGGGATTCACTCGCTTCATCGTATATCCAAATTTACAGGTAAAGATGGTGTTGCTCCTAAAATGAATAAGTTAGGTACGCAGACATGGGCAACATTAAAGAATAAAACGAAAAAGAAAATTAAGGATTTAGCCTTCGATTTAATTCAATTGTATGCCAAGCGTAAAAGTCAACCAGGTTTTGCTTTTTCAAAAGATTCCTACTTACAAAACGAATTAGAAGCTTCCTTCATGTACGAAGATACCCCTGACCAATTAAAAACAACTCAAGCGATCAAAGAGGATATGGAATCTTCAACACCTATGGATCGTTTAGTTTGTGGCGATGTTGGTTTTGGGAAAACAGAATTAGCCATTCGAGCGGCTTTTAAAGCTGTTGCTGATAGTAAGCAAGTAGCGGTTTTAGTTCCTACAACCATTCTTTCGATGCAACATTATCGCAGTTTTATGGCGCGTCTGAAAGATTTTCCATGTAAAGTAGATTACATCAACCGTTTCAAGTCAACCAAGCATGTCAATGAAACATTAAAGAAATTAGCTAGTGGTGAAATCGATATTTTAGTTGGAACACATGCTATTGTTGCAGAACGTGTTAAGTTCAAGGATTTAGGTTTAATGATTATCGATGAGGAGCAGAAATTTGGGGTTTCTGTGAAAGATAAATTGAAAACTTTAAGAGCAACAGTTGACACATTGACTTTAACAGCAACACCAATTCCAAGAACATTGCAGTTTTCACTGATGGGCGCGAGGGATTTAAGTTTAATTAATACACCACCACCAAATAGACAGCCTGTATTGACAGAGGTTATGCAATTCAATGAAGAGCAAATTAGGGATGCAGTAGCTTATGAGGTGAGTAGGGGAGGACAAGTCTTTTTCATAAACAATCGTTTAGCTAACATTAAAGAAATTGCTGGAATGTTGCAACGATTGTGTCCAGGAATTCGAATTGCAATCGGCCACGGACAAATGGATGGTAAAGAGTTGGAGAAAATTATGATGGACTTTATCAATCATGAATACGATGTATTGTTGGCAACAACAATTATCGAATCGGGTATTGATATTTCGAATGCCAATACGATTATCATCAACGATGCACATCAATTTGGATTGAGTGATTTGCATCAATTGAGAGGAAGGGTTGGACGTTCAAATAAAAAAGGATTTTGTTATTTAGTAGCACCAAAATCAACCTTCTTAACAACAGAAGCACGTAAACGATTAGAGGCCTTAGTTCAGTTTTCAGATTTAGGGGCAGGTTTCAATATTGCGATGAAAGATTTGGATATTCGTGGTGCCGGAAATATGCTAGGAGGTGAGCAAAGTGGATTTATTTCTGAAATTGGATTTGAGATGTATCAGAAAATCTTAAATGAAGCAATGGAAGAATTAAAAGAATCTGAATTTAAGGAATTATTCGATGAACGTAATACAGATACGTTTGGTACTTATGTGAGAGATTGTGTTTTCGAAACAGATTTAGAGGTAAGAATTCCTGATACTTATGTCAACAATGTTGCTGAGCGTTTGAGTTTGTATCAAGAGTTAGATAATCTAGAAAGTGAGCAAATGTTAGAAGAATTTTCTCAACGTTTACAAGACCGTTTTGGTCCATTGCCCTCGGAAGTTGATGATTTATTATTATCCTTTAGGTTTAGATGGTTAGCACAATCATTAGGAATTGAAAAAGTAGTGTTAAAACAAAATAAAATGATTGGATATTTCATCGCAAATCCTCAATCAAAGTATTATGAAACGGATACATTTACTAAAGTTTTAAATTATATTCAAAGAGGACCTAAAGGTTGTAAATTTTCAGAAGCCAACGGAAAACTGCGTATTATTTTTGAAAATGTAACAACAATAGATCAGGCGTTTGATAAATTCAACGAGGTAATACCAGTTGAGGCATGAAGCACATCAAAGGCTTTGATTCATTAAGAGCATTTTCAATTATTCTAGTTATAGCTAGTCATTTAGGTTTATATTTTGAACTTCCAGAAATAGCATTTTACAGAGTTAGACTTTGGGGAGTAATTTCTGGTACGGCAGGAGTTCAAGTGTTTTTTACGTTGAGTGGGTTTTTGATCACAAAATTGTTGTTGGAAGAAAAAATTAAGTCTGGAAAAATCAACTTTAAGTTTTTTTATATCCGAAGGTTTTTACGTTTATTGCCACCATTATTTATATTTTTTTCTGGAATAACTGTATTGATGCTAATCGATTCGATTAATTCAGATAAACAGGCTTTAGTATATTCTTTTTTTTACCTCTATAATTTTGTCCATAACAATCATTATTTACCAGAGTTAGCTCACACTTGGTCGTTAGCTGTAGAAGAACAATATTATTTGATTTGGCCGATGCTTGTAGTGTTTTTTTCAAGGTTTAAAATAACAGTAATAATTATACTCATACTAATTTTAAGTTGTATTGCAAGTTATGTATTACCAACGTTTAAATTTACTGAAGGATACTATACAGAAAGGTGGATTATTCCTGCTTTAGCTCCTATTTTAATCGGTTCTTATTTTGCTTATTTGACTATTTACTCTTCAAAAAGGGTTGTTTATTTTTTTCAAAATTTTGGCAAAGCTTTATTGTTTGTGGCAATTTTTCTTTTCGTTTATCCTTTATATGCTCCTTTAAAATGGATGGAAATCAGGTATGTTTTTCAAGCCATAGGTACTGGTCTCTTACTACTATGGATTTTACAAAATCAAAAATCAAAAATCACTCAAATTTTAAGCTTTAAACCATTATCATACATTGGAAGAATTTCATATGGAATTTATATTTATCAAGGACTATTTTTAAGAACAGGTCCAGGAGGTGAACTTTGGATTCAGCAATCACCTCAAAACATAATTTTAGTTTTGATGGTAGCAATAATTTCATTTGAATTGATTGAGAAGCCTATTTTGAAGTTAAAGAAGAAATTTTACAACATTTAGGTATTAATACTAATTAAATTACCTACCATCTATTTATTTTTCCGTTAATGTATTTCGGGTTTTGTCAACGATATTTTATATTAATTTTAGACTGAATAAAATCATAAACATTCTCTTTACGGAGAATTAATAGTTTTGCTTAATTAAATCAATAAATAGATTTAAAGGTTGTAAAATATAGTTTTTTTGATTTGAAAATATTGACCCATATAGCTATTTTACTTTTTACACAGATATGTGTAAATTATGGGATTAGTCAAAAAACAATTAAGGCAGAACGTATTAATTCTAAAATCACAATAGATGGTGAACTAACCGAAGAGGAATGGGTTTCAGCGAAAAGGGCTACCGAATTCATACAGTCTTCACCACAAGTTGGAAAAGCTGCTTCTCAAAAAACAGAAGTCCGTGTTTTATATGACGATTTAAACATATACATAGGTGCTAGATGTTATGATGATATGTCTAAAGTTTCAAATGTGCTAAGTCAACGTGATGATTTTAATAGTAATATAGACTATTTTACCTTCATAATAGACACATATAACGATAATCAAAATGGTTTTGCTTTTGGTGTAAGTAGTATGGGAGTTCAATATGATGCTAAAGTTTTTGTTTCTGAATGGTATGGTGAAGTAGATATGGCTTGGAAAAGTGAGGTTAAACTGAATGAAGATAATTGGTCTGTAGAGTTTTTAATTCCTTATTCAGCATTTCGATTTTCTAAAAAACAAATACAAAATTGGGGGGTAAATTTTATTCGTCACATATCAAGAAGAAGGGAATCATCCTCTTGGAATCCAATTAGACCAGATTTTGAAAATGATATGGCACAATGTGGTGATTTATTGAATGTTTCTGGTATAAAGCCACCTTTTAGACTCTCTTTAATACCATATATTTCAACTTATGCAGAACATTACCCATACAATATTGATCAAAAAAGTAATTGGGGAAGAGCTATAAATGGTGGTATGGATATTAAATATGGTATCAATGAAGCGTTTACTTTAGATATGACTTTGATACCAGATTTTGGTCAAGTTCAGTTCGACAATGAAGTATTAAACCTTTCTCCATTTGAAATTCAATTTCAAGATTATCGCCAATTCTTTACAGAGGGTACAGAATTGTTTAATAAAACTAATCTTTTTTATAGTAGAAGAATTGGAGGTTCTCCACTTCTTTCAACTTCAATTTATGATGAATTAAATGCTAATGAACAAGTTGAAAGTAACCCCAGAAACTCACAATTACTTAATGCAACGAAAATTTCTGGTAGAACATCAAAAGGTTTAGGGATAGGGGTTTTTAATGGGTTAAGTGCATCAACATTTGCTTCAGTTTCCGACACATTGACAGGTGCTTCACGTCAATTATTGACCTCACCATTAACTAATTATAACGTATTAGTATTGGATCAAAATTTAAAGAATAATAGTTATATAACATTTACGAATACAAATGTATTGAGGGAAGGAAAATTTTATGATGCTAATTTGTCTGCTTTACACACAAAACTTAACACAAAAAGTAATAAGTATTTTATTGCTTCAAATTTAAATATATCGCAACAATATTTTGAACAATCCGATATTATTGGTCATTCCCTCGGATTAAATATTGGAAAGCAAACAGGCAGTTTTATTTATTCATTTAATTACAAAGAAGACTCAGATACTTATGATCAAAATGATCTCGGTTTTTTATTGATGAATAACACAAGAAGAACATCAGCATCAATGGGTTATAACATTTATAAACCTTTTTGGAAACTAAATCGATTGTGGTCAAGACTCTCAGTAGAAAACACTAGTTTATATAGTACTAAACGATATATAGGAACAACTTTATCAGGGAACATTGGTATTACCGATAATCGTTTTCATTCTTACATGTTGGAGTTAAATTCTAATCTAACTCAATCGAATGATTTTTTTGAGCCCCGAGCTTCTGGTTACTTTTATGTCCGTCCTAAAAACATAAATATTGGAGGATGGTTATCTAGTAACTATCAAAAACAATTTGCGGTAGATGCTAGTGTTTACAGTGTCTTCTTTAATAGGGCAAATTGGCAAGAATGGAAATTTAGGATTAGTCCTCGCTTTAGACTTTCCGATAGATTGTTTTTAATACTTGATCATCGACAGTTTTTCACATACAACGAACAAGGATATGCTTTATTAAATTCGAATACAAATCCTCTTCCAAATGGTATAATATTCGGTCAAAGAGATAAGTTAACATCGATAAATACTATGAATTTTAATTATACGTTAACCAATCGAATGGGGATGACTTTTCGTTTAAGGCATTATTGGGCGAGAGTCAATTACTCTTCTTTTTTCACACTTGAAGATAATGGCTATTTAAACCCTCTTTCTGCAAATAGCTTGAATCATAATATTGAGTCCTATTATAATATAAACAACAATGCTTTTACGATAGATATGGTTTATCGTTGGGTTTTTGCTCCAGCAAGTGAAATAAATATCGTTTGGAAAAATTCAATTTTCAACACAAACAATAACGCCACACTGAACTATTTTCAAAATGTTGATGAATTGATGGAATTGAACGCTTTAAATAGTATTTCTATTCGTTTTATGTATTTTTTGGATACGATTTATTTAAAAAACATAAAGCGGAATAAAAATACGCTATAATTTATATTTTTATTAATTGTATCTAAACTCGCTTAAATTATAACGAATAGGCTTTATTTTAAGCACTTAAAGTAATCGAAAGGCTCCATACAATCATTACACTGGTAGTGCGCTTTACAAGAAGTACTTCCAAATTGACTTACCAATTTCGTGTTTTTAGAATTACATAGAGGACAAGGTACTATTGTAGGCTCTGCAAAGAGTACACTTTTATCAGCTTCGTTTTCAGGTGGTGCAATACCGTATTCTTTGAGTTTCTTTTTCCCATTTTCGCTTAACCAGTCTGTCGTCCATGCAGGGTGTAAAGTCAATGAAACTTCAACGGTTGGAATTCCTTTTTGATTTAGTTTTGAGGTGATATCTTTCTCCATTGTTTTCATGGCAGGACATCCAGTGTAGGTTGGGGTAATCGTTATTTTACATTTATTTGATGCTGTCAATTCAACGGTACGAACAACACCTAAATCAACAACAGAAAGTACAGGGATTTCTGGATCATAAACCTCTTCCAGAAACCCCCAAATGTCTTTTTCTGTTACCATTGCATATTTGGATAAGCGCGTTGCATATATTGTAAATCTGTCAACAAGTGACCTAAGTGTTCACTGTGTTTTCCGATTCTTCCACCAGCCATTTTCCAATTATTAGTAGGGATTAATAAAGTTGCTTCTTTAAGAACTGCTTCAACATAAGAATTCCATTCTTCTTCCAACCCATCTAGAGAAGGGATAATTCCGTTTTCAACTAAAGTTGATTCAACTTCATCAGTAAAGAACAATTCGTTTGTATAACGGTACAATTCATCTAACGAGCTTTGAACACGTCTGTGAGACTCATCTGTTCCATCACCTAAACGGATAACCCACTCTGAAGAATGTTTTAAGTGGTATTTCGTTTCCTTTAAAGATTTTTCAGCAATTGCAGCCAACTCTACATCTGGTGAATTTTTTAAACGTTCAAACAACAATTTGCGGTAAGCATCAAAGAAAAACTGACGCATGATTGTTTTCCCAAAATCACCATTGGTCTGTTCAACCAATAAAATATTTCTGTATTCGTGTTCTTGTCTTAAAAATGCCAATGCATCTTCATCTCTTCCTTTATTCTCTAACTTTCCAGCATAAGCCAACATGTTTGTTGCTTGACCAATTAAATCTAAAGAAATATTAATTGTGGCGATATCTTCTTCCAATATAGGACCATGACCACACCATTCAGATAAGCGGTGACCTAACATCAAACTGTCATCACCCATTCTCAAAACATATTGAAATAAAGCTTCTTTAATTTCCATTTTTTATTATCTTAAATCTAACTTAATTATGATTTTTAACTACATGTGTGATACATCATCCGGAACATCATAAAAAGTAGGGTGACGATAAACTTTTGAATGAGCAGGTTCAAAAAATGAATCAGCATTGGATGGTTCAGAAGCAAAAACATTTTTTGATTCTATAACCCAAATACTAATACCTTCTGAACGACGCGTGTAAACATCTCTAGCATTTTCAATTGCCATTATTTCATCAGCAGCTCTTAAACTTCCAACATGTTTGTGGTTTAACCCTTGTTTACTTCTGATAAATACCTCCCATAAAGGCCAATCTTTATTTGACATAACATTTTATTTCTTAGAGATTAGTGTTTAATTTTTAGCTTTCACTAATTCTTTAATATTAACTAATTTACTGATTAACAGCTTCACTTCGTCTTGACGCTCTTTTTTTTGCATATGCACTTGCAGCTTCACTTACCCAAGCACCATTTTCTTTCGCCGCTCTTCTTGCATCAATGCGTTCCTTATTACAAGGACCATTTCCATTAACTACTTGCCAAAATTCATCCCAATTGATTTCACTGAATTCATAGTGACCAGTTTCTTCATTGAAACGTAAATTTTCATCTGGCACAGTTAATCCAAGGAGTTCAGCTTGTGGAACCGTAACATCTACAAAAAGTTGTCTTAGTTCATCATTCGAATTTCTTTTAATCTTCCATTTCATCGATTGTGCTGAGTGAACAGAATCTTTATCAGACGGACCAAACATCATCAATGAAGGCCACCAAAAACGATTCAATGAATCTTGAGCCATTGCTTTTTGTTCGGGAGTCCCATTTGCCAACTTAGTAATGATTTCATATCCCTGACGCTGATGAAAAGATTCCTCTTTACAAACTCTTACCATCGCTCTAGCGTATGGCCCGTATGAACACCTACACAATGGAACTTGATTCATAATTGCGGCCCCATCTACTAACCAACCAATAGTACCCATATCAGCCCATGAAGTTGTTGGGTAATTGAAAATAGAAGAGTATTTTGCTTTTCCGTTGTGTAAATCATCGATTGATTCCTCTCTATCAGCACCAAGCGTTTCCATAGCACTATATAAATACAAACCATGACCAGCTTCATCTTGAACTTTTGCTAATAAAACAGCTTTTCTTCTTAAGTTCGGAGCTCGAGTAATCCAATTACCTTCAGGCAACATACCTACTATTTCAGAGTGAGCATGTTGTGATATCTGACGAATCAAAGTTTTGCGATAATCATCCGGCATCCAATCTCTTGGTTCAATTTTGATATCGTTGTCAATTTTCTCCTGGAACTGCTTTTCTAATTCCGCTAATTTTTCTTTATCCATAATGCAAAGATTGTCTTATTACAAATTTAACGATTTATCCTTGATAATTAAAATACTTTTTAATTTTGAATAACAGGTTTCATAATTGTATAAAAATTTTAAATTTCTGCACTAAGTATTTTGATTATTAGCACTTTATTAATTTTTACCGAATAGTGATTGTGTGTAAGGTAATATGGAAAAACAGTTAATTTTTTAACACCTTTAAAATATGCATCACGACATTAAGACAGAAAACCTAAAGAATTCATTATTTTTGTAAAATAAATTTTTGTTATGCGCCCAACGTTTCACAATATAAAAGTTTCAGAAGTCAGAAGAGAAACAGACGACACGGTGTCTGTAGCATTTGAAATTCCTGATGAATTAAAAGTAGAATATCAGTTTTTAGCTGGTCAATACTTAACTTTAAAAACAATTATTGATGGAGAAGAAATAAGAAGGTCATATTCGCTATGTTCTTCACCTTTAGATCGTGAGTGGAGAGTTGCTATCAAAAAAATCACAGAAGGAAAATTTTCTACCTTCGCTAACGAATCATTAAAACCAGGAGATCAAATTGAAGTAATGGTACCAACAGGTGGATTTCATGTTGAACCAAAAGCTGATCACAAAAAATCATATGCTTTGTTTGCTGCTGGTTCTGGAATAACTCCAATCATATCAATAATAAAAACAATTTTACAAGAAGAACCCAACAGCGATGTAATCTTATTTTACGGTAACAAAGGTTTTGCAAACATTATTTTTAGGGAAGAGATTGAGGGATTGAAAAATAAATACATGAATAATTTAAGGGTTGTTCACGTGTTATCAAGAGAAAGTCTTGGAAATGAAATTCAAAAAGGACGAATTAATTCTCAAAAAATAGAGGATTTATACAATGCATTTTTGAAAGATACAGAAATTAACGAAGTCTTTGTTTGTGGTCCAGAAGAAATGATTTTAAATGTCAAAGATTTCTTCACTGAAAAAACAAATGCAAATGTTCATTTTGAATTATTTACAACATCCGAATCTAACAAACCAAAAGTAGTATCTAATGAACCATCAATTGAAGCAAATGTGAAAGTGATTATTGATGGAGACACCTTAGATGTTGCAATGACTTCTGAAGGGGAATCAATTTTAGATGCTGCATATAAAGTAGGTGGAGACCTACCATTTGCTTGTAAGGGAGGTGTTTGTTGCACATGTAAAGCAAAAATAATAGAAGGTTTAGCTCGTATGGATGTAAACTTTGCCTTGGAACCAGATGAGGTTGAAGCAGGTTATATCTTAACTTGTCAAGCACACCCAACAAGTGAAAAATTAACCATATCATTTGACGATTAAAATAATTATTATGGCATTATTTAAAAAAATATTCAACAAAGACAACGCTCAAAAAAAGCACAAAGGGTTTTATGCTTTAACTATTCAAGAAGTTAAAAGTTTAACTAGTGATAGCGTACAGATTATACTAAATGTTCCTCAAGACTTAAAAGAGACATTCTTTTTTATTCCAGGGCAATACATCAATTTTATAGTAGATGTAAATGGTACTGAAGAAAGACGTTCGTATTCAATTTGTAGTGGTAAGGATGAACCATTAGCAGTTGCTGTAAAATCTGTTCCAAATGGAAAGGTTTCAAATTGGTTTTTGAAAGAGGCAAAAGAGGGAATGGAAATTATGGTCTCACAACCAGAAGGGAACTTTCAGTTGAAAGAAAATAACCAAAAGATAGTTGCTTTTGCTGCTGGTTCTGGAATTACACCTATTCTTTCAATCGCCAAATCGATGCAAGCAGGACAAGGACAAATGGAGTTGTTTTATGGTAATAAAACACAAAGTTCAATTCTATTTCACGAGGATATTTTGACATTGGACCATGTGAAGTCAACCTTTTATTTATCGCAAGAAACAAAAGAGGGTTTTAATAGTGGACGTATAGATAAGTCGGCAATTTCTGAAATCGTAAAAAAAGACTTGGAAATTTTAAAAGCAGATGCATTTTATTTGTGTGGTCCAGAAGAAATGATAAAAGCTGGAGTTGATACGTTGAAAATGTTTGGTGTTTCAGAATCAAAAATTCATTTTGAATTATTTACAACGCCAACAATCATGGAGCCAACACCTAAAGAATCTTCGTCAAATTTTAATGGCGAAAGTTCTGTAAAAGTAATTTTAGATGGTGAATCGATTGAGTTTAAATTAAAATCTGACGGAAAATCAGTTTTAGATATTTTAGATAAAGAAGGTTTCGATGCACCTTATTCGTGTCGAGGTGGAGTTTGTTGTTCATGTAAAGCAAAATTGTTAGAAGGAAAAGCTACAATGAAAATGAATTATGCATTAACTGAAGAAGAAGTAGCAGAAGGTTATGTGCTGACATGTCAGGCTCATCCTGCAAGCGAAAAAGTTGTTATCAGTTTTGACGAATAATTCAATCTTATCATGAACATCGTCATCGTCGGAGCAAGTAGAGGTATTGGTAAAGCATTAGTTGAACAATTAGCACAAAATAGTTCAAACAAAATTTTAGCATTATCAAGAAACATTAAGAGCATGGAAACATTCAATCAGTTTCCAAATGTGAAATTTGCAGCATTCGATTTGAAAGCATCGAACGTCAAAGAACAAGCCGAAACAACTTTTGAAGCATTTGATTCGATTGATATTTTAATTAATAATGCTGGTTATTTAGTCAATAAATCTTTTACAGAATTAACGAAAGAAGATTTAGATGCTTGTTACCAAGTGAACGTAATTGGAGTGATGCAAACCGTTCAAGCAGTAGTTCCAAAAATGGAAAAGGGTGGACATATTGTAAATATTAGTTCAATGGGTGGGTTTCAAGGAAGTTTAAAATTCCCAGGTTTAGCGGCTTATTCAACATCTAAAGCAGCTGTTTGTAGCTTTACAGAGTTATTTGCGGAAGAATATAAAGAAACACCAATCAAAATGAACTGTTTATGTTTGGGGGCTGCTCAAACCGAAATGTTGGAAGAAGCTTTTCCAGGATATGAAGCACCGGTTTCAGCTGAAAAAATGGCGGAATATATTACCGAATTTGCTTTATCGGCTCATCAATGGATGAATGGTAAAATAGTGCCGGTGAGTTTGTCTAACCCCTAGTAACAATCGAGGTAAACCATTATAATCTCATTTTAACTTATTCTTCTCTGCCATCAGCATGCTTGGCAAACCTCCCTTGATTTCGTGGATGCACATATTCTGCTTTTGGCCATGGCCACCCACCAAATTGTGTCTGACGATATTCTGCAAATGCTTCGTGAATTTCTTGTTCCGTATTCATAACAAATGGTCCATATTGAACAACCGGTTCATTAATCGGCTTACCTTGTAAGACTAACAATTTACAAGTTTCTTTTCCTGCTTGTACTTGGATACCTTCAGGTGTCAATAATTCAATAGCATGATAAGCAGGAATTTCTGAATCGTTTACTTTCAATCCATTTCCTTCATAGAAATAAAGCATACAATCTACACCATCATTTCGAACTGGTAGTTCAAAAGATCCTTCTGATTCGATTTCTACGGTGTAAATACCAACTTGATTGGTTTTGTCTGCTGCCCAAGAATCAGGTGTTGGTTCTAAGGAATTATAGTTGTGAAATGTTCCTGCAATCACATCAATTTGAGTGATCTTTCCATTTGTGTTTTTGAGTTCAATTGATGGGATATCTTTATGCCATAACATTTTAAAGTGTGGTTCTACAAACTTGCTTCGTTTCGGTAAATTCAACCACAATTGAAATAATTCAGTTGTATTTCCTTGTTCTTTATTGAGTAATGGAAACATTTCCGAATGTAAAACTCCTTTACCTGCTGTCATCCATTGCACATCACCTTCTCCAAATCGACCAGAAGCACCCATTGAATCAGTGTGATCAATCCAACCTTCTTTAGTTATTGTTACCGTCTCAAACCCTCTATGTGGGTGGTATGGAAAACCAGGCACTTCACTTCCGTGATACATTCTCCAACCGTCTTTGATCGTAAAATCATTTCCTATAGTTCTTCCTGTTAAAGGAGCTGCTGGACCTAAATTATCGTTACCTTCAGGAAATTCATCACGATGATGTACACAAAAGATAAATGGATCTTTAGTTGTCCATGGGAAACCTAAAGGAAGGATATTAAACGTTTTCATCTTAGAATCTAAATGTTAGACCACCTAACACTTGAAAACCTTGAACAGGCATATTGTACCAACGTTTGTAACGTTGTGCAGCAAAATTATTCAATTGTAAAAAAGCAGATAATCGTTTATTATATCGGTATTCTAAATTGATGTTTGCATCTGCAATAAAACCAAGATTTTGTGCATATTGGTTGTTTTCTAACACAGTATTATTGTCAATTTTTGTATAAACTAAAGCTTTTCTACCACCTTCAAATGTCACGTCTAAGTTCATTATGAGTTTATCAAATAAGTTGTAACTACCTCTTGTAATGATTTGATATTGCGGCAAGTTCCAAGCATAAGCGTTGTTGTTTAATTCGTATGAAAAATAGCGTCCAACAGCATCAATTTTTAGCTTTTCATTCAATTGATAGTAGATTGACCCCTCAAAAGTTGTAATGTTCATTGTGTCATAAATCACATTGAACTTATTACGAAGTGATGACATTGTATCTGTAACAAATAAAGCTTTATTTTGAACTCTTGCAAAACGAGCATTTACATTAAAACCAATACGTTTAGCTAACGTCCCTTTGATACCAAATCTTAAATCGATTGGTGTACGTTCATTTTCAAGAATTAAGTTCGGCAAAATGAATTCATTTTCATTAGCTATTACTTTAAATCGATTTTGTTTTACACCACCAGTAATGGAAGCAAAAGGGATAAATAAATCATTAAAGAAAGAGTATTTTGCTTCTGCAATTGGGAAAACAGAAAATTGATTTACTGTTCCAGCATCAACCGTTAAATTAACCCCAATTTGTGCTTTTAATTTATTTTGGTAAGCAAATGTTGTAATCGTTGGTTTTAAGGAAACAATAGTATTATTTCTAACGATTCCAGTATCTATTTGATTCAAAACAGAGTCTGCGTATCCATATTGATAGTTGTTAAATTTAACATCAAAATCAGCTCCAAAAATTTCCTTTCCTTGTAGGTAACTAAATGTTGAATTTAGAGCGATATAATTTTCTTGACCACGCCATTTTGATAACGAATCAATGTATGGCTTTTGTGACAAAAAATTATTGTACGTAAGTCCTATTTTGTAATTTAAATGTGCACTATCTTTTTCATGTGAAGCAAATTCAAAATAACTATTTACATCACTGTAACGTTGAGCGATTGAGTCTCTTGCAATTGAATCATTTTCAACACCATAATAATGGAATCCCTTATTGGAATAATTAACTTTCCCTTTTAATGTGTAATTCTTTTCGTTGATTGTTCCGAATATAGAACCAGTGCTTCTGTCGTAAAGTGATGGAGCATAACCATCTATTGAACTAAATGAACTAATGTGTTTTAAATGTGTACCATAATTAAATTTACGAGAACGATTACCATCAAAGTAAAATTCACCCATAGGCATCATGTAGTTTCCAACCCCTAACTTAGCATAAGAATGATATAATTGTTCCAATTTTGGATCAATTTTGATTGTTGCAGGCTGAATACTATCTAGACGAATTGGCGCTTTGTATTGTAAAATCAGTAATGGATATTCGGTAGCTCCTAAAGCTAATGTTGTATCAATCATTTTTGGATTTTCAGTAATACGATAAGCTTTATCAACCTCTCTATTTCCTGTGTAGATAATTGTAACATTATCATTCTGAGAAAAACCGATAAGGCTACTCAGTAAAAATGTAAAAAGTATTATTTTATTCTTCATCGATTCCTTCATTTTCGTTTAACTCAATTACCGGAATGGTATCAACTTCAATTTCTTTTTCAATATTTTTTTCTTGTTTTAAGGCTTCTAACGCAATTTTTGCTTCATCAATTATACCATCTGTTGCATTTGGATAATGTTCGATGATTGAATTTAACGTCTCTTCCGCTTGGAATAAATCTTCTAACCCAATCTGTATATTAGATTGTAACAATAGACCTCTTGCAACCCAATAGTTATAGCTTGGTTTCATTCGAATTAATGCTTGTACTTCAGCATTGGCAACATCGTATTTCTGTTCTTCATAAAGCATTGATGCCAATATAAATTTTGCTTCGGCACCAGTTGCAGTAGTAGTATTATTGACTAACCATGTTAATGCTGGTCTAGCGCGGTCAAATTGATTCAATTGGTAAAAAGAATATCCACTAGCATATTCTGCTTCCAATTTTAAAGCGGAACTTAATTGACTTTCATTTAAAACAACATTTGCGTAGTTAGCGGCCTCTTCCCAATTTTCCGTAATGAAATAACTACGCATTAAGTTTAACCTTGAATTATAAATGACATTAGGAGAAGAACTAATTTGCTCTAATCTTAGATAATATGGAATAGCTTCATCACGTTGATCATTATTATATAAGTATTTTGATACTCGAATAGCAGCCTCTTCTGTAAAGCGATTATTTGGACCTTCTAACAATTCTCTGTAAATAGTAATTGCTTCAGGCATACTATTCATCCTAAAGTAGCAATCAGCAATATAGTTTTTACATTCTGAAGCGTATAACCCATTCGGGTATTTATCCAAATATTTATTGAATAGAGCTATTGTTTCAGCTAATGGTTTTAATGTATCGTTGTAAGATACTTTAGCGGGAGCATAAAAAATTTCTTCTTGTTGACCTTTTGTTAATCCAGCGCAAGCATACTTTTCTCCAACTTGAACTGCTTTTTCTGGAAGTATTTGAGCTTTATAAATTCCAATTAACCCTTTAGCAGCGACCTCACAGATTTCTCGATCTTCATCCCCAAATTCTGATAATATTTTAAGATATGCGATTTCAGATTCATCATATTTTTGTTGTTTGAATAAGATATCTGCATTTTCTATTCGTGCCATTCTAACCAAAGAACTTGTTGGATAATCTGTAATGATGATATCAAAATATTGTTTCGCTTTGCCATATTGCTCTTGGCTTTTGAATGTTCCAGCTAATTCTTCAATCGATGAAAGCGCATACTTTGATGTAGGATAATCATTGACTAAGCGTTGTAAGAATGTTATTTTATTTTCTATGTTGTTGTTAAACCCATAAGTCTTAGCAATGTAAAATAAAGCTTGATCTTCATACCCTTTATTAATTTCTAATACTTGTTTGTAATACCTTATTGCTAGTTCATTTTGACGAGTAGAATAACATCCATCAGCAATTCTCATACAAGCATCCGCCAATTTTTTTTGATTCCCAATGTGTAATTGTTGAGTAAAAATTCTGAATGCTTCTATTCCTAATAATGTATCGTGATTTTCATAAAAAGCATAACCTATATTGTAGTATGCTTCTGCTTTCATTTCTGGATTAGCAATAGCAGGTAAATTAATGTATTGGCGATATCCTTTAATAGCTGTAGGAAAGTCCTTTAAACGGTAATAAGCATCTGAAGACCAAAACTTTGCTTTTCCAATTATACTTGCATCAATCGGATATTTTTCAACTAATTTAAAAGAATTAATTGCGTCAAAATACTTTACTTTTTGATATAATTCTACTCCCCTGTTGTAGGCTACAATTTGATAGGCTACTTTTAATTTAGTTGTTTTATTAGGTATTTTATCTAAAGAAGAAAGCGCTTTTTCATAGTTGTTTGTTTTCGTGTAAACATCAACTAAGTATTGAGTTACATCCTCTTTTCTTTTAGAATTTGGATAATGAGACAAATAAAACTGGAAAGCTTCAATTGATTCATCAAAGGGATTCATATCCAACTTATATGATAAAATGGCATAACGATATAAAGCATCTTCTTTAACTACAGCATCCATATCTATTTTTGAGGCTCCTTGAAACGCTCTTCTAGCAGCAGATAAGTTGCCCCTTTCAAGGTATGATTTACCAATGTGATAATAAGACAATTGACAGATCGTATCACTAATATTGTGTAATAAATGATCAAATATTTTTACTGCTTGATCGAATTGTCCAGATTTGTAATAAGCAAATCCTAACTCGTAATCTTCTTTACGAGTTGTATGGGTTTTATCATTATAAACTTTTAAATGTGGTATTGCTTTCTCAAAAAGATTTAACTGGTAATAAGCATCTCCTATAATGTGGTTTATGTCTTTGATGTTTACTAAATCAAGCGAGTCTACTACATTGGGAGAATAATCAATTACATCTTGATACCTACCTTGGGAGTGGTAAATTTGGAGAATGTAATACGGTGTGAGCTTTGAAAACTGTGGGTTATCTTTTAATTGCATAAACCCATCTAAAGCAACTTGATATGATTTATTTTGATAATTAATATGAGAGAAATAGTACAAAGCAGGTGCACCATATTGAGATGAATCTTCTTTTATTTCGTAAAAAGCATTTCGTGCTTCTTTGTAGGCTCCTGTTTGGAAATTAGAATGCCCAAGTTTAAAGTAATATTCTGACAGTTCATCTTTTTCTAAATCTGTTTTTTTTAGCTTTTTGAACCATTCAATTGCATTATTAAATTTTTTATTTTGGTAATAATACTGACCTAATCTAAAGTAAATAGCATTTTTATAGATACTTTCTGGGTAATTTCGATTAAAATCTTCCATCAAATTTACAGCGTCATTGTTGAATAACTCAAGTGCTGAAAGCGCTTCATAATACATTGCCTTTTCATACAATGGATCATGAGGGTTTTTAAAATCTGAAATAAAGGTTCTAAATTCAGTTCGAGCGGCACCATATTGATGTTTTTCGAATAATTTTTCTGCCCTGAAAAAAGGAGCATATTTACTTGAGTACTTTTCACTTGTTTGAGCAAATAAAAGCATTTGAAAAGCAACAAAAATTAAGACCAGATAAAAACGCATAGTTTGTAATTTGTTCAATCAAACAAAATTAAACTACATCCTTACAGTTTTTGTCTCTAACAATAAAAGTTTTAAACGCAAAATTGTTAGTTCATAATAAAGATGAATCATAAAAATCATAAAAATTGCAGATGATATAATTGTTAAAAAATCAAAAAATATAATAATAAATTATTGATTATCAATAATTTTTAGTTTTTAAAATCAAGTTTCGGAAACTTTTGCAACAAAAAAAGTTTCCAGTGTATGAATTATATTTAATTTTGCCTCCATGGATCAAAAAAAGTTAGAAATTATTTCAAAAGCATCAGCAATTTTTATGCGTTATGGCGTAAAAAGTGTTACAATGGATGATGTTGCAGGAGAATTAGGAATTTCTAAAAAAACGATTTACCAGTATTTCAAGGATAAAAACGCATTAGTTACAGAAATTATTTTAGCAAAAACAGAGCAAGATAAGGATGAGTGTAAACTAGCAAGTAGTGAATCTGGAAATGCAATTGATGAAATGTTTGCTGTAAGTAAAATGATAGTTTCTAAAATTTCATCATTGAACCCCTCTGTTTTTTACGATTTGAAAAAGTATCATCCGAAAGCATGGGATATAATGCATAAACATCGTTGGGAATTTGTCTATAAATTAATTCTTGAAAACATTCATAGAGGAGTAAATGAAGGGTTATACAGAGAGGATTTAAATCCAGATATTATCTCTAGAATTAATGTTTCTATGATGGATGTTGTTTTTAATGGTAATTCATTTCCAATAGATGAATTCAAATATGAGCAAGTATTTGAAGAAATGTTCCGTTTTCAAATTCATGGAATGGCAAATGAGAAGGGGCTTAAATATTTAATGTTGAACTATAACAAAAATAATCAATAATGAGAAAATTGATAATCTCTCTGAGCTTGTTGAGTATTTGGATGACACCATTTGCTCAATCAAACTCTTTTTCACTTCTAGATGCTAAAGCCTACGCTCTAGAAAATAGTGATAAAATAAAAAATGCAATCCTAGATTTGGATATAGCAAACGAAAAAGTAAAGGATACACGTGCAATAGGTTTACCTCAGATAAATGGAAGTGGAGGGTTTAATAATTTTATTAATCTTCCTGTTCAAGTAGTGTCTGCAAATTTTATGAACCCAAATGCTGATCCAAATGATTTAATTGCATTTAAAGCGGGTACTGATTTTAATATGTCAGGAAATATCCAAGCAACACAATTAATTTTCAATGGCTCTTATATTGTAGGACTTCAAGTTTCTAAATTTTATACTCAATTTAGAGAAACTTCAATTCAAAAGACAAAAGAAGATGTTATTTTTGATGTAATTCAAGCCTACAATACTGTTGTTACTGCTAAAGCTAATTTAAACTTTATCGATTCAATTGTTTTGATTACTAATTCATTGGTAGAAAAACAACGTAATTATTTGGAATTAGGATTGATGACGCAAGAGGATATGGATCAATTGGAATTTGCATTATCTACTGCAATAACCAACCAAACTGCTGCTCAATTACAAGTTGATAATGCTAAAGCATTATTAAAATTAGCAATGGGGTTCCCTCAAAATCAATCTTTAGAGGCAACTGAATCAGTGGAATCATTGATGTTATTAAATCATACTTCAACTTCTTCATTTTCAATTGAAAACAATCTGACTTATCAATTATTGAATGAACAAAAAGAATTAAATCAATATGCACTGAAAGAAAAAAAATATTTGAGTTTACCAAGTTTGAGCGCAGTTGTTCAACATGGTTATAACGCATATCGAAATGAGTTCAATTTCTTAAGTAAAGGAGATTGGTATTCACAAACTTTTTGGGGGCTACAATTAAGTGTCCCAATTTATTCGAGTGGTAGAAGTAAATCTCAAGTGAATCAAGCCCGATTAGAGGTTGTCAAAAATGAAAATTCAATTCATGAGTTACAACAATCGTTAACATTTCAGGAGCAACAAGCAAAAAATAATTTATCAAGTTCTAAAAAACAATTAGACCTTCAAAGTCAGAACATTGTATTAGCTAAAAAGATTTATGAAAATGCTATTATCAAAGAACAAATTGGGAAAATCAATAGTATAGATGTTTCTCAAAAATACAATCAATTGATTCAATCTCAAGCACAGTATATTAACGCCTTATTACAGTACTTAAATGCTCAATTGCAATTAGAAAAAATACATAATAACATTAATTAAACAGATAATAATATTTCAAACAAATAAAGTATGACTATAAAAAGAATCGTTGGATTAATCGTTGCTGGTTCAGTAATGGTTTTAGTAAGTTGTTCAGAAGAATCAAAATTGAATGTCTTATTAAAAAAGAAAGCTAAACTTAGAACAGAGTTAGCTGAGATTCAAGATCAAATCAACGAACTCCAATCCAAAGAAAAGAAAGATTTAATTTTACCTTTAGTTGGTTTAGCTAAGTTAACGGAAAAAAAGTTCATTCATAAAATTAAAGTTCAAGGAAATGTTGAGACTGCTCAAGATGCTCTTTTAAACTCAGAGTTTGGAGGGTTAGTTTCAAAAATTCATGTAGAAGAAGGAGACAGAGTTCAAGCAGGCCAAACTTTAGTTAGTTTAGATGCTGAAATGATGACTGCTTCAATTAAAGAATTACAAACTCAACTGGACTATGCGGAATACTTGTTGGAAAAACAAGCAGCATTGAAAGAAAGAGGGGTTGGTTCAGAATTTGATTTAAAAGGTGCACAAAACCAAGTTAACAGTTTAAAATCAAAATTAGCATCATTAGAATTACAGAGAAGTAAAGCAACTATTACAGCCCCTTTCTCAGGTGTTATTGATCAAATCTTTGCAAAAGAAGGTCAAATGGCTAGTCCGCAATCCATGGTTTTACGCATTGTGAACACCAATGAAATGACTGTTTCAGCTGATATTTCTGAAAAGCATCTTAAAAAAATCAAAGTTGGTTCAACGATTGAAGTTTCATTCCCAAATTATAAAGACACAACTGTAAATTTAAATGTTGCTAGCGTTTCTAAGTACATTAACCCTACAAATAGAACATTTCGAATTACAGCAAAATTAAACAATAACAGTGTTTTTGTTCCAAATATGTTAGCTGAAGTTAATGTAATCGATACTGATATTGAAAAAGCATTAGTAATTCCTTCAGTTAGTATACTAAAAGATTACAACAATAATGATTATATATTTATCGCTTCCAAAATAAAAAATAATGAATACAAATTGAAAAAAGTATTTGTAAGTGAATTGGAAAAGTTCAACGGTGAATCCATGGTAGAATTTAAAGGTAAAGTGAATATCGGTTCTCAAGTTGTCGTTGAGGGAATCAAAGGAATCTCAGAATCTGACATTGTTAGAATTAACTAATTATAAAAATTATAAACTGAAGAAATTCTATTCTAATGGAAAAAAAATTTAAAAGTTTTGGTTTAACCAACTTATCGATTACAAATCGTAAGACGGTTTACTTGATTTCTTTAATCATTTTGATTGGAGGGTTGATAGCTTATCAAACCATGCCAAAGGAAAACTTTCCTGAAATTCAAATTCCTGAAATTTATGTAGGAATTGCTAAACCAGGTTCTTCTCCAGATTATATGGCGGAGAAAATAACTCAAGCAATTGAAAAAGAGTTGAATAGTGTTAAAAATGTAGATGAAATAAACTCAAATTCTATTCATGGCTATTCAACTACTCGAGTGAAATTTAATTTTGATGTTTCTGTAGATCAAGCATTACAAAAAGTAAAGGATGCAGTTGACAAAGCTCGAGCTAAGACAGATTTCCCTCAATTATCGGTAGAACCGAATATTTTTGAAGTAGACCCTTCGAAAATGCCTATAATGAATATCAACTTACGAGGCTCAGATCCAGTTTTATTAAAAGAAACTGCTGAAGAATTAGAGAAACGTTTTGAATTATTGGAAGAAATTAATGAAGTTGATATTCGTGGTATTCAAGAACAAGAAATGCGTATTGAAGTTGATCCAATTAAATCACAAGCGGTTAATGTTAGTTTGGATGATATTCAAAACGCAGTTTCAGCAGAGCATCAAACAATTCCTGGTGGTGAAATTTTAATGGATGGTATTCAAAAAACTGTTCGAATTGAAGGAGAATTTGAAGATGCAGAAGCGCTTAAAAAAATTACAGTCAAGCAAGATGAGTCGATGCCTGTTCATCTAGAAGATGTAGCAGAGGTTTATTTTGGTAACGCTGATACAACATCATATGCTCGTGAGTTTGGAAAACCTGTAGTCATGTTAGACATTAAAAAACAAGCGGGTAAAAACTTGTTAGATGCTGCTGATAAAATTGAGGAGATTTTGAAAGAAGCCAAAGAAGATGGTACAATTTCGCGATCAATTTCAATTTCAAAAACAAATGACCAATCATACAACACAAGAGATATGGTATCAAATCTCGAAAACTCTATCATTTTTGGGATTATTTTAGTTGTAGGGGTTTTATTATTCTTCTTAGGTTTGAGAAACGCATTATTTGTTGGTATTGCAATTCCTTTATCCATGTTGATGTCTTTCTTGATTCTCCAATCAATGGGAGTTACATTAAATGTAATGGTACTGTTCTCACTGGTTTTAGCATTAGGTATGTTAGTAGACAATGGAATTGTAATAGTTGAAAATATTTACCGTTTAATGGATGAGGGTGAAACAAGTTTCCTGGCAGTTAAAAAAGGTGTAGGAGAGGTGGCTTGGCCAATTATTGCCTCTACTTGTACGACAGTAGCTGCATTTATCCCATTAGCAATGTGGCCAGGAATTATGGGTGAGTTCATGAAGTATTTACCAATAACTTTAATTATAGTTCTTTCTTCCTCATTATTTGTTGCATTAGTAATCAATCCCGTTTTAGCGGTTGCATACATGAAAATTGAAGAGTCTGAAAGGCATAAAAGTAGAACAATCAAACGTATTGCAATTTTTGCAGGAATTGGAATTGTGTTGACATTAGTAGATCAAATTACGTTCGGAAACTTATTTATTGCAATCGCGATACTATCACTCATCAACTCATATGTTTTTACACCAGGAACTAAAGCTTTTCAAAACAAATTATTACCACGTTTAGAGAACGTTTATGGAAATTTCTTGCGTTTTGCAATTTCAGGTAAACGTCCACTAAAATTTTTATTTGGAACGATTGGATTGTTAATTCTAAGTTTTGTTTTAATGATTGTATTTCCACCAAAAGTGTTATTCTTTCCTGAAAACGATCCAAATTATGTCAATATTTTTATAACACAGCCTATAGGTACTGATATTAAGCTCACCAATAAAACAACACTTAAAGTTGAGTCTGAATTGAACAAGGTATTACAACCATATATGGAAGCGGACATTAAGGCCAAAGTACCTGAGAATAGAAGAATTATTAAGTCTATTATTTCTCAAGTTGGAGAAGGAACGAGTGATCCCTCAAGAGGCGTTCAAATGGGAAATACTCCTCACAAAGCTAGGGTAACAGTAAATTTTGTTGAATCTCAATACCGACACGGGATTGAAACGAGCGAAATTATGAAGAAAATTCAAGCGCATTTCAAAGGACGTTTCAATGCCGATATTGATATTATTGCTAGTAAGGATGAACAAGGCCCACCTCAAGGTGCACCAATCAATATTGAAGTTTCAGGAAAAGGGGATTATAAAACATTGATAACAGAAGCGGATAAAATTCGTGTTTTCCTTGAAAGTAGAAATGTAAATGGAGTTGAAAAATTAAAATTGGATGTAGACATAAATCGACCAGAAATTCCGATTAAAGTTGATAGAGATCAAGTTAGAAAGCTAAATGCTTCTACCATGATGGTTGGTATGGCAATTCGTAAAGCCTTGTTAGGTCAAGATATAACTACATATACAAAGGATGAAGAATCATACGATATTGTTGTACGTTTTGATAAAGATAATCGTGAAAATTTTGATGCGATTTTAGATCAAAAGTTAATTTTTAGAAACAATAAAGGGAAGTTGCTTAACATTCCAATTCGTTCCGTGATTCTAAAGCCGACAGAACAGATTTCATATTCAGCCGTAAATCGTAAGAATGAAGTACCAATTGTTTCTATTATATCAAACGTATTAGAGGGATATAATCCGAATGAAGTTGTAAAAGAGTTGAAAGAAAATCTTCTGGAGTATAATACAGAGGGAATGATTGCAGATAATGTAAATTATAAGTTTACAGGTCAACAAGATGAGCAAGCAAAAGAAATGGCATTTTTAAGTAAAGCTTTAGTGATAGCTGTATTCTTAATTTTACTAATTATTGTCGCTCAATTTAATTCATATTCTGCACCAGGTGTAATTATGTTAACCGTTTTACTTTCATTGATAGGAGTTTTATTAGGGTTACTGATTTCTCGTCAAAGTTTCGTGATTATGATGACTATGATTGGTGTAATTTCATTGGCGGGTGTTGTCGTAAATAATGCGATTGTATTGATTGATTATACAAATGGATTGAGAATACAACGAAGAGAAGAACTTGGATTAGGTGAATTTGATCAATTACCAATGGAAGAGGTTTTAATTGCAGTTGAAACTGCAGGAAGAACAAGGTTAAGACCGGTATTATTAACGGCAATTACTACGATTTTGGGCTTAATACCTCTAGCGATTGGTTTTAACATTAATTTCTTTACATTGTTGTCTGAATATGATCCGCATATTTTTATTGGAGGTGATAATAACAAATTTTTTGGACCAATGTCTTGGACAATTATTTATGGATTGACTTTTGCTACTTTTTTAACGTTGATCATAATTCCTTCTCTTTACGTACTTACAACAAGATTCAAAGCATGGGTTTACAGAGTTGGAAGATGGAAAATGCGAAGTAATCTTTAAATCAAAAATTGAATCATTAATAAGAAGTTGTCTATTTTAGGCAGCTTCTTTTTTTGTGTCAAAAAATTAAATTACTTTTAGTCTCGGTCAGACTATTCATAAAAATTTTAGAGATTCTTTTTCAAAGAATTGGAAAATGCTTAAAACCGGATGGAAAAATTAAATCCTAAATACATTAAGAAAACACTAAAAGTGGAGCTTTATTATTTCTTTTAAGCAAGAAGAATTTGTTTTAAATAAAGGTGTTTGATATATTGGAAAAAACTTACCTGTTATTAGGAAAAAAAGCATATTATGTTTAGTATTATTAAAGCAAAATTTAACGAGTCTTTAAATAATTCAATTATAATTCGATTAGCTGTAATCGCTATAATTTTTTATTTTATTTTTTCATTCATTTATTCATATTTTGAATTTAAAATGGGTGTATATGTAATGAATATGGGAGGTTTGCTTCAATTATTTTTTACAGGGCTCTTTATTTTTTCAATTATTTCTCACAGAACGACAGCATTATTAGGGTTATTTTCTACTTATTTAATTTTGGTGATTGATGTTTATTATTCTGGAGGTTTTTTTTCGCACAGTTTACCCTGGGTTGTTTTAATCCCAATTTATGCTCGTTTATTATTAGAAAGTAATCCAATTAAAGTTTTTTGTTTAATAATCACTGCATTAACGATTTTATTTTTTGGTTACGTCCAATTTTTGGGAATAACTTTACCAAATCCATTTGTTAGTTCAAAAACTGAAATTACGGCAATTTCATTTTTAGGAATGGCTATTATGGCAATAATAGTTGCTGATTTATTTGAACGAAAAAAAGAATATGTTCTTCAACAATTATTGAATAAAGAGCTTAAACTAAAAGAAAGTGAAGAACTAAGAAAGGCAAAAAATAATATTAAACTCATAGAAGAAAGATGGAAGTTATCAGTAGAAGCTTCAAATGATGCGATTATGCTTTTAAATGAAAAGGGGTTTTTCGATTGTAACGATGAAACGCTTAAAATGTTTAAAATCCCATCAGTCCAAGTTTTAAAACAAATTCATCCATCAGATATTTCTCCAGATTTTCAGGAAGATGGCTCAAGTTCTATCGTAAAATCAAAGGAAATGATTCAAATAGCACTTGATAAAGGAATTAATAGGTTTGAATGGGTTCATAAGAAATACAACGGTGAATTGTTTACTGCTGAAGTTTCTTTGTCTAGATTTAAAATGGGAGAAGATTTTGCTGTTCAGGCAATTGTTAGAAACATTGAAGATGCAAAGATCGCGAATCTTAAACTTAAACAAAGTGAATCAAAATATAGATCGATTATTGAAAACTCACCAGATGTAATAATATTAACAGATATCAACGAAAAAATTGAACTCATTAATAATGATTCTAACGCAAAACATAATGGCAAAAGTATTTATGAATTAGTTGATAAAAAATATCATGATGAAATTAGAAAATGCAATAATCTCGTTCTAACAGGTCAGGTTAGATATAGTAGTTATGAAACAGAAAAAGATCATCATACAGGGATTAAAAAGTTTTATTTTACTAAGGTTGGTCCAAAAGTTATTGATAATAAAATATCAGGTTTAGTCTTATTTATAAGTGATACAACATCAAAAAAACTAGCAGAAAAGAAGGTTATTAAATCTTTACATGAAAAAGAAGTTTTATTAAAGGAAGTTCATCATCGGGTAAAAAATAACCTTCAAATTATTTCAAGTATACTTAATTTACAGTCATCAACAATAGAAGATCAAAAGATACTTGAAATTCTCAAAAATAGTCAAGATAGAATTCGTTCTATGTCTCTAATTCACGAATTACTTTACCAAAGAAAAGATTTTTCAACTATTAGTTTTGCAGAATATATTCAAAGTATTACCACAAATTTATTTCATACCTATAATCAGAATAATAATGTTAAGTTAGATCTTCAATTATCTGAGATTAATTTGGATTTAGATTTATCTATCCCGTGTGGTTTAATTATTAATGAGTTGGTTACCAATTCATTAAAGTATGCTTTTGAAAAAAAACAAGAAGGAAGAATTACAATAAAACTTTTTATTGAAGATTATAAAGTTTTTCTAATAATATCTGATAATGGTAAAGGCTTTCCTCAAGATTTAGATTATCGTAAAACGACTTCTTTAGGTATGCAATTAGTAGTTGCGTTAGTTGATCAATTGGGTGGTCAAATAGAGTTAGATAAACAAAATGGTACTACTTTCATAGTTATATTTGAAATACCTCAAAAGAAGTAAGATTTTAACTTTTCTTTTTAGAAACAATATAAACTCCTGCAAAAATTAATAAAGCATAAAGGATTTTTTTTAGTGTTATGGTATGTGTATAATCATCTGAAAGACCAATTGCTGAAAATAAAAATGCAAATAAAACAACTAAAACAGGTTGTAAATAGATATAAGAACTTGAAACAGCTGGACTCAAATATTTGAGTGCGTACATGGTTAGTAGATAAGTTAAAAAAGTAACACCAATAATTACATAGATCACTTTCAACGTGATTTCTAATGAGAATTTTTCAAAATGCGTAGCAGAAAATTCAGTTAATGTAGGTGGATACAACATAATAAAACCAATACCAAAAGTAAACACATAAGTGATAACTGTTAAGGGGTTATATTTCTGCATTAAAGGTTTGGCAATCACTAAGTAAATTCCATAACTCAAAGCATTAATAAATAGAAAAACATCACCTAATGTAGAGTCACCTTTTCCTGTTCCTCCCTCTAATGTGAGTAAAATAGAACCTACAGAAGCAATTAAGATACCTACTATTTTGTTTATGGTGATTTTTTCTTTTAAAATGAAAAAGGAGAGAATAACAACAATTACAGGATTTGTAGTCATAATAATTCCTGAATTGATTGAAGAGGATAAATTTAATCCATGAAAGAAAAATAATTGATTGATTGTCACTCCAAATAAACCGCAAAAAGCCAATAATAATAAGTCTTTTTTGGCTACTTTTTCTCTCACAAATAGCATTTTTGTAATCCAAAACAATATGGTCGCACCTGCAGCTCTGAGGAAAATAAAAACGTTTGGTGTCAAATAGTTAGGCATAATACCTTTTGCAATTATATGACTAGCACCGTAAAAAGTGTTCACCATAAATAAAGCAAAATGAGCTTTTAAGTTTTGGATATTAAGCATTCGTCTTACTTGAAAGAAGCAGTTGCTGCTTCAACAGTCTTCTTAGCGTTACCGATATAAACCTCCTCACCATTAATAATGAATGGACGTTTTAAAAAAGTGTATTCTTCCAACATATATTTGCGATAATCATCCTCTGTTAAGTTTTGTTCATGTAAACCCATTGAACGGAATTTCATGGCTCTTTTTGAAAACAGGGCTTCGTATGAACCAACCTTTTCTTTTAACCAATCCAATGTTTTAGCATCAATATTTTCCTGCTTAATGTCTTTTAACTCAACCGAATCATCAGGTTTAATTTCTTTAATGATTCGTTGACAAGTATTACAACTACTTAAATGATAAATCTTTTGCATTTTATTGACCTTGTAAATATTCTGAGTTTCGTTTTTTATCTTCTACTGTACCATTATTTGTACAACTTGTTTTAGAACGTTTTAATTCCATTAAAACAATGTATTTAACTTTAAATAAAACAGGGTTGTAACGAGAAGAGAACCAATCTAAAGAAGGTTTAAACCCTTCCCATTGTGCTAATCCTATTAAAGGTAATTGTATACCTGGAACTAAATAGTGACCACGGCTAATTTTAATTCCTAATCCTAGGTCATAATGTAATTGCCAAACAAAGTTTTTGTGACTTTCTTGAGCTACATAATTATTATCATACGTTTCTTTACCAGATAAAATTCTGTAATCAAAATTAAACCCTAAACCGTTATCTAAGTAATATTTTTTACTGAAGTGATAGTTGTTATGTACTGTAATTCTTCCAAAAACATACCCATTGTAAAAAGATCCATTTCCGTGTGTAGAGTTGAATAAAGAGCCATCAGCTAAATAATAATTCACATCTGTACTTTCAGTACCACCAAATAATTTGAATCCCAATCCCCAATCAAAATAACTTATAACTCTCTGACCAAGAATGTTAATTTTTGGTGGGTTTGTTACAGGAAAATGAGCCATTCCTATTCCAACAAACATCCCTAATTGACCTTTTGGTTTGACCAGGTACTCTATAGGTCGATCACCATCGTTAATTCTTACCCAATCATTTTCTTTTGTGCGTAGGTGTGTAAATCCACCCTCATATTGCATTCCATAGTTTTTATATTCACGCATGTCACGTTTTCCAAAAACTTGGTTACGTTTTTTTCCATAGGGATTTAAGTTTTTTTGAGCGAGAGCTACGAAGCTTAAGTTTAGAATTAGAATGTATATTAGATACTTCATACGTTTTGTATTGTTACTCGTAAATTTACAAAAATTATTTTATCGCGAATTTTTCTAATATTTTATCCGCCAATACATTGCTCAATTTAAAATAACTTTCTGTTGTCCAACCACCAACATGCGGAGTTAAAAGAACGTTTTTAGCATTCAAAAGGTATTCAAAGTCTGATGGTAATTCTTGATCAAAAAAGGATTCAAAACTACTTTTTTCGTATTCTAACACATCTAAACCTGCAGCTTTCACTTTTCCAGATTTAAGCGCGTTCACTAATGAAGCGGTTTGAACAATTCTTCCACGTGATAAATTCAATAAGTAAATAGGATTTTGAATGGAGTTAAAGAAATCATCGTTTGCAAAATAGATAGTTTCTTCATTTTGGGGAATATGAAAACTAATTACATCGGATTCTTTTACAAGTTTATCTAAATCAACTTCTTGAACATGTTCATTGCCAAAGTTAGTTTTGTATTTATCGTAAGCTAAAACCCTACAATCAAAACCTCTTAATTTTTTGGCAAAGGAATTTCCGTTATTCCCAAAACCGATAATTCCAACTGTTTTACGATCTAATTCTTCTCCACGATTTCCTTCTCTATCCCATTTACCTGAACGAACATCCTTATCTGCAGAATTTAAATGATTCATCAACGAAAGAAGCATCCCTAAAGCATGTTCACCAACGGCATTTCGATTTCCCTCAGGAGCATTAAACAAAGTAATACCATTTTGTTCACAATATGAAACATCAATGTTTTCCATTCCAGCACCAGAACGTGCAATAAATTTCAATTGTTTAGCAGCATCTAAAAAATCAGCATTCATTTTGAATCGCGATCGAATGACAATTCCATCACTATTTGAAACAGCATTTAAACACATTGCTTTCGAAAAGTCAGCTGCTTTTACACAGGAAAAACCAGCTTTTGTTAATCGCTCTTCTAAAACAGGATGAACTTCATCCAAAAAAAGTATTTTCATTTGTATAGACTATAGACTGTAAAGTAACATTCCTACAGAGAAGTAGATAAATAAACCAAGAACATCATTTAATGTAGTTACAAATGGACCAGTAGCTAATGCAGGATCAATTTTGTATTTGTGTAGCAAAAGCGGAATTAATGTGCCGAAAATACCTGCAAATAAAATCACTACAAAAAGTGATAAACTTACAACCATTCCTAACGTAGAGTTTCCAAAAAGTGTTGCAATTCCATAAATAATCAGTGCCAGAAATACTCCGTTTAACATTCCAACTGAGATTTCTTTGGATAAACGTTTTAAAATATTATCAAGTTGATCTGTAGATTTTGCTAATGATTGAACAACAATAGCAGAGGATTGGACACCAACATTTCCTCCCATTGCTGTAATTAATGGTATGAATAAAGCAAGAGTTGGAATATGACTTATTTGATCGGTAAAACCTGCAATTACATTAGCAGCAAAAATACCACCGACCATACCAATTAACAACCAAGGTAAACGAGCTCTCGAGATATGCCAAACCGATGAACTAGATTCAATTTTATCAGAGATACCTGACGCCATTTGAAAATCTTTGTCAGCTTCATCTTTAATGATATCAACAACATCATCAAAGGTAATACGACCAACTAATTTATTTTGATAGTCAACAACTGGAATAGCTACTAAATCGTATTTATCCATCACTCTTGCAACATCTTCATTGCTGTCAGTAGTTTTAACTGAAATGATATTTTTGCTAGTGAAAAGGTCACGAATTTGTGTTTTTAAATTCGAAAACAATAAACGTTTTAATGAAAGCAAACCTACTAATCGATTTAGGTCATCCACAACGTAAATGGAGTAAACTTTCTCAACATTTTCAGCTTGTCGTCTCAATTCAACTAAACAGCGACTAACAGGCCAATCCAATTTCGCTTGAATAAATTCTTTTTGCATTAAACCACCCGCAGTATCTTCGTCGTAATTTAAGAGCTCAACAATATCTTCAGCAGCCTCATTATCATCCATTTGAGAGATAACTTCTAATATTTCATTATCAGAAAGTTCACCCAAAATATCTGCAGCATCATCGGAGTCTAAGTTTTCTAATTGACCAGCAATTTCTTTTGATGAAAGAGATTTTAAGAAACGATCACGGACATCCTCTTCTAATTCCATCAGAACATCACCTTGGACATCTTCAGAAAGTTGAAAATAAACGAATTTAGCTTCTTCATTATTAAGCTGATCTAATAAATCCGCAATGTCAGCAAAGTGAAGATCAGAGATGTGTTCAATAATCCAATTATTGTCTTTGTTAACGATTGCTAATCTTAACTCTTCAAGAAATTCTTTAGTTAGTTCAAAACGCATTGGACATTAAATTTTCTGTAAAATTAAGAAAAACCATGAAAATTAATCTTTTTGCTTCGTATTAAAAGGAGATAACAATTCTTTAATTGTTAGTTATTGTTTCCATAATCTTAAAAGATGTTATAAAAAGTGGTTAAACAGGTAAAAAAATCGAGATATTTCTGTCTATAACAATAGAATTATGTAAATTTGTTTCCCATTATTATGTACTAATAAAATATGGATAAAGTAACATACGTAGGTAATGCAGATGTAAATGCGATTGACCACTTGTATAAATCATATCAACAAGATCCTGAAAGTGTAGATATTGGTTGGAGAAAGTTTTTTGAAGGGTTTGATTTTGCCCGCACAAATTACGATGAAGAAGGAGGACAAATTCCAGAAAATTTCCAAAAGGAATTTAAAGTGTTGAACTTAATAAATGGCTACCGTACAAGAGGACATTTATTCACAAAAACAAATCCAGTTAGAGAAAGAAGAAAGTACTCACCAACTTTAGCAATTGAAAATTTTGGCTTAGATTCAAGTGATTTAGGTACTGTTTTTCAAGCTGGAGAAGAAGTTGGGATTGGAGCTGCTACATTGAAAGATATTATTGCGCACTTAGAACTTACATACTGCCAGTCAATTGGTATAGAGTTTGTCTACATGCGTGATCCAGAGCGTTTAGATTGGTTGAAAAACAAGATTGAATTAAAAAATCGTCCAATTTTTGATGCTCAGCGAAAAATTGAAATTTATAAGAAATTAAATCAAGCAACAAATTTCGAATCTTATTTAGGGAAGAAATTTGTTGGTCAAAAGCGTTTTTCAATTGAAGGGGGAGAAGCTTTAATCCCTGCTTTAGACGCAATGATTAACAAAGGTTCAGATTTAGGTGTTGAATACTTTACAATGGGTATGGCACACAGAGGTCGTCTGAATACTTTAATCAATATTTTTGAAAAACGACCTAAAGATATTTTTTCTGAATTTGAAGGCAAAGAGTTTGATATTTCTTACACCTTTGATGGAGATGTGAAATATCACCAAGGTTACACATCTCAGGTAAAATTGAAGAATGGAAAATCGATGGGCTTAACTTTAGCTCCAAATCCTTCTCACTTAGAAGCAGTTGATCCTGTTGTTTTAGGTATTGCTAGAGCAAAAATTGATCATCTTTTAAAAGATGAGAAAAAGATCTGTCCAGTTATGATTCATGGGGATGCTGCTGTTGCAGGACAAGGTATCGTTTACGAAGTGATTCAAATGGAACAGTTAGATGGATACAGAGCCGGAGGAACAATTCATATTGTGGTAAATAATCAAGTAGGGTTTACGACGAACTATTTAGATGGTCGTTCATCTACATATTGTACCGATGTTGCTAAAACAACTCTAAGTCCAGTTTTTCATGTAAATGGTGATGATATTGAAGCAGTTGTTCAAACAATGGAAATTGCAATGGAATATCGTCAAAAATTTAACCAAGATATCTTTATCGATTTGTTATGCTACCGTAAATATGGACATAATGAAGGAGACGAACCTAAATTTACACAACCGAACTTGTATAATTTAATTGCTAAACATGCCAATCCTAAGGATATTTATTTTAGTCAATTGGAAGCAGAAGGCGTTATTACAAAAGAACAAGCAAAAGATTTAGAAGTTCAGTTCAATACATATTTAGATGATGAATATGAAATATCAAGATCTCACGATAAAGCCTTAGTTTATGATTTCTTAAGTTCTACTTGGGAAGGTTTTAGACATGGTGAAGCGAATGACTTTATACAATCACCAGAAACAGGTGTAAATAAAGAACGCTTATTGGAATTAGGAAAAAAATTAGCAACACTTCCCGAAGGAAAAAAATACTTTAGAAAAATAGCTAAGATTTTCAAAGATCGTTTAGCAGCGATTGAAGGAGATAAATTAGATTGGGGTTCTGCTGAAATGTTAGCTTATGCTACATTATTAGATGAAGGACACCCTGTTCGTATTTCTGGTCAAGATGTTGAAAGAGGTACTTTCTCTCACCGTCATGCAGTTGTTAAAACAGAAGATACAGAAGAAGAGATTTCAACATTGAATTTATTAAACGAGAATCAAGCAAAATTTTCAATTTATAATTCATTGTTATCAGAATATGGTGTTCTCGGTTTTGAATATGGTTATTCTTTAGCAACACCTAATGGATTGACAATATGGGAAGCCCAATTTGGAGATTTCTTTAACGGGGCTCAAATTATGGTTGATCAATTCATTACTGCAGGAGAGGATAAATGGTCTACTCAAAGTGGTTTAGTCATGTTATTGCCTCATGGATATGAAGGTCAAGGTGCAGAACACTCAAGTGCACGAATAGAAAGATTTTTGACACAATGTGCTGATGAAAATATTCAAGTGGTAAATACTTCAACACCAGCGAATCATTTCCACGTATTGAGAAGACAAATAATGAGAGATTTTAGAAAGCCTTTAGTTGTTTTCTCTCCAAAAATGTTATTACGTTATCCTGAAGCGGTTTCTTCATTAGATGAAATGGCAACAGGAAGTTTCCAAGAAGTTTTAGATGATACTTCAGTAAAAGTAAGTTCTGTAGACACAGTAGTTTTCTGTTCGGGAAAATTCTACTACGAAATGAAAGTGAAAGCTGCTGAATTAGGGGTTGATAATATGGCATTTGTTCGTTTAGAGCAATTGTATCCATTCCCTAAAACACAAGTTGACGCAATATTAGAAAAATATAAAGGTGCTAAAAATATAGTTTGGGCACAAGAAGAACCAGCTAATATGGGAGCTTGGACTTATTTTGCAATGCAGATGAGACATTTACCTGTAATTGGTGTTACAAGACAAGCGTCTGCTGCAACAGCAGAAGGTTCCTCTCAATTACACAAAAAGCGATTGAATAAATTATTTGAAGATTTATTTCAATTTGCAAACATTTCAGTTAAACAATAACGAATCGAAAAAAGATAAGCCATGTCAGTATTAGAAATGAAAGTACCAAGTCCAGGAGAGTCGATTTCAGAAGTAGAAATTGCACAATGGTTGGTAAGTGATGGTGATTATGTAGAAAAAGATCAAGCGATTGCTGAGGTTGATTCTGATAAAGCTACATTAGAATTACCTGCAGAAGAAAGCGGTACAATAACTTTAAAAGCTGAGGAAGGGGATGCTGTTGCTGTTGGCGCTGTAGTTTGTCACATAGATACTTCAGCTGCTCGTCCGGAAGGAAGTGCTGAACCAGCTCCAAAAGTTGAGGAAAAGATAGAAACTTCTGCTCCTGCGCCAGTTGCTGAAAAAACAGTTGCTCCAAGTCCAAATCCAGTTAATGAAAAACCCTCATACGCATCAGGAACACCATCTGTGGCTGCGTCTAAAATCATTGCTGAAAATGGTTTAAATTCAGCAAAAATACCAGCAACAGGTAAAGATGGAAGAATCACAAAACAAGATGTATTGGCAGCAATGTCTGGAGGTATTGCTACGGATGCTATTCAAGGATGGGGTGGTTCAAGAGAGCAAAGCAGAGAAAAAATGTCGATGATGCGTCGTAAAATTGCTGAACGTTTAGTTTCTGTGAAACAAGAAACGGCAATGTTAACGACTTTCAATGAGGTTGATATGAAGCCTATCATGGATTTAAGAAAAAAATATAAAGACACTTTTGCTAAGCACCATGAAGTTAATTTAGGATTCATGTCTTTCTTTACTAAAGCTGTTACAGAAGCATTAAACATTTTCCCAGCAGTTAATGCAATGATTGATGGTAAAGAAATTGTTTTCCATGATTATGCAGATATAGGTATTGCAGTATCTTCTCCAAAAGGATTAATGGTTCCCGTTGTTAGAAATGCGGAGCAAATGAGTTTAGCTGAAATTGAAAGAGAAATTAAACGTTTAGCTATTAGAGCTAGAGATGGGAAAATTACACCGGATGAAATGACAGGTGGAACTTTCACGATTACTAATGGTGGAGTTTTTGGTTCGATGTTATCTACACCAATCATCAACCCCCCACAATCTGCTATTTTAGGAATGCATAATATCGTAGAGCGTCCTGTAGCTATTAATGGTAAAGTTGAAATCAGACCAATTATGTATTTAGCTTTATCATACGATCACAGAATCATTGATGGTAAAGAATCTGTTGGTTTCTTGGTAAAAGTAAAAGAAATGTTAGAAAATCCTGAAAGAATGATTTTTGGAAGTAAAGACCCTCATGCAGTTTTATTAGGGTTGTAAGCTTGTATAATTATAATAATATAAAAAAGGCAGACTATCTTAGTCTGCCTTTTTTGTTTAGAGACCCAATAAATCATCTTTTAAACTATCGTCTGCAGGATTTCCTCCAAGCCATATAGCATATAAAGCTTTTTTGAATGATAAACCACCTACAGACCCTCTTTTTTCACTGTTCATAAAAATGGATATACCTTTATTTGGAACATATCTCAGAATTACTTCATCACCAATTTTAAAATTCTCTGTCAAACAATTTTTAAAGTCAGAAATATCAGTTTGAGTATATTTTCCAGAAGTAGAATTTTTTAAACCTTCCTCCAGAGCTTCTATAAATAGTTCATTAGTTACTAATGAAGAAACAATAACAATTCTTAAAGCCATTTCTTCATCCGCATGTATAACTTTACTAGCATCTTTTGTTGTGCTTTTAAGATATAATCCACAAGTATATAAGTCTATAAACCCATATTTTTCACGTATTCCGCCGCCATTAAAAGTTAGGGTTTGATTATTCACTTTTAAAGTTTTAGCATAGGGTTGGTTTGCTATTTTTTTGTAGTTTGATTGAGCTGAAACAAACATTAGGTTTAAAATCAGCAACATAGATAATATTATTTTCATGTCGTAAATATTTTGTTATTCCTAAATTTAGGATAATTTTTTTTAAATCTCAACCTAATATAGGTTATTAAACTTAATTCCTTGAAAAAATAACTATCAATTAACTCACTATAAGAATAGTTGCATTAAATTTGTTTTATGGAACAAAAAGAAGATAAATTAAAAGAAGTTATTTCCCATGCAAAGGAGTATGGTTTTGTATTCCCTTCATCTGAAATTTATGATGGTTTGGCCGCTACCTACGATTATGGTCAATTAGGGTCAGAATTAAAAAACAACATAAAAACATATTGGTGGAAAGCGATGGTGCAAATGCATGAGAATATTGTTGGTATTGACGCTTCAATTTTTATGCATCCAACTACTTGGAAAGCTTCTGGTCATGTTGATGCATTTAACGATCCATTAATTGATAATAAGGATTCTAAAAAGAGATATAGAGCAGATGTTTTATTAGAAGAATATATTGAAAAAATCAATCAAAAAATTTCAAAAGAAGTTCAAAAAGGATTGAGAAAATTCGGTGATGCTTTTGATGAAGCAGAGTTTAGAGCAACAAACCCTAATGTGAAACGCAATCAAGATAAAATTAATTATGTTGAGAATACTATGCGAATAACATTAGAAAACAACGATTTAGTTGGGTTGAAAAACTTAATTGATGAATTAGAAATAGCTTGTCCCATAAGTGGTTCTAAGAATTGGACAGAAGTTCGTCAATTTAATTTGATGTTTTCTACTGAAATGGGCTCAGTTGCTGGTGATGCTGCTACAATTTACTTGAGACCAGAAACGGCACAAGGTATTTTTGTAAACTTTCTAAATGTTCAAAAGTCAGGTAGAATGAAGGTTCCGTTTGGAATTGCTCAAATCGGGAAGGCGTTTAGAAACGAGATTATTGCTCGTCAGTTTATCTTTCGTATGCGTGAATTCGAACAAATGGAAATGCAATTTTTCGTTCGTCCAGGAGAGGAAATGAAATGGTATGAATACTGGAAAAATGAACGTATAAACTGGCATAAAGCCTTAGGTTTAGGTGAAGAGTTTTACCGTTTCCACGATCATATTAAGTTAGCTCATTACGCAAATGCAGCAGCGGATATCGAATTTAATTTTCCAATGGGATTCAAAGAATTAGAGGGGATTCATTCAAGAACTGATTTTGATTTAAAGCAACATGAACAATTTTCAGGAAAGAAATTACAATATTTTGATCCAGAATTGAATCAAAGTTACGTGCCATATGTCATTGAAACTTCAGTTGGTTTAGATCGTATGTTCTTAGCTGTTTTAAGTTCATCTCATAAAAAAGAAGTTTTAGAAGATGGATCAGAGAGAACTGTTTTAGCATTACCATGTGCATTAGCTCCTTACAAAGTAGCAGTAATGCCTTTAACTAAGAAAGATGGTTTACCTGATAAGGCAAGAGAAATTATTGCAGAGCTAAAATCAGATTTCTTGTGCACATATGATGAGAAAGATTCAATAGGAAAACGTTACCGCCGACAAGATGCTATTGGAACACCATTTTCAGTAACTGTTGATCATCAAACACTAGAAGATAATACAGTTACAATAAGAGATAGAGACACAATGCAACAAGATAGAGTATCAGTTTCAGAATTACATACAATCATTGACAAAAAAGTAAATTTGCGGCATTTATTAAATAAAAAGATTGTAAGTTTACAAAACTAATAACCACTAACTTTATGATGAAATTATTTTATATTTTCCTAGCATTTATAATATTAGGTTGTAACTCACATCAAACAAAAAAAATAGTCAGTACTATTCACGAACCAGGATTCTACAGTGTTGAATTTGATACAATTACAAATCAGATTCATCTTCAAGGTGTCGTAACTAAAGACACATTAGATTCATTAAGATTCTTCTTAACAATTCCATCAATGGAAGAGCTAAAATCAAATCAATTATCCTTTGTTGGAAAAATGCCTTTTAAAAATGGAAAGGCGGTTATAAACCTTAATGATATTGATAGCACAATACTTTTCATTAAAGATATTAATGATATTCATCCAAATTTCAGGACGAAATTTAATATCCTAAAAAAGGAAAGAGCGTATAAATTTGAGGCTAAAGAAACAAAAGCATTGATGAATTATTTTCCTGAAAAATACATCAATTTTACGATATGGCTAGAAGTTGGTGTAACAAATGGTACACTTGAAAGTAATAAAAGAAAAGAAACTAAATTAGGGTTTTATGCATTGAATAATAAAATACCATCTAACCCAAAAGCAAAAGATGCTTTGAAAATATTTAGCTATACTCATGTTGTAAATGTTGAATAATTATTTTGATCAATCATCAGAAAGATTGATATATAGAAAAATAGTAGAATCTGATATTGATACTTGGGTACATTTTTTTGAAGACAATCTATCTCTTCATTTTTTAGGTGTTGATACTTCTTTAAGTAATCTTACTTTAGTTACTGACTGGATTAACAAACAATTTTTTAGATACTAAAATGAAGGTTTTGGTCATTTAGCTGTCATTGAAAAATGTACAGGTTTACATATTGGAGTGGCCGGAATTTTAGAACGAGAAATTGAAGGGAAAAGACACTTTGAAATTGCTTATTCTTTGTTGCCTAATTCGTGGGGAAAAGGTTATGAACTGAAATAGCGCTGAATTTCAAAAAAATGGAATGAAAATTATTTCAGAAATTAATTTTATGGGAATCGACGCATTTTTATTTGAGATAGAGCTTTAGTTCCGAAAAACACAAGGCGTACAAAATATAAAAATTGTGTTATTTATGTAACATAAGCCTATTCGTTAGAACATTTAGCCTACAAATTGTTTATATTTGATAGCATAATAAAATGATCAAATTATTCATATATAAATAATTTACAATGACTCAATTCGAAAACAATCTTTCTTTTGCTCAAAAAATGGATCAAAATGATCCGTTAAAATCTTTCAGAGAACGTTTTTTAATGCCTAATTTTCACGAAAAACCTGTGCGTTATTTTACTGGAAACTCTTTAGGATTACAACCAAAACAAACGAAAGAGTATATTCAAGAGGAATTGGATGCTTGGGCTAAATATGGTGTGGAGGGACACTTTTTAGCAAAAAAACCATGGTTTAGTTATCACGAAAATTTAACGAATAAAGTTGCTACAATTGTTGGTGCAAAACCATTAGAGGTTGTGGTTACACATTCATTAACAACTAACTTACATCTGTTGATGGTTTCTTTCTTCAGACCTGAAGGAAAACGACGAAAACTGCTTTGCGAAGCAAAAGCATTTCCAAGTGATCAATATGCATTAGAGACTCAAGTGAAGTTTCATGGCTTGAACATTGAAGAAGATTTAATTGAAATTGCTCCAAGAGAGGGAGAACATTTAATTCGTGAAGAAGATATTTTATCAAAAATTGAAGAAGTTGGTGATGAATTAGCATTGGTAATGATTGGAGGTGTAAATTATTATACAGGTCAGTTATTTGATATGAAAAAAATTACAGAGGCAGCTCACAAAGTTGGTGCTATAGCTGGTTTTGATTTGGCACATGCTGCAGGTAATATAAACCTTGAATTACATGATTGGGGAATGGACTTTGCTGCATGGTGTAGTTATAAATATTTAAATTCATCTCCTGGAGGTGTTTCAGGAATTTTTGTACATGAACGTCACGCGAATAGACCAGAATTACCTCGTTTTGCAGGTTGGTGGGGACACGACAAAGAAGATCGTTTTTTAATGGAGCCAGGGTTCAAACCAATGCATGGTGCAGAGGGTTGGCAATTGAGTAATGCTCCTGTTATTGGAATGGCTGCACACAATGCATCTTTAGATATTTTTATGGAAGCTGGGATGAATAGAATAGGAGAAAAGAGAGATGTTTTAACGGCTTATTTAGAATATATTATTGATGATATTACAGAGAGAAATAAAGAAAAATGTCGTTTTGAAATTATCACTCCAAGAGATAAAACAAAAAGAGGTGCTCAATTATCAATATTAGCACATGGTCAAGGTAAAGCATTATTTGATCAATTATCAGATGAGGGTGTTGTTGCAGACTGGAGAGAACCAAATGTAATTCGTGTTGCGCCCGCACCACTATACAATACTTTTGAAGATGTATATTACTTTGGACAAATTTTAGAAGCATCAATTCAATAATATTAAAATTAAGCAAATGGAAAAAATTGGAATTGTAGGAGCAGGTTTAGTAGGAAGTTTACAAGCTATTTTGATGGCTAAAAAAGGATATGATGTAACGGTATTCGAAAATAGACCTGATTTAAGAAAGGCTAAATTGATTGCAGGTAAATCCATTAATTTAGCATTATCTGAAAGAGGTTGGAACGCATTAAGAAAGGCTGGAATTGATAATGATATTAAAGAGATGGCAATACCAATGTATAAAAGATGTATGCATGGATTAGATGGGTCATTATCTTATCAACCATATGGTAAAGAAGGTCAAGCTATATATTCTGTTCCAAGAGGAGGTTTGAATCAAAAATTAATGAATTTGGCTGATAAGTATCCTCAGATCAAATATAACTTCAATAAGAAATGCAAGGATATTGAACTGAACTCAAACACATTAGTTTTTGAAGACAATATAACTAAAACGGAAGAAAAACATTCATTTGATAGAGTTTTCGCAACAGATGGAGCTTTTTCTGCTGTTCGTTTTAGAATGCAGAAAACACCTATGTTTGATTATTCTCAAGAGTATTTAGATCACGGGTATAAAGAATTAATTATCCCTGGAAATGAAGATGGAACTCATAAATTAGACCCAAACTGTTTACACATTTGGCCACGTGGAGAATTTATGATGATTGCATTAGCAAATCAAGATGGAAGTTTTACATGTACGTTGTTTTTTCCTATGTATGGTGAAGAATCTTTTGATACAATTAACACACCAGAAAAGGTAAAATCTTTTTTTGATAAAACATTTCCAGATGCTGTTCCGTTAATGCCTACTTTATTAGAAGATTATTTTGAAAATCCAACTTCATCATTAATAATGGTTAGATGTAACCCATGGAATATTGAAGATAAGGTTCTTTTATTGGGAGATTCTGCTCATGCTACAGTGCCTTTTTACGGACAAGGAATGAATTGTGGATTTGAGGATTGTAATGTTTTTGATCAAATGCTGGAAGCAGCTGGAGGAAATTGGGATGGTTTATTGACTGAATATTCTAAAAATAGAGTTAAAGATGGTAATGCAATCATTGATCTATCGTTAATGAATTACATTGAAATGCGTGATTTAACTGGTAATAAAGATTTCTTATTACGTAAGAAAATTGAAGCAAAATTTAGCGAATTACACCCAGAAAAATGGATTCCTATGTATTCTCAAACGACATTTACAAACATACCATACCATAAAGTAATAGAAAATGGTAAAGTGCAAGACACTATCATGGAGGAAATTATGAAAATACCAAACATCCATGAAAACTGGGACGACAACGCAGTGATGGATAAAATGTTAAATTTGATTGGTTAGACTTAAAGACATAAGATTAAAAGATGTAAGACTTTTTAGTCTTTAAGCAAAGCGGTCTTGGGTCTTAAAACCTTGAATCTTAAATATGGAGAAACTAAAAAATTTCATTAATGGTCAATATATCGCTCCAAAAAGTGATTTATACATTGACAATATAGAACCTGCAACAGGTAAGGTTTACAGTTTAATTCCGGATTCAGATGAGGAAGATGTGAAAATGGCGGTTGAAGCAGCAGAAAAAGCATTTCCGATTTGGTCAAAAATGTCTGTAGAAGAGCGTAGTAACATTTTAATTAAATTGTCTGAGGGAATTCAAAACCGAATGGATGAATTTGTTGCTGCTGAATCAAAGGATAACGGAAAACCTTTGTCGTTAGCTGCGCATGTTGATATTCCAAGAGCAGTTTCTAATTTCCACTTTTTTGCAACAGCGATTATTCATTTTTCATCTGAGTCACATTATATGGAAGGTTTAGGCTTGAATTATACCTTACGAAAACCGATTGGGATTGTAGGTTGTATTTCACCTTGGAACTTACCATTATATTTATTCTCTTGGAAAATTGCTCCAGCTTTGGCTGCTGGTAATTGTGTGGTAGCAAAACCATCGGAAATCACACCATTTACGGCTTATTTATTAGGGGAAGTTGCCAAAGAAGCGGGAATGCCTGATGGTGTGTTGAATATTTTACATGGGTATGGACACAAAGTAGGTGACGCGATTATTAAACATCCAAAAGTAAAAGCAATTTCATTTACAGGAGGAACAAAAACAGGTGAATACATTGCCAGAACTGCAGCACCAATGTTTAAAAAATTATCGTTGGAATTGGGAGGAAAAAACCCAGTTATTGTTTTCGCTGACTGTGATTTTGACGACATGTTGAGTACTACTATTCGTTCATCTTTTGCGAACCAAGGACAAATTTGTCTTTGTGGTTCACGAATTTTAGTGGAGCGCTCAATTTACGATAAATTTAAAGAAGCCTTTGTAGCTAAAGTAAATAAATCAGTTGTATCAAATCCAACAGACCCAAAAGCAAATTTAGGAGCAGTAGTATCAAAACCTCACATGGATAAAATTCTTTCTTACATTGAATTAGCAAAAGAAGAGGGAGGAACTGTCTTAACAGGTGGAAAACGTGTAATCTTAGATGCTCCATATGATGATGGCTATTACATTCGCCCAACAGTTATTGAGGGTTTAAAATATAATTGTAGAGTCAACCAAGAAGAAATTTTTGGCCCTGTTGTTACAATAGCACCATTTGATACAGAAGAAGAAGCCATGGTGATGGCAAATTCAACGCAATATGGTTTACAAACAACTTTATGGACATCAGATTTAAAACGTGCTCACAGAATTGCGGATGAAGCACAATCAGGAATTGTTTGGATTAACTCTTGGTTAGTAAGAGATTTACGAACACCGTTTGGAGGTGTAAAAGCATCGGGGGTTGGACGAGAAGGAGGTTTAGAAGCTTTGCGTTTCTTTACAGAAGCTAAAAACGTATTCATAAAGTATTAATTTATTTTTTAATTATTAAAGGCTATTTCAAAATTGAAGTAGCCTTTTTTTGTAAAAGCCATTGACAATCAATTTTAATAGAATATAACTTGATCTATAAAATAGTTGATAATACAGGTTTAATTTATTTGTTTCTATTATTATTTTTAAATTTCAACTTTATTAATACTATGGGATTTAAATCATTTTTTAAAAAATTAAAAGGTAAAATCAATTATTACAATGAAACAATGGTAAGTGGTTTACAATTGTTTTTTAAAGCCCATAATTTTATTCTTGCCAACAAACTGAAACGTTACCTATTTATTTCAGGGTTTTTCTTTTTGGTTCTATTCAGTATTGGTATTAATTGGTTATTGAACTTGATGGCGTCAATTGAATCCCCAACAATTGAATGGGCTATACCTAAAATTAATATTTTTTTCAATTTTACTGATGAAGAGTTAAGACAAGGTTTTACAGCTGTTTTCTGGATTTTACGCAAAACTATTATAGTAAATAAGGATGCCATTTTCTTGTTCCTTTTTATGATTATTGGAACACCTTATTTTTCTTTTATTAGTTCAAAAACAGAAGAGTTAATAAATGGTAAAACATATCCATTTAAATGGAAAATATTTATTGGTGAAATACGAAGAGGTTTAAAAATATCCATTCGGAATACATTCAAACAGTTATTGTTTTTTATTGCCATAACTTTGATTGCATTTATACCTTACATGTTCGTGATAACACCCCTCGCAACATTTATTGTTCAGGCATATTATAATGGGGTTTTAATTACAGATTATTCATTAGAGCGTAATCAATTTACAATTAAAGAGAGTGAACAGTATTATAAGAAAAATAAAACCTCAATGTTTACAATTGGGTTAGGTTTTATGTTCTTATTATTAATTCCTGTGATTGGTTGGTTTGTTGCACCAACATATGCTTTAGTTGCATCTGCTTTTTATTTTTTAAAAGTAGAAAAAGATTGATAAATGCTATATTTATGATATTTACTTTCAATCTATAAAATTTATAATTTTAGTTTTAAACATAAAATACACCAGTAATGCTAAATTTTGAATTCAAAAATCCAACGAAAATAATTTTCGGAAAAGATACAATTGCAAAACTTTCAACTGAAATACCCCAAGGTGCTAAAGTTTTAATGCTGTTCGGAGGAGGAAGTATCAAAAAGAATGGTATTTATGAACAAGTTAAATCGGCTTTAATGAGTTTCGAAATCATTGAATTTGGAGGTATTCCTGCAAATCCTGAGTATTCGGTTTTGTTGAAAGCATTAGAAATTATCAAATTAGAAAAGATTACTTATTTACTAGCAGTTGGAGGAGGTTCAGTTATTGATGGAACTAAATTCTTATCATCTGCTTCTTTATACCAAGGAGATGAACCTTGGGATATTTTGAAAAAACATATTCGAACTGAAGTTGGAATGCCTTTTGGAACTGTATTAACTATGCCAGCAACAGGTTCAGAAATGAATTCGGGAGCTGTCATAACAAGAGCAGAAACTAAAGAAAAATTAGGAATGGGAGGGCCAGGTTTATTTCCTCAATTCTCGATTTTGGATCCTCTAGTGGTTCAGTCTATTCCTAGAAATCAAATTGCAAATGGTGTTACGGATGCTTTTACGCACGTAATGGAACAGTATATGACTTATCCAGCTAATGCTGATTTACAAGATCGTTTTGCAGAAAGTATTATGAAAACGTTGATTGAAGTTGGACCATCTATTTTAGACAAACCTTTTGATTATGAAGCTGCTTCAAATTACATGTGGTGTTGTACAATGGCTTTAAATGGATTAATTCAAAAAGGGGTTCCAACAGACTGGGCTATTCATTCTATTGGTCATGAACTAACAGCTTTATATGGAATAGATCACGCAAGAACGTTGGCAATCATTGCTCCAAGCCATTATAGAAAGAATTTTGAAACGAAAAAACAGAAATTAGCACAATTTGCTGAACGTGTTTTTGATGTAAAAGAAGGAAATATTGATGAAAAAGCGCATAAAGGAATAGAGACAATGGAAGTATTTTTCCAATCATTAGGAATTCCTACACGACTTTCAGATTATGTGAAAGAGTTCGATGGAACAGCAGAAAAAATTAAAAATCGTTTCATTGAACGAAATTGGATAGGCTTGGGTGAACATAAAACAATCACACCAGAAATCGTACAAGAAATTGTTGAAATGAGTTATTAAAATGATTATAGAAATCGAAAATTTTGGGAAGTTTGACACAAGCAAACCTTTGTCAATTGCCTTACCATTAACTAATGATAATCAAAATCCACGTGCTTGGTACGTTGAAGCACCAATCATTGAGCCTGTAAAAGGAGATGGTTTTGTTGGAACTGTTGCACAAGGGGGGAGTGTTAATTTTAGGAACATATCTTTCAACCCCCATGGTCATGGGACACATACAGAATGTTTAGGACACATCACAAATGAAGTCTATTCTGTTAATCAATGCTTGAAAGAGTATTTTTTTAATGCAGTTCTTGTAACAATTAAACCCGCTGAACTAGATGGTGATTTGGTAATTACAAAAGCATTATTAGAAGAAAAATTAAAAGGTATTGCATCAATCGAGGCATTAATTATTCGAACTATACCAAATGAAGAGGAAAAGAAACACCGAAATTATTCAGCCTCAAATCCTCCATACTTGCACATAGATTGTATCGATCTTTTTAATAAAATAGATGTTCAACATTTACTTATTGATACACCATCTGTTGATCGGGAAGAAGATGGAGGAGTATTGGCTTTTCATCACGCGTTTTGGAAAGTTCCTGAAAATCCTCAATTTCACAAAACAATAACAGAGTTAGTCTTCGTAGAAAATGAAATTCAAGATGGAAATTATTTATTAGAGCTACAAATAGCAGCTTTTGAGAATGATGCAAGTCCAAGTAGACCCACACTTTATAAACCGATTAAATAATTGGCATGATTTTTACACATATATTTTTAAATTAGATACAATGATAAAAACAGTACTTTTAGGTTTACTTACAATTAATTTAACGGCTTTTGCTCAACAAGAACAAACAATTGAATCTGTAGATTCATCATCACTAATTGTTTCAGATTCAAATGTAAAACGTTACGGAAGTATATTAGAGATTATAAAAGTAAATGATTCAATCAAACAAATAAATATTCAAAGTAATTCCTCTAAAGGAAAAGATGCTAAAATAGATAAAAATAGAAGTGAAGCACATTGGGCAGGTTTTTCAGTTGGACTTAATTTTTTGACAAATGAAACACAAGGCTTATCTTTTCCAAATGAAAGATATTGGGAAATTGATCCAGCAAGGTCATACAGTTATGGTCTAAATATAGCAGAGAAAAAAATTAGATTAATAGGAAGTGTGGTGGGAATAACCACAGGAGTTGGTTTCACATTTAACAGTTATGGATTTAAAAATAATTACGTTTTAACAGCAAATCAAGATTCTGTTTTTGCAACATTGAATACAACAGTAAATTATTCAACAAATAAATTAAAAGCAACTTATTTGAATGTACCGTTGTTACTTGACATCTCTTCAAAGCAAGAAGGAGGTTTTTATTTAGTAACCGGTGTTGTTGGTGGTTTAAGGCTTGGTTCAAAAACTAAAAGGAAAGGTAAAGACTATTCGGGTAAATCGTTTGAGAGTAAAATTAAAGATGATTTTCATTTAAATACATTAACCTTGGATGCAACATTAAGAACAGGATACAATGATTTTGGGATTTATGCCAACTATAGTCTTACATCCATGTTTGTTGATGGAAAGACAGCAACTATTTTTCCATTTTCAATAGGGGTTGTATTCAACTTTTAATTTTAAAAAAAGAAAAAGGCCCTCAATATGAAGGCCTTTTTTAATTTTCATCAGTTACTTATTTTTTTGAGATAGAATTTGGAATAGTTTTAATGATTTGCTTCCAAAGTTAACTCTTTAATTGCCTTAATTCCTGGCAATTCAATACCTTCTAGGTATTCTAACATAGCACCACCACCAGTTGATACATAGCTTACTTTATCAGCTAAATTAAACAAGTTGATTGCAGCAACAGAATCTCCACCACCGATTAATGAGAAAGCACCTTTTTCAGTCGCTTTAACAATCGCGTCAGCAGCTTTTTTAGTTCCAGCTTGGAAGTTGGACATTTCAAAAACACCCATTGGACCATTCCATAAAATCAATTTAGAATTTTCAATGATTTCAGCACAATCTTTTGAAGTTTCTGGCCCAACATCTAATCCCATCCATCCTGATGGAATTTGGTCAATTTTTACTGTTTGTCTGTTTGCATCATTAGAAAATGTATCAGCAATAATAGCATCAATAGGAATGTATAAATTCACGCCTTTTGTTTTTGCTTTTTCCATGATTTCAATGGCAGTTTGGATATAATCATCTTCAATTAATGAGTTTCCAACTTCCCCCCCTTTTGCTTTAACAAAAGTGAAAGCCATTCCTCCTCCAACGATTAAGTTGTCTACTTTTTCTAATAATTGCTCAATAATTGTAATTTTAGAAGAAACTTTGGCACCACCAACAATAGCAGTTAATGGTTTTTCAGTACTATTTAAAACTTTATCTACACTTTTGATTTCAGCTTCAAGTAAATAACCAAACATTTTATCATTTGGAAAGAATTTAGCTATAACCGCAGTACTTGCATGTGCTCTGTGAGCTGTACCAAATGCATCATTAATGTATACATCACCATGTTTTGCTAATTCTTGTGCAAAACTTTCTGTTCCTGTAGTCTCTTGTTTATAGAAACGTAAATTTTCTAATAAAACAACTTCTCCAGCAGGTAAATTAGCTGTCATTTGAGTTGCTTTTTCACCGATACAATCTTCAGTAAAAGAAATAGAGTGACCAATCAATTCAGCAACTCTGTTTACAATATGTTTTAAAGAAAATTTATCCTCAAACCCTTCTTTTGGTCTTCCTAAGTGTGACATTAAAACAACACTTCCTCCATTATTTAAAACGTGTTTAATTGTTGGAACAGCAGCACGAATTCTTGTATCATCAGTAACTGCTAAAGTTTCTTTGTCTAATGGAACATTAAAATCAACACGGATTAATGCTCGCTTTCCTTTAAAATCATATGAATGTATATCAGCCATTTTATAAAAATTTTACACAAAGTTAGTGAATTTCACTTAATTATCTAAAATGATTTACTCATTCACTTTTAGTCTACTACCTAAATTGAATATTGTTTTTACTTTTATACTGTAAACCGAATCAAATTATAACAAAAAAATAACATCTTGTTAGAATAATAAATATTAACGACATTTTTTTTAAAATTAAACATTCGGTAATTACATTTGCTTAAGACATAAAATAATTGAAATATTATGGAGATAACACCAGAAATAACTCAAAGGTTAGAATTATTAGAAAAAAAATATAGTGCTTTAGGGCAAGATTTATTGTCTTATTTGGATGGCTTATTGTATGCAGATACAGTTAAATATTGGGACTATGTTGAGGTAGATACGTTATTAAGTTTACAAAAGCCTCGTACAAGTCTCCCTGATGAGGTAATTTTTATCATGTATCATCAAATTACAGAACTATATTTCAAATTAGCACTAAGAGAGTTTGAACAAGTTGGAGAGAAAGAAGATTTGAATGCAAAATTCTTTGTGGATAGGGTAACAAGAATTAATCGTTATTTTGAAGCTTTAACACACAGCTTTGACATAATGATTGATGGAATGGAAAGAGACCAATTCTTAAAATTTAGAATGTCATTGTTACCTGCAAGTGGTTTTCAATCTGCACAATACCGCAAAATAGAGATTTGTTCTACTGATTTCAAAAATTTAGTTGCTAAAGATGTAAGAGCTCAAATTGATCCAAAAGATTCAATTGCAAATTTATTCGAGCATATTTACTGGAAAGAAGGCGCAACAGAATTAGCTACAGGTAAAAAGACATTAACTTTAATTCAATTCGAAGAACGTTATAAAGATGAATTTATCGCTTTAGGAGAAGAATATCGTACAAAGAATTTGTGGCAAGCATATTTACGTTTGACTCCAGAAGAACAAGCCTTACCGGAAGTAAAACAAGTGTTGCGTAAAAATGATATTAATGTGAATGTTAATTGGCCTCTATCACATTATAAATCAGCTGTAAGATATTTACACAAAGCTCCTGAAGATATTGCTGCAACAGGAGGAACAAACTGGCAAAAATATTTACCACCAAGGTTCCAAAAGAGAATTTTTTATCCAGAGTTGTGGTCTGAAAAAGAAGTTGAAGAATGGGGAAAATCCTGGGTAGATAGTGTATTAGGGGAATAAATGTATAGACAAAGAATTTAAAGAATACCTAAATAAGGTGTTCTTTAAATTCTAAACAATTGAAGTTTCTTTCATAGTACGAATACTTTTCATTCTTCCCCAGGCTATCTTATGACGTTGTTTGTATAACCATAAACTTCCAAGATCTAATCCAAAATAAAAGAAACTAATACCACTAGGAGGGTTTGCGCTGGGTAGAAAAGAAAAAACACCAAAAGCTTCATCTGGCCAAAACCAACAAGCATATCTTGTTCCAACTATTTCTAAAAAAGCCACAACGATATACATAGAATAGTAAAATAGTCTTTCACGAGGTTTATTTTTTAATATCCACAAAGAAATTAAAGTCAGAACAAATCCAAAAACATCAAAGTAGACAACTAAGAAAAAAAAGGCATAAAAGAATATACCGAGTTTAAAGATTTGTTCGATTTTACTTCTATTAAATTTTATAAATGCTTCTCGACAAAAATAAACGGCAGAAATGTAAATAATAGCATGACCAGGAGGAACATACCAAGGAACATTCCCTAAACGATATGTATACATTTCAAAGCCTAAAGAAAAAAGATATTCGCCAGCAATACCAATTAAGGTAGCATAAATCATTAACTCCCTTGAACGATTTGTACCTCGATAAAGAAGTAGAATGTATACGGCTACCATTAATCCATTTGCAATCCATTGACCTTGATCATAAATATCAATAAAAAACCGGCTATCAAAATACAATCCCAACGCTATGAATAGGAATAAAATTCCTAAAGTTCTGTTAAATGCTTTTAGAAATCCTTTTGCGAAAAGTATCATAATTGAATGTGAACTATATTATAATTAATCAAAATTAATCAATAAAAGTTATAGCATTACCTGTTTTACCAGCTCTTCCAGTTCTTCCTATGCGGTGAATGTAGGAATCATATTCCTTAGGTAGTTCATAATTAATTACCAAAGAAACATCATTCACATCTATACCTCTTGCAGCAACATCAGTTGCAACTAAAACCTGAATCGCTCCAGTTTTAAATTTATTCAATGCATTGACTCGGTAATTTTGAGATTTATCGCCATGAATTTGATCCGCTTTAACTCCATGTTTATTTAGTTTTTTGGACAAACGATTTGCTTGGTGTTTCATTTCCATAAATAGAATCACTTTATCAAAACGTTCATCTTTTAATAAGTCAATTAAAACTTTAAATTTATCTTGACCATCTCCTAAACGAATAATATCTTGTTCAACATTTTTAGAAGTTTCATTTCCTTTATTAATTTCAACTAAAAACGGGTTTTTGACTAATTCATCAATGATTGATTTTTGAGAACGATTATTTGTAGCTGAAAACAAAATAGTTTGTTTACGATATTTTAGTTCGTTGACAATTGTTCGTATGTCTTTAATAAATCCCATATCAAGCATTTTGTCAAATTCATCTAAAACAAGGACTTCAACAGCAGTTAATTTTAACGCTTTTCTATTTTTTAAATCTAATAAACGTCCAGGTGTTCCGATAATCACATCAAAACGATTTTTTAAGCTTCTAATATCCTTTTCAATATTTGTTCCACCGATAAAACATCCTGCAGTTAATTTAAGGTTTAATCCCAACTTTTTAAATTCATCGTAAACTTGAAGAGCTAATTCTCTTGTAGGTAAAATGATTAATGATTGAAATTTATCTTTTTCATCATCCAATAAATTTTCAATAATTGGAATTAAAAACGCACCCGTTTTACCAGTACCTGTATTTGCTATTCCAATTAGGTTTTCACCATCAATTAATTTGTCCAATGATTGATCTTGAATTGGTGTAGGTTTTTCGAAACCAATTTTAGCAATATTTGCTTTCAATACAGGATTTAGATTCATTTCAGAAAAGCGATTATCTACTTCAATTGGTTTTGCAGCATTAATGGATGCTTTTTGAATTAAATCTTCTGGATTAATACTAGATTTTTTTCCTTTTTTTATCGGTTTTTTGGGCTTTCCTTTAAAAGATTTTTTGTTTTGTACTTTTTGTGTCATAAATGAACTGTCAACTTTTCAAGCATTTCAATAACTGAATTGAGATATTTTGAAATATCTCGAACAGATAAATAATAAAGAATCAAAGTTACATTAATTTTTTTATTACTTGTTAATGAACTATCTTTACAAATATTGATTGATCTTCCAAAAATTAAAGAATCAATTTATTCGAATGATACTGAATCATAGATTAAAGGTCTTAAATTAGGTTAATGCAATTAATCAATTATTTTTGTAAATTAAAACTCAGGCTTATTAAAAATTTAAAATTTTCCTCAACAGTTGAACAGGAGTTCTCTCAAACTTTAAAAGAAAGAATTAACGAGTATTTTAAATCCAACAACATCAAGAAGCAGGCAAATGTGGAGATGTATTTAAAGACTGTTATTATGTTATTGGCATACATAATTCCAATTTTTATAGTTAGTTTAGATATTGTTAGTTCAAATTTTCTGGTAATTTTACTTTATGCTATTAGTGGTCTAGGCATAGCTGGTATCGGAATGGGTATTATGCATGATGCCAATCATGGTGCTTATACTACAAATCCAAAACTAAGTTTTTTCTTGGGTCATACTCTAGATTTTTTAGGTTGTAGTAGTAAAATGTGGAAATTTCAGCACAATATTTTACACCATACTTATACAAATATTCACGGACACGATGAAGACATCACAGCGCCAGTATTTTTACTTCGTTTTTCACCACATAGTAAATTGTATAAAATCCAGAAGTATCAACACTATTATGTTTGGTTTTTTTACTCCTTATTGACTCTATTTTGGGTCACTGGAAAAGATTTTGTAAAATGTACTTATTATTATAAAATAGGTTTAATTCCTAATAAAAAGGCATATAGATTACAGTTACTTAAATTCATTCCATTAAAGTTGTATTACTTTACTACAGTAGTTTTTCTACCTTATTATTTTAGTTCATTTTCACTAGGAACAATCATTACGGGATTTTTAGTAATGCATTTTCTTGCCGGATTATTATTAAGCATTGTGTTTCAGATGGCTCATGTTGTTCCAAATATGGAATT
>CAZOLZ010000006.1:0-64324 GCA_964580965.1 uncultured Flavobacteriales bacterium | reverse complement strand
AACATGGTCCTAACAAAAGAAGAGGTGGTAAATTATCTGAATATGGTATTCAGTTAAAAGAAAAGCAAAAAGCAAAATACACTTACGGTATTTTAGAAAAGCAATTCTCAAACCTTTTTGCGAAGGCTTCTAGAATGAAAGGTATTACAGGTGAAAATTTATTACAACTTTGTGAATCTAGACTTGATAATACTGCTTTTCGTTTAGGTTTATCTAACACAAGAAGTGGAGCGAGACAATTAGTATCTCACAGACACATTACAGTTAATGGTGAAGTTGTTAACATACCATCTTATCAAGTAAAAGTTGGAGACGTTGTAGGTGTAAGAGAAAAATCTAAATCTTTAGAGGTTATTAATAACTCTTTATCTGCAAATAATAAAAAGTTTGATTGGTTAGATTGGAATTCTTCTGAAATGTCTGGTAAAGTTTTAAGTGTTCCATCACGTGAAATGATCCCTGAGAACATTAAAGAACAGTTAATCGTCGAATTATATTCTAAATAATAAATAAAGCATTAACATGGCAATCTTAGATTTTCAAAAGCCTGATAAGGTAATTATGATTCAATCCGATGAACATCATGGTCAGTTCGAGTTTAGACCACTTGAGCCTGGTTATGGTATTACTGTAGGGAATTCATTAAGAAGAATTTTATTATCTTCTTTAGAAGGATTTGCTATATCATCTGTTCGTTTCCAAGGAGCTGATCATGAATTTACTACTATTAAAGGTATTGTAGAAGATATCACTGAAATAATTTTAAATTTAAAGCAAGTACGTTTCAAACAACAAATTGAAGGTACAGATACTGAAACTGTTGTTGTTTCTGTTTCTGGTCAAGATAAGTTAACGGCTGGTGATTTAGGTAAATTTACTTCTGCATTTCAAGTTTTAAACTCTGATTTAGTAATCTGTAACATGGAACCAAGTGTTAAACTTGAATTCGAAGTTACTATCGTTAAAGGTAGAGGTTATTTACCTGCAGAAGAAAACAAACATAGTAACGCACCTTTTGGAACAATTTTCGTTGATTCAATTTTTACACCTATTAAGAATGTAAAGTATTCAATCGAAAATTTCCGTGTAGAACAAAAAACTGATTACGAAAAATTGGTTTTAGATATTGTTACTGATGGGTCAATACATCCTAAAGAAGCTTTAAAAGAATCTGCAAAAATTTTAATACACCACTTTATGCTTTTCTCTGATGAGAGAATAACATTAGATAGTGAAGTAAAAGCAGAAACTGAAGAGTTTGATGAGACATCATTACATATGAGACAGTTATTGAAAACAAAGCTTGTTGATATGGATCTATCTGTTAGAGCTTTAAATTGTTTAAAAGCTGCTGATGTTGAAACTTTAGGTGATTTAGTATCATACAATAAAAATGATTTATTGAAATTCAGAAATTTTGGTAAGAAATCTTTAACTGAGTTGGAAGATTTAGTTGATAACAAAGGTCTTACTTTCGGAATGAATGTTGCTAAGTACAAACTTGACAAAGATTAGTAAATTCTCCTTGGGGAGTAAAATAATATTGAAATGAGACACGGAAAGAAATTTAATCATTTAAGTAGAAAATCAGCGCACAGAAAAGCGATGATTTCTAATATGGCTTGTTCTCTTTTGTTACATAAGAGAATAAACACTACTGTTGCTAAAGCTAAAGCTTTAAGAGTGTATGTCGAGCCATTAATAACAAAGTCAAAAACTGATTCTACTCATTCTAGAAGAACTGTTTTTGCTCAATTGCAAAATAAAGAAGTTGTATCTGAATTATTCAGAGAGATAGCTCCTAAAGTTTCTAATAGAAATGGAGGTTATACTCGTATTATCAGAACAGGTTACAGATTAGGGGATAATGCTGAAATGTGTATGATAGAATTGGTTGATTTTAACGAATTATACACTAAAGAAACTGCTAAGAAAACTACAAGAAGATCAAGAAGAGGTGGTGCTACAGCTAAAAAAGCTGAAGAAACTGCTACAGAAGAAGTTGTAGAAGCTACAGTTGTTGAAGATTCAGTTGATACTGAAACAAATAATGAATCTGAAGCTCCAGAATCTGATACTGCTTCTGATGAGGAAGCTAAAGGTGAATAAATCTTTAATAATTTTTAAAAAGGGTAATGTTTTCATTACCCTTTTTTTTTGAATAAGATTTCATATAATTTAATTTGAAATCATAACTTTGTAAAAATTTTTTTATGGAAGAAAGAAATCCTGCTGTAATTGTTTTAGAAGATGGAACAGTTTTTCATGGAAATGCTATTGGAAAAATAGGTACAACTTCGGGTGAAATTGCATTTAACACCGGTATGACCGGATATCAAGAAGTTTTTACTGACCCTTCTTATTTTGGTCAAATTTTAATAATGACTTCACCTCACATTGGAAATTATGGAGTTCATGAATCTGAAATTGAATCAGATAAAATAAATATTGCAGGTTTAGTTACGAAAAAGTTTTCAGAAGTTTATTCAAGATCATCAGCTAATTCATCATTAGAAGAGTTAATGTTTGATAATGAAACTGTTGGAATTACAAATGTCGATACTCGTGCTCTTGTTAGACATATTAGAAGTAAAGGTGCTATGAATGCAATTATTTCTTCTGATAATTTAGATATTGATTCTTTGAAACTTGCATTAAGTAATGTTCCTTCAATGGCTGGTTTAGAATTATCATCTAAAGTTACGACTAAGGATTCTTATGAAGTAAAATCAGAAAATTCTTTCTTAAAAGTATCATTGTTAGATTTAGGCGTTAAAAAGAACATTGTTCGTTGTTTAGTAGAAAGGGGTTGTCATGTAAAAGTTTTTCCAATGTCTTCTACTTTAGAAGAGATGAATTCATTTGAACCAGATGGTTTCATGTTATCAAACGGACCTGGAGATCCTTCTGCGATGAGAGAAACTGTTAGTCTTGTTCAAGATATTGTTAAAACAGGTAAACCAATTTTTGGAATTTGTTTAGGTCATCAAGTTTTAGCGTTATCTCAAGGCTTACAAACTGAAAAAATGTTTAATGGACATAGAGGTTTAAATCATCCTATTAAAAATTTAAAAACGAATAGAGGTGAGATAACTTCTCAGAATCATGGTTTTGTAGTTTCAGAACAAAGTGTTTTAGATAATGATTCAATAGAAGTAACACATAGGCATCTAAATGATAATACAATTGCAGGAATTGAATTAAAAAACAAACCTGTTTTTTCTGTTCAATATCACCCTGAAGCATCTGCTGGTCCTCATGATTCAAGATATTTGTTTGACCAGTTTATTGATAACATGAAAAATAATAAAAAATAAATATGAGCTACATTAAAAAAGTTGTTGGAAGACAAATATTGGATTCAAGAGGTAATCCAACAGTAGAAGTTGATGTATATACAACAAACGGAATCTTAGGAAGAGCAGCTGTTCCTTCAGGAGCTTCGACAGGAGTACATGAAGCAGTTGAACTTAGAGATAATGATAAATCAATTTATTTAGGTAAAGGAGTTCTAACAGCCGTTAATAATATCAATACAACTTTAAATGATGCTTTAGTTGGTTTAGATGTATTTAATCAAAAGAAGATCGATCAAATCATGTTAGCAATTGATGCTACAGATAATAAATCAAAATTTGGTGCAAATGCAATTTTAGGTGTTTCTTTAGCTGTTTCTAAAGCTGCAGCTCAAGAATCAGGTTTAAGTTTATACAAATACATAGGAGGTGTTGGAGCTGTTACTATGCCTGTTCCTATGATGAATATCTTAAACGGAGGTTCTCATGCTGATAACTTGATAGATATTCAAGAGTTTATGGTTATGCCTTTTGGTGCATCTTCTTTTTCAGAAGGATTAAGATGGGGTACTGAAGTTTTCCATAACTTGAAAAGTGTTTTGAAATCTAAAGGTATGTCAACAAACGTTGGAGATGAAGGAGGGTTTGCTCCAAATTTAGGATCTAACGAAGAAGCAATTCAAGTAGTTTTAGAGGCAATCGAAAAAGCAGGATTTAAGCCAGGAGAAGATATGCATATAGCTTTAGATGCTGCATCATCGGAGTTTTACAACGCTGAAAAAGGGTTATACATCTTTGAATCAACTGGAGATCAAATGACATCTTCTCAAATGGTTGATTTTTGGAAAAATTGGACATCTAAATACCCGATTGTTTCTATTGAAGATGGATTAGCAGAAGATGATTGGGCTGGTTGGAAGTTAGCAACTGATGCCATCGGTGACAAAGTTCAGTTAGTTGGTGATGATTTATTTGTAACAAATTCTAAACGTTTGAATAAAGGTATTAATGAAGGAATTGCTAATTCAATCTTAGTGAAGGTTAATCAAATTGGTTCTTTAACAGAAACAATAGAAGCTGTACAATTAGCTACTAGAAATAATTACACTTCAGTAATGAGTCATAGAAGTGGTGAGACAGAAGATAGTACAATTGCAGATTTAGCAGTTGCATTGAATTGTGGTCAAATTAAAACAGGATCAGCTTCAAGAAGTGATAGAATGGCAAAATATAACCAACTATTAAGAATCGAAGAGGAACTAGGTGAAACTGCAATTTACCCCGGAAAAGATTTTAAATTTTTATAACAAGATATTAAAATTAAACTATAAAACGGTTATCTGTAAGGGTAACCGTTTTTTTTATTAAGTAAATAAAGCTTTAACAACTTCTTCCATCTTACTACATTTAACTAATTGAATATTGTAGTTTTTTTGGTCAATATTTTTATTGGTTTTAGATAAAATAATACGATCATATCCAAGTTTTTCAGCTTCTTTAATTCTTTGTTCAATTCTAGAAACAGGCCTAACTTCTCCTGATAAACCAACCTCTGCTGCTAAGGTTATTTTTTTATCGATTGAAATATCTGTATTAGATGATAAAACAGCAGCTACTACGGCCAAATCAATAGCTGGATCATCAACTTTTACACCTCCAGTTATGTTTAAGAACACATCTTTAGCTCCTAATTTAAAGCCACATCTTTTTTCCATCACAGCTAATAACATGTTTAGCCTTTTAGCATCAAATCCTGTTGATGATCTTTGAGGCGTCCCATAAGCTGCAGTACTTACTAAAGCTTGAACCTCTATTAAGATAGATCGATTACCTTCTAAAGTAGATGCAATAGCTATCCCACTTAAATTTTCATTATTAGCTGAAATTAGAATCTCTGATGGATTTTCAACTTCTCTAAGACCATTTCCTATCATTTCATAGATTCCAAGCTCGTTCGTACTTCCAAAACGATTCTTAATAGTTCTCAGTAAACGATAAACGTGGTTTCTATCTCCTTCAAGTTGCATAACTGTATCTACCATGTGTTCTAATACTTTTGGTCCTGCAAGAGACCCTTCTTTTGTTATATGACCAATGATAAAAATGGGAGTGTTAGTTTCTTTAGCATATCTAAGCAGTTGGCTCGTACATTCTTTTATTTGTGAAATACTACCCGGTGAACTTTCTATATTGGTGTGATAGATTGTTTGGATAGAATCAATAACAATTATTTCAGGTTGTACTATTTTAGCTTGTTCAAAAATGTTTAGAATATTTGTTTCTGTCAGAATAAAACATGCCTCATTTTGTAAGCCAAGCCTTTCAGCTCTCATTTTGATTTGTTGTTCACTTTCTTCTCCAGAAACATATAGGAATTTATATTTATTCTCTTTAATCGCAAGTTGAAGAATTAATGTTGATTTACCAATTCCTGGTTCACCTCCAAAGAGAATCAATGAACCAGGTACTACACCCCCTCCAAGAACTCTGTTAACTTCCTTGTCAGAAAATATCATTCTTGGGAAATCTTGGCTTTGAATTTCTTGTAAGGTCTGAGGCTCAGCTTTTTTTGAAGAAGTACTAAACGCAACAATTGATGATTTAGGTGAACTATCTTTAAGTTCTTCTACAAAAGTGTTCCATTCTCCACATGAAGGACATTTTCCAAGCCATTTTGGAGCTTCATGACCACAGTTCTTGCAAAAAAAAGCTGTTTTAATTTTTGACATGATATTTTTTTTTTAAAGTTATAAAACCATTTAAACTTATAATTCACCAATTGTAATTTTATTGTAACTTTTTAATCATTCTGTTGTTATTATTGTGTTATAAATACCAGTATAAGAAAACATAAACTTTTGTTTGATGAAGATAAACAAAGCAACAATATTATTTTTCTCATTTTTTATAATCAATTTACTAGCGTATGGACAAGAAATTTTGATTAAAGGAAATGTATATGATTCTTCGGGTGTATCCCCTTTAAATAATGCAAGTGTTTTTGCGGTTAGAATGAGTGATTCATTGTTACTTAACTATACCCATACAAAAAGTGATGGATCATTTTATTTGGATAAACTTCCTGTAGATACATTTACGGTTTTTGTTGACCATCCAAACTTTGAACGTAAAATGTATTTTATACTAGGTAATCCTGATAACTTGAGTCTATCAATAGATAAGGTTATTTTGACAACAAAAGCAATGGAGTTAAAAGATGTAGTGATATACTCCAATACTGAGCCGATTTATTATAAAGGTGATACTTTAGTGTATGTAGCAGATTCTTTTAAAGTTGGGGAAAATGCTGTTGTTGAAGATCTGTTAAAGAAACTTCCTGGAGTTGAAGTTGATAAGGATGGTAAAATAACATCTCAAGGTCAATCAATTAGTAAGGTTTTAGTGGATGGAGATGAGTTTTTTGGTAGTGATCCAACAATAGCTACTAAGAATCTTGGTGCAAAAGGTGTTGAGTCAGTTAAAGTTTATGAAAAAGTAGAAGAAAATAAACAAGATGGGGGAGAGGAACGTGTTCAAGTCATGGATTTGAGATTGAAAAAAGATGCTAAGAAAGGATATTTTGGTAAAGCAACATTGGCTTCCGATTTTCAAGAATATCATGAAGGAGAGTTTTTGTTTAATAAATATAATGGCCCTAAGCGTGTTTCTTTTTATTCTTTAGGGTCAACAACTCCAAGATCGGGAATAGGCTTTGCTGATCAACGAAAATTTGGGATAAGTACTTTTGGTTCAAATGAGAATGCTTCAGGAGTTCCACAAACATTCACTACAGGATTTTCATATACAAATAAATTTGGCAAAAAAAATCAAGGTAAAGTTTCAATTGATTATACTTTAAATGATTATCAATTAGATGCTAGTACAGCAAGCTATTCTAAATATTTATTACCCGATACAACATATTATACAGATGATTCGACTAGGAATTTAAATAAATTTTTGAGTCATAATTTAAATGTTGAATTATCATATGCAGTTGATTCATTGACAGATATAACATTAAAACCTTATTTATATAATTCTGACGTAAGTGATGATAACTATAGTTTATCGAAATTTGAAAATCAAAGTCAAGAGTTTAAACGTTCAACTGAAAGTACAAATGAAAACACTGATCAAACTCTGAGAACATCAAATGAATTTTCAATTGAAAGGCGTTTTTCTAAACCAAAAAGAAAGATAGAATTGACTAATTACTTAAATTATTCAACAGAAGCAGTCGATAATTTATTAAAGACAAATAACTTTTACAACGATTCAGTCAACTCTAGCTATTTAAATTTAAATCAAAAACGTAGTGAAAGATACAATAGTTTGTTCACAAGAACTAAAATCGAATTTTTTGAACCTATTTTGAAAAATTTGATTTTGAAAATGAATTATCAGTATTTGAATTCAAATTCCTCTCAAGATGTTACGACAAATGATTTCGGTATTAATGATTATGATGTATTAAATTCTGCACTTACAAATATATTTGACACAAAAAGAAATGAACATAAAGTAGGTAGTCGACTTGAATTTAATCAAAAGAAAATTTCAAGTGAAGGAGGTATCTATTTGAGAAATATCATTATTGATAATAATAACACAACTACAAATCAAAATGTAACTCAAAATGTGTCAAATATTTTACCTTATTATCGTTTTACATATAAATTTAGTCCGTCTTCTCGATTAAGGTTAAGATATGAAACAGATTCGAAATTACCTGATGTTGAAGACTTACAATTAGTTCAGAATAATACTAATATCAATAGAATTGTAATTGGTAATCCTGATTTAAAACCAAATTATGAACATCAATTTAACTTGTTTTATAATAATTGGAGTGCTTTAACTGGAAGATATGTTTGGGGAAATATTAATGGAAACTTTACTCAAAATGATTTTTCTTCCAATGTTTCATATGATCAATTAGGGCGATCAATTTCACAAACGATAAATGTTGACGGGAATACTTCTTTAAATTTAATGGTTGGAGCAGGGTTACCTATCTATAAGAGAGTATTAAGTGTTAGACCAAGTTTCGGTGCTAATTTTTCTAGAAATATAAATTTTGTAAACAATCAGAGAAATATTACTCTAAACCAAAGGCTTTCACCCAGAATTTCTTTGGATTACAGAACTGATTCTCTCGGTTTTTCACTAGAAAGTGAATTTTCATTCAATAATCCTTCAAATTCTTTAGCTTCTGTAGTTACTTCAAATTTTTCAACTCAACAATATACTGCATCAGTTCAGTGGACAACTAATTACAGTTTCATTATAAAGTCTGATTTTACATATAATGTAAATAATCAATTAGCAGATGGTTTCAATTTAAAATATTATGTATGGAATTTAAGTCTAGGTAAAAGCTTTTTGAGAACTAATAACCTGATTCTATCAATAGATGCAAATGATATTTTTAACCAAAACATTATTGCTCTGAGAAATGTAAATGCAAATATTATCACTGATAATAGAACGAAAATAATATCGAGATATTTTCTTTTAAAATTGGTCTACAAATTTAATAATTACAAGACTCATGAGGAAGATGCAAAATTGAGGTGGTATTAAAGTATTTAAAAGTTATGAGAAATTTATTATTAGGTTTTTTTGTTGTTCTATCCTTTAGTTTTGTTGCTCAACATACACAAGGTAGAATTGTGTTTGAACGTAGATCTAACCTTGAAAAGTTATTTAAAGGCTCGAAGTTTGGAAAAAGAATGTTTAACAATCAAAATAAAATTAAAACAGAGTATTTTGAATTAAATTTTAGAGACTCTTTGGCATCATTTATTCCAATAGAGCCAAAGGAACCAGATCAAATGGCTTGGGCAACGATGAAGAATTCATGTTTCTATAATTCTTCAACAAATGATAAGTTACTTTTAATGAATATAATGGGGAAGGAGCTCTTTATTTCAGATAGTTTGAATAAAATTAATTGGAAAGTTACGGAGTCAAAAAGAAGAATTGCTGGTATTGAATGTTATAAATCAATATGGGAAAAAAATGATTCGACGAGGATTTATGCTTGGTTTACAGTGGATATTGTACCATCTTTTGGCCCAGAAGGAATAGAAGGCTTACCAGGGATGATTTTAGGTTTGGCTACAGAAGATGGTAGTATTATTTATTTTGCAAAAGAAGTTAGATTTGTTAATCCAGATGAGACTAAGTTATCTTACAACGAAAAAATTAAAGAAAAATATACTAGAAAAGAACTTGATGAAAAATTTAGTCCTAAATTTAATCAATCCGAGTTTGGAAAAATGCTACTTGTAGCAATATACAGATGGTTATAAACTTTCGATACTAATTATTTCTTCTGAGACCTCTTCCCATTGATTCATGGTTGTATCCAATAATTGCTTGATTTCTTCATATTCTTTAAGCTGTTTTTTGGCATTTTCTTCATCTGAGTAATCAAGTTGTTCAATGATAGAATCTTTAGCGCTTAATTGATCTTCTAATTCTTCAATTTGTTTTTCGATTTTCTTTAACTGATTATTTAATTGATTTTTTTTACGTTTTAACTCTTTAGTTGCTTCATAGCTTAGTTTCTTATCAGAAACTTCATTAGCTTCTGTTGTTCTTTTCGAATTAGTTTTGTGAGTGTTCTTATCAATGTTAGAGTTGTTACTATTCTTCATTTTTAAAAACTCTTTAACATCGAAATGATGAATTTTTAAACCTTTGTCTTGAATATCCCAAATCTTATTAGACAATCCATCCAAGAATTCTCTGTCATGTGAAACAACTATAAAAGAGCCCTTATAATTTTGAAGCGCACTTTTTAAGATCTCTTTACTAACAATATCTAAATGATTTGTCGGCTCATCTAGGATTAAAAAGTTACTAGGGCTTAGTAAAAGAGTACAAAGTGCCAGTCTTGTTCTTTCACCACCTGATAAAACAGCAACCTTCTTATCAACATCTTCTCCTTTGAACAAAAATGAACCTAAAATGTTTCGTATTTCTTTTCTAATTTCTCCCTCTGCTATATCATCTATTGTTTCAAGTACGGTTTTTTTTGGATCTAGTTTTTCAGCTTGATTTTGGGAGAAATAAGCAATATTAACATTATGTCCGTATTTTACATCTCCATCACCATCGATTTCGTTCATTATACGCTTAATTAATGTCGATTTACCTACACCATTTGCGCCAAGTAAAGCTATTTTTTCACCTTTACTTACATTTAATGTAATGTTTTTAAATATGATATTATCGTCATATTTCTTACCAACATTTTCTAATTCTAAAATCAACTTACCAGGCTCTACACTTAAAGGAAATTTAATTTTTAAACCTGCATAGCTATTATCATCAATTTCAATAATTTCTGTTTTATCCAGTTTCTTGATTAATGATTGAGCAAATGCAGCTTTGTTCTTTTTTGCTCTAAACTTATCAATAAGTTCTTGTGTTTTTTTTATTTCCTTTTCTTGGTCCTTCCTACTTTCTTTTAAACGTTCTAATTCTTCATTTCTTTTAATCTGATATTTAGAAAAATTATAGGGATAATCGTATGCTTTTTGATTACTTATTTCAATAGTTCTATTCGTTACATTGTCTAAGAACTGTCTATCATGTGATATTGTTATTACTGCACCATCAAATTTTGACAAATAGTTTTCAAGCCAACTAATAGATAAGATGTCTAAATGGTTTGTTGGTTCATCTAACAGAATAACATCAGGTTTATTAACTAATATTTTACACAATTCAGCACGCATTTTCCAACCTCCTGAAAAAGAGTTTATTTCTTTTTCATAATCGTTTATTTCAAACCCTAACCCAGATAATGTTGTAGCGATTTTTTCTTCCCATTTATAACCATCATTAATTTGAAATTCATGATTTACTTTATCCAATTCATTTAATAATTCTAAATAGGAATCAGATTCATATTCGGTTGAACTTTCTAGTTTTCCGTTTATCTCTTCTATTCTTTTGAGTTGTTTGTTTATAAGTTCATTTGAATCAAATATATATTTGTAAAGGTTTTTATCACTATTTATTAATATATCCTGATTTAAAAATCCAATATTGATATTTTTTTGTTTGTGTAATTGACCTTCACTCGCTTTTTCATTTTCACTTATTACTTTTAATAGTGTTGATTTACCTGCACCATTTTTGCCAGTAAGTCCGATTCGATCTCCCTTATTTATTTGCAAATTAACATTTGAAAAAAGATAGCCTTGAGGAAAATGTATTCCAATATTTTCTAGTGATATCATATTTTAAAAAAAAAGCCTCAACAATATTGCTGAGGCTCAAATTTAATTAATTCTTTAGTTTAGAAGCTCCAAACATCATGTTCAATAGTTCGAATATCCTCCTTAATTTTTTCTGCTTCAAATAGAGCATCTACACCAGTTTTATATGATTCAATTTTTCGATCAAAGACGTTATTTTCTTTATAAATTGTTGAAGAAAATCTTCTTTTCCAGAATAAATCATCATAACTCATCCATTGAGCATCGTTCTTAGGGTTGAATACAAAATAGTTGTTCAACACAAATCTACAATGTGGAAAGTACAACCAAAATAATTCTCTCATACCTTGAATTTGACCTTCATCGTCTTTACTGTAAACTACAGGAGCAATGGCGATTACTCTTACATCAAGAACAGATCTTTCTTTATCAAAAAACCAATCTTCTTTCATTCTGTATTGAATAATATCCTTTGATAAAATCCATGTAGTATCTCTTGGTGGATAAACATATTCTTGATCTCCAGTCTCTGGATTTATCATCGTACTATCCTCACCATAAATATTAATTAAAGGTTGTGTAGGTTGAGGTCCCAAACTACCCAAATATGTAAATAATGTATTACGATATTCTTCATCTGTATAGTAATTCATACCAGGTTGAGGATCGATTGGGTATTTCAATTGATCTCCATCAGTTATATCAAACTGTTGAGGATTATAAGGTGAAAATACTCTTAAGTCCCCATTTAAGATATGAGTTTTTAAGATAGTCCATAATGACCATCTTGTTGAATTTCTGACCCAATTATTTGCAGGGTCGTATTCATCAAATGGGAATAGAATTGGATGATTGATTTTTTCTCTCAAATCAATTGTTTGCCAAACTCTTTTACTCCAGATAACATCAGATTCTCTTACGTATTCATAAGGAATCATTCTTTTTGTAGGAACGTGTTCTTGAATAAATACACCGTCTACAATCCCATCAGCAGGAACGTTAACCGGCCCACCGTTAATCTCTGGTTGCGCTAATAGTGTTCCAACACTAAAAACTGCTAAAATATTGAATAATAGACTTTTCATAATATATAATTTTTTATTCTACTGAAATTACTGTGGACATGAATCCCGCAGGTCCAGGACCTTTAAATTTAGCTGAAAAGCTAATTTTAGATCCTTTTTTTACTTGTTTAAGTAATGCCATTGCATCAGCACTTAAAACTGGTCCATTTCCAGAGTATGATCTTGGAGCTCCAGATACTGACATTTCCCAAGATAATACGCTAAACTTTGCATTTAACGCAATTCCATCGGGGTATCTTGCAAATAACCTGTTAGTATTTGAAGCTGCCGCTTTACTCATTTTTTCACCACTTCCTGTTTTACCAAAGTATAACGATGGAGGAGGTAAGTTCATAACCCTGAAAGGGAATTTTCCTAAAGGGACAGTTTTACCTGTCACACTATTTTTTCCTGATACAGTTATCGTAGCTTCCCTTCCTTGTCCAGGTGAGGCGATATACTCATCACCTTTTTTAGATAATGAACCATTTGTCATTGCTAACACTGTTTGGTCATACCCTGATGCTACCCCTTGAACTCTATTTGTGTAACTTCTGTATAAAACGTTCATTTCAGGTAATGATACAGTTCCCTGTGGTTTCATTATCGTAATAGTATGTTCCCAATCTCTAAATGTTACGTCACCATTTTTCTTCGAAATTCCAACTTTTCCTTTAACAGTCATTTCTGTCGATCCAGAAACTTTAACCAATACTTTTGCTATACCATCTTTAACTTCAGATACAGCCCCTTGTTCAGGTTTTACTTCTGGTTGTTTATCACTATCAAAAGCAGCCATCATTACATTTATTTCAACTTCATCTCCTGAATTTGCAATTACATCTCCAAAAGCAAATCCTTGTACTTTGTTAAAGGAATAATCACCTCCACCAACTCTAGCTTGAAGAATAGTCATTGCATCCGCTCTAGCCGTAAGTATTTCTTTTTGCATTGATGATAATGATGCAATACCAGCAACCTGTGGATTGTGGTCAAAAGTTTTCCCAATCCAATGAGCCATTTGATCATGGTGATGATTCATTTCATTTTTCGATAATGAAACATAAATCTTTTTAATAACATCTTTTTCATCAGGGTCAATTTCTGCTTTATCAAACATTTTATTGACTTTATCCATTAATGTTTTACCTTTTTCATTTTCAAATTCATTAATGTCTTGCCACTTCTTAATTTTATATTTTTTTTCTTCTGTAGATTTAGATTCAACCAAGATATTTGTGATGAACTTTCTATATTTTATTATATCTTCCCAAATTTTCAATCCATCACCCTGAGGTGCGTTAATTGATTCACTAACCCCCATAACAAACATTGGTTCATCATATTTATCTGCACCTTGTATGTGAGTTAAATGCATTCTTGTTGGTTTACATGGAAACTTTGTCGAATATTCATGATGAATTAACCCCATTTCTTCAGGTACACCAGGAGCATTCTTTCCATCCAATGTGATAGCTTCACCACAAGCTACCATGATCTTAAATTTTAGCTCATCAATAAATTTTATCATCTCAGTTGACTTTTTGTCAATTTCTTCAGCTGTTTTAAGATATCTTTTAGCTTTTTGTTGCCTTCCAGGATTTGAAGAGTCGTTTGCTACTTCTTTTAATTTATTTTTTTTCTCTTCTCCTCTTGCAAACTCATTTTCATTTGCAATCTGTATATTTTCTTCAATTGCTGCAAAAGCATCAAGAATGGACTTCGAAACGTTCATGGCTAGTAGTGCTAAAAGTACTAAGTACATTAGACCCACCATTTTTTGTCTTGGGGTTTCTTTTCCTCCTCCCATAATTTTATTTTTTTGGTTTTAAATAAACTTTAGGATTACTTATTCACCTTTATTAATTGTCATTGCTTTCAACATGTTACCATAAACATTGTTTAGGTCTGTTAAATTTCTTGACAACATTGCCATATTATCTTTGTATCTCTTTGTATCTTCTGTTGAGTCTGATAAATTCTTCATCATTTCTGTAACTTGTGATTGGAATTTCTCAGTTGTTTCTAAATGTGCAGAAGAACCTTTCAATTGTAATTCATAAACATTATTTAAAGCAGCTAAGTTTTTAGATACTTTTTGCATTTGTTCTCCAAAAGACTCACCTTCTAATGTGTTAGATGTCATTCCTGCAATTGATACAGATGCTCTTTCATATGCATCAGACAAAGATGAAACTTTGTCAGAAGCAGCTTGTAAACTATTTACATAAGAGTCAGTAGCTGAAGCCGCTGATGACATACCGTTCAATTGAGCAGCATTTTCACCAAGAGATCTCATACCATCACCAAGTCTTGTTAACAACTCATTATCAATGTTTGCTTCATGTAGCATTTTGTCTAACTCTTGAGTTAACCCACTACCTGAATCATTCTGTGACTTATGTTCAATTTCATGTCCTTCTTCACCTTCTTCTAAATCTAGAGAATCACTATGACCTAAAGCAAGTTCTGGGTACACTAGCTCCCAATTTGGATCTTCATGTAATGGTTCGAATGCAGATAAAATAAATATACCAGCTTCAATACCCAAACCACCAATTAACATAATCGTTGCTCCAGGCCAGTGTTGTATTTTAAACATCGCTCCAATAATTACGATTGCACCCCCCCAACCGTAAACGAATTTCATTATCGTTTTAAACTTCTTACTAGCGAAAATACCGCCACCGCTTGAACTCATATTATTTAGATTTTAATTTATTTGTTTTCTGTTTTTAACTTCTATTATCTCAGTTGTATATCACCTTGTATCTGTTCACCACCTTCTTGTGTGAAATCTCTTCCTCCACGTCCCATGTGAGTCATTACATTTCTAAATCCAATGTAAGATTTAGCTGTATCTTGATATTCATAAGATCTTGTAGAGTTTTGTAAATAATAACCAATATCTTTCCAAGAACCACCTCTTACAACTTTTCTCTTTAATGCTGGTGGATCCCAATCCATTGCGTCATACTTGTAATCTGTATTCATATCATGAGAGAATTCATTCATAGACTCATCATACGCAGTTTCACACCATTCAGCAACGTTACCTGCCATACAATATAGACCCCATCCATTAGGATTGTACGAGAATACTTTAACAGTGTGGAATCCTCCATCTTCGAAATATCTACCTCGCATTGGTTTAAAGTTTCCTAAGAAACAACCTGCTTCATTTCTAATATAAGGTCCACCCCAAGGGTATGGAGATAATGCTAAATCACCTCTCGATGCTCTTTCCCATTCAGCTTCTGATGGTAATCTAAAATCATTTACAAAGATTTCCCCCATTGAAGTTAACCAAGAATTTAATAATTGTGTTCTCCAAATACTAAATGCTTTAGCTTGGAACCATGTAACACCAACAACCGGGTAATTATCATAAGCTGGATGCCAAAAATACATTTTAGTCATAGGGTCATGGAATGAGTATGTGAAATCTCTAATCCAACATAATGTATCAGGGTAAACATTAATAACTTCATCTACTATAAATCTAGATCTATCTGAATGACCTCTAATTGCATTGTTTTGTCCTTTTTTATTAAAATGTCCTAAATCTAAATCTTGTCCTTGAGGATCTTTAGTAAATGGGTGTGGAGGACTTTCAAGTTCCCTATGCTCTGTAACTACTTTTTCACCTTGATTATCATATCCATCTGGAGTAATATTAATTCTACCTCTTTTGGCAGCTTCAATTAAATCAACCCAATAATACTTATACATTAATTTTCTTGTATCAATTTCTTTTCTTCTAAAGAACCTTTCAGGCTGAGGATAATACATATCAGCCAATAAAGGTACTATTTTAGGATCTTCATAATTTATAGGTCTATCCCAATTTAAATTAAATACTTCTCTACCTAACTCTCTATCAGATGGATCATATTCAACGTATTCCATATTCGTTTCATCAAAATACATATCATGGTAATTGATCCATTGTTTTGCATCATCATCACTCCATTCTTCGTTTTTGTAACCACTAGTTCTATCTTCAGGGTTGATGTATATCTTATCCCTGGCAATTGAATCTCTTACCCAATTCACGAATTGACGATATTCATTATTAGAAATCTCAGTTTGATCCATATAAAAAGCTTGTACCGAAACTGTCTTAGAAACAGTTTGATGTAAAAATGGTACATCTTGATCATTCTCACCCATAGTTAAAGAACCTGAAGGTATGTATACCATACCAAGTGGAATTTCTGGGTAATACATAGGTCTCACCAAAACACCAGTTAAATGTCCTGATCTTGTGTTACAAGAAGCAAGGATAATACCTATTAAACCGATTGAAAATAGTTTTTTCATATCTATCTTATTTAAAAAGCCTTATTAAAATAAAGCATGTCTTTTGTCAATATAACGTTTATTGTACTAAAATAGTTACAATTTTAATAAAAAAATCTTTTATAACCACCTTGGATGCCTAGAAATTTCTATTGGAGGTGGTGGTAAATAGTATACATATCTTAATAAAATTTCATGTGAACCTTTGGATATGTTAGATAACTTGTTGATTGTGAAGTCATACGAATATCCAATTGTAAAATTTGGTATTTGTGGTAGAAAATAACCAAAAGCAAATGAAATTGCATCTGAATTTCTGAATGTTAGACCACCATAACCAATCGAATCAACAATATATCGAGCATTTAAATCCATTGACATGAAATTAAAATCACTTTTTATTAATGTTTGAATATCTATATGACCAGGTCCGATATTCCTAGTATTATAACCTCCCATTAAATATAAGTGACTAACAATAGGGTAAATCTGGTTGAAAGTATTGCTTCCAATACTAGTTGAATGTTTTATGTTTACACTGTTTAAGTGAGTTAATGATATTCCAGCATAAAAACGTTTTGCTGATTTATAGTAAAGTCCAAAGTTGATATCAAAACCTGAAGATGAAAAACCTCCTGGTAAACTTTTGTCTAAAGCGACAGGGTCGTTAGTTACCCATGTTGGTTTCATTCCAAAATTCAATAACCCTACGCCTAAACCAGCTCTTAATACATCGGTACTGTTAACTTTTATAGGATAAGAATAATTTAACATTAAATTATTTTGTCTATTAAAGCCTATTGCATCATGAAAAAAGCTTATTCCTACACCTCCGGGTATGAATCTAGAGGCGTCACCTTCAATATTTAGAAATGCTGAGTTTGGCGCACCACTTACTTTATTCCACTGATTTCTGTAAACTGTTGTTGCACTTATTCCCTCATCTGCACCCGTAGCTGCTGGGTTAAAACTCATTTTATTGTAAAAGAAATGAGTAACTAAAGGATCTTGTTGTGCGTTTATTGATTCAATTAAGCTTAAAGCAATTGTGATAAAAACAATTATTCGTTTTAGCATAGTTTTTTCTATAGTTTTATTTGTAGCCTACTACAATAGCCGGGCTAAAGTATAAAAAAAAACTTAGATTTTGATTTTTCAAACTGTTTTTCTTTTTAATAAAAGGTTTGGCCAAGCTTTTGAAATGTTTTCCACCATAAATCAGGTATTTCATTTTTCATAGCTAACTCGTAATCTTCATAGTTACAGGGAACTAAATGATGTCTTTCGTATTTAGATTGCTCATTTGATGGGTATGGAACTTCCATCCACCATCTTTCTGATTTATTACTTTTATAAAACGTTATTTCTTGTTGAAATTCATTTAAGTTTACTAAAAATTTTACGTAGTCTTTTTTTGAGCCAATAGGAAAATCTCCTTTTCTTAAAGCTACACCATCAATAAAGTACCAAATAATTTGAGCTATTAAATGTTGGCTAGTTTTTGTGCTTGATGAAGGATAATAATTAAATAATCCAAAAGAAGTTAATTTGTCACTTATTCCTGCATATTTTGCTATTTGACAAATTTGTTCTGCATAAAATCCGTTTGGTGAATGATGTATATTTCCGTCAAAATCTGATTTCCTTACACTTTGTAAGTCGATACTCATGATGTCTGCGTTTCGAATATGTGGTTCAGCCTTTTTAAAATCGCTATTAAATTCACCTAACCTACATAAGTCAAAATAAAGTTTTTCGAAAAGTTCCATTTCGTCTTTACTTACAAATGGAATTTGGCAGCCAATATTTGAATGGTTAAATAGAAAACAAGGTCGATGTGTTAGTAGGTGGCTGATGTAACCATCTTTAGTGATTTCATCTTGAGGGTTTCCTAGGTCTAATTTATAATCAACAGAGCAAATATTAACTGTTTGCTCAAGTTTTTCATATCCCTTATATATTGCGTACGTTAAGTCTTGCGTTCCACCGATAATTATGGGTAGTATATTATTCTTAATTAAAACAGTTGTTACTTCGCTTAATGCGTAATAAGTATCTTTAAAGTTTTTTCCTGGAGTAATATTACCTAAATCATACACTTTCTTTTGCCAATCAGCAGAGTGATAAAGGTTGTAAAAAAAAGATCTGAATTCATCATTAAATTCATTTGTAAGATTTTCTTCACCATTTCTGTATTCAGGGACATAGATTAATGCCAATCCTTCTTGTTTTAATTCTGGGAAGTTGCCTTCTGTATGATTTATGATGTATTCACCGATACAGTTGTTTTTAACTTCAAAGTTTACATTAACAGGTTGGAAGAATATAGAAATGTCTTTCATAGCAATTTAATTATACTGTTTGTGCTAGTTTAGATTTTTCAAATTGTTTTTTTGCGTATTCTAAGTTGACGGAGTAATCTTTAACTTCTTGTGAAGGTATTTCATACATTAATTCAGTTAATATTGCTTCACAGATTGATCTCAATCCTCTTGCACCTAATTGAAGGTTGATAGATATGTCAACGATGTAATCTAATACATCACCCTCAAATTTAATTTTGACATCATCCATTTCAAACAATTTAACGTATTGTTTAATAATAGCATTTTTAGGTTCTGTTAAGATTCTTTTCAAACTTTTTGCATCTAAAGGTTCAAGATAGGTTAAAACAGGGAAACGACCAATAAGCTCAGGTATTAAACCGAAAGACTTGATGTCAGCTGGGTTAATATATTTTAAAAAGTTTTCTTCATCTATTTTGGCTTCGTTCTTACTTGAAAAGCCTATAGGTTTTTTATTGATTCTTCTTGCAATTATTTTTTCAATTCCATCAAAGGCACCACCACAAATGAATAAGATATTTTTAGTATTAATTTGGATGAGTTTTTGTTCAGGATGTTTTCTTCCTCCTTGCGGTGGTACACTAACAACTGTTCCTTCAAGAAGTTTTAATAAGGCTTGTTGAACTCCTTCCCCTGAAACATCTCTTGTGATAGAAGGGTTGTCACTTTTTCTTGCAATTTTATCAATTTCATCTATGAAGATAATTCCTCTTTCAGTAGCTTCAACATTATAATCTGCTGATTGAAGTAGTTTTGATAAAACACTTTCAACGTCTTCTCCTACATATCCAGCTTCAGTAAGTACAGTTGCATCGGCAATCGTGAAAGGTACGTTTAGCATCTTTGCGATTGTTTTTGCTAATAGTGTTTTACCTGTACCTGTTCTTCCAACAAGAATTACATTTGATTTTTCAATTTCAACTTCATCTTCAGCAACTTCTTGACTTAACCTTTTATAATGATTGTATACAGCAACTGAAAGTGTTTTCTTCGCGTCTAATTGTCCGATTACATAATCATCCAACTTACTTTTAATCTCAACGGGCTTTAATATTTTAATATTTTTATCGACAGCTTTTTTAACACTTGCTTGTTGTTCAGTAATAATCGTATTTGCCTGTTCAACGCAATCTTCACAAATATGTCCTGATATTCCTGTAATTAACATTTGGACTTCATCTCTTTGTTTACCACAAAACGAACAACCTGAATCTTTTTTTGCCATTGTGTAAATTGAAAAAAGGTCACTTAATCAATAAATGACCTTATAAATTTTTAAATAAATTAGCCTTAGCTATTCTTTCTAAGTAAAACTTCGTCTACCATTCCATATTCTTTAGCTTCGTCAGCAGTCATCCAATAATCACGATCAGAATCAGCCCAAACTTTATCAAATGGTTGATTTGAGTGACCGGCAATGATTTCGTATAACTCTTTTTTAAGCTTTTGAATTTCTCTAGCAGTAATCTCGATATCTGAAGCTTGTCCCTGTGCACCTCCTAATGGTTGGTGAATCATTACTCTAGAGTGTTTTAATGCTGTCCTCTTACCTTCTGCTCCTGCACACATTAATACAGCTCCCATTGAAGCAGCCATACCTGTACAAATAGTAGCAACATCAGGTTTGATGTATTGCATAGTATCATAAATTCCTAATCCAGCATAAACTGAACCACCTGGAGAGTTGATATAAATTTGAATATCTTTTTTAGCATCAACAGACTCTAAAAATAAAAGTTGAGCGTTGATAATATTTGCAACTTGATCATTGATTCCTGTCCCTAAGAAAATGATTCTATCCATCATTAATCTTGAGAAAACATCCATTTGAGTCATGTTAAGTTGACGTTCTTCAATGATGTATGGAGTAACTGATGATTCAATAAAGTGTTCAACATGCATACTGCTTAACCCCATGTGCTTAGTTGCATATTTTTTAAATTCGTCGTTATTAAACATAAATCTTATTTTATTTCTTGTAGGTGTAAAGATAATTGCAATCTCTTTAACAACGAACAAAAATCAATAAGTTTTATAAACAATTAACTTTTAAAATAAAAAAAACGTTTTTGGGTCAGTCTTTGAGCTTTTTATAGTCTTCGATCCATTTTGGGTTTGTTACATCTTTTAAGATTTTCCATAAATTAGTGTCTTTGAAATAATCACCATCAATTTTACGTATATTATAATTTTGATATAGAAATAACTCTTGTTTTAATGATGGATTGAATTGTTTATTACTCCAACCTTCTCCATTTGTAATATCGATAGGATGTCTTTCATAGTGAAGTTTCCAAAGAGAATCTATAGGGATGCAATATGAATAATCTTTGAGTGTAAATGAATCTTTTAAAACGCCACAAAGTAAATTGTTTTTTTCAAAATGATTGATTCTATTGGGATTATAGATACTTGGCCAATGACCAGAAGCAATTTTTATAAATTCATTTTTTGATAAATATTTGAGGTGTGCATGTGTTCTACCATTATCAATGTAGGCAATGAAGGATGTTATTTCTCCTGTAGATTGATATGATACTTTAACACCAAACTCAGCATGAGGCTTGTTAACCATAACAAAAGAGCTAGTTATAACTAAACTTGTGATAAACAGTATTTTTATTAAAATATGCATATATCTTAATTCAAGTACCGTTCTTTAACGAATTTTATGAGAAAAGGTTACTTTTTGTTGATTATGAGCACTTTTGAATAGTTTTATATGGTTTAAAATTTGTAAATTTTATCGGGAGTTATAACGTAATTTAAAGGGATGTCATAGTTGTTCACATCAACAATTTGGTCGATTTGTTCAAATATTGACAATCCTATAAATAGACATCCTTTTTTGCATTTAGCTAAAAACCTATCGTAGAATCCCATTCCATACCCCACACGATTACCTTTTTTATCGAAAGTGATTAAAGGTATGAGTACAATATCAAATTCAGATGAAAGAATTTCTTCACCGTAAGTTGGTTCGGGAATGTTGAATTTATTTTTTCTGATTTGCTCAGGTGTAAAATCTATTATGATATGTTTTAAGCTTTTCTTTTTAAAGTTTGAAACTGGTGCAGCAAAGGTTGTTTTTGTGTTTTTGAACTTTTCTAATAGTTGAAAAGTGTTAATTTCTTTTTTCTCTTGAATTGGAAGGAATATGCTGATTCGTTTCTGCTTGATGTCAATATTACTGATCAAATTTGAATGAATTTTTTTTGATAATAAATCAATTTCTTCAGTAGTGATTTTTTCACGCAGGCTTTGAAAATAAGATCGAGCTTCTTCTTTGAACATTTTTAATGCTAATTTATAAAATAATCTTGTTTATTTAAACTTCGGTTATTATTACTATTATTCATACTAAGTTAAAGTTAAATAAATGTTAAATATATACCCGGGTATTTATTTGTAAGGTTTAAATTTCTAATATTGGTAATAATTTTCTTACTTTTAGGTATTAACGAAAATTGAAGCGATGAAGAAGGTTTTAATAAGTTTGATTTGTTTTTTCTTTTTTTATACTGTTCAATCTCAAGAGGAAGTTGATTCATTAGCTTTAGAGTTTGAAAATAGTTTAGTTGAAAATTTTGCGAGCACGAGAATTATCAATAGTCATTCCGTAGAGATATTAAATAAGGGTGTTTTAGAGTTTAGGATAGAGCATAAGTTTGGAGATGTCGCTGGAACAAATGGTGGTGTTCAAACTTTTTTTGGATTTGATAATTCAACAGATATTCGATTTGCTTTTGAGTACGGATTAACAAATGATATTATGTTGGGGGTAGGAAGGAGTAAAGGAACAGCAGGGCTAGGGAATGAAGGTTCACCTTATAAATCGTTGATAGATGGTTTTGTGAAATATCGTTTAATTCAACAGACCAACACAATACCTATATCTGCAACGATAATAGGGAGTGCTTATTACACATACATGAAAGCAAATACAGATTCGACATCTGTGGCAAGCTTTCCTAAATATTCGAATCGATTTGCTTATTCTACTCAGTTAAATTTGGCTAAAAAGTTTGGTTCAAAATTGAGTTTTTGTTTGATGCCAACTTTCGTGTATCGAAATTTTGTAGCTTCGAATGATGTGAATGCTTTATTTTCTCTGGGTGGAGCTTTACGATATGCAATAAATTCGAGATGGGGAATAATGCTGGAATATTTTCATAATATGAATGGAAACGATGTTAGAACATCAACTTTAAATAGTCTCGGATTTGCAGTGGAGTGGAGTACTTTCGGACATGTTTTTACTCTGAATATTACAAATGCAACAGGGTTTGGAGATGTTCAATATATTCCTTATACTTATCAAAATTGGCTAAATGGAGCATTTAGATTAGGTTTTTGTATAAGTAGAAAATATGTTAAAGAATAAAAGCTGAAAATTTAGATTCAAACTTATATTATGTGTATGACAAAAAAGGGAATAAATATCTTTAAAAATGTTATAATTAACTGTTGCTTAATTATGTTAATTTATGCTTGTGATAAAGATAAAGCTTTAGCTCCTACACCAGCAGATGATATCATTATCTCAAGTGATTGCCCTGATACAATTTATTATTCAATTCAAATTGAATCGCTGTTAAATGACAATTGTATTTCTTGTCACTCTGGAAGTAATACAGGATTCCCACCTGATTTGACGAATCATACTGAAGTATCGAGTAATGCTTCAGCTGTTTTAAGTTCAATTCAAAGTGGTTATATGCCTCAAGGGGCTCCAAAACTAGCAGATAGTATAATTCAACAATTCCAGTGTTGGATTAATCAAGGAAGAGTAAAAAATTAAATTAAAATTAAATTAAATTAAAATGAAAAAAATTAATGTTTATTGGTTAGGAGCTTTACTTATTCTAGTGTTCTCAGCTTTTTCAATGATACCTAATCAATCATGGGAAATTAAAGATGGATATTCAATCAAATTCATAAGTAAAGATCCAACAGGGATTTTTAAGACTTTTTATGGCGATATAGATTTTGATCCAGCTTCACTTTCTACATCTAAATTTGACTTGAAAATTAAAGTTGCCTCAATAAGTACTGGTAATGGAATGATGAATAAAAAGGCACAAACAGCAGAATGGTTTGATGCGGGATCACATCCAGAAATTAAGTTTGTTTCATCAAAAATTGAGAAAACAGATAAAGGTTACAATATCATAGGTGCTTTAAAGATGAAAGGAGTAACAAAAACAATAAAGATTCCGACAACCTTTAAACAAGATGGTTCTTCAGCTAGTTTTTCTGGAACTTTTTATGTTAAGAGAGGAACTTATAAAATCGGTAGTAAAAGTGCTGCAGTTCCAGACATATTAAAAATTCAATTTAATGTACCAGTAATAAAAAAATAAGATGTTTAAAAAATCATTTTTTCATGGAATTTCTGCAGGGCTATTCTCAAGCTTATTAGCCTTTTTATATGTAGATTTATTAAAAGATGAATTCATGTATGATTTCTCTTCAATTTTTTCGGTATCAAATGTCGTAGGGGCTTGTATGTTTAGTTCAGTTTTAGCTTCATTGGGTTATACTTTATCAAAGAATTTTTTACCAAAAGCAGGAGAGGTTATTTTTAGTTTTTTATTTGCAACAATTACATTTGCATCATTGGCTTTACCTATGCTTTATAAATTACCGCTTGATTTTGATGAATATTTAACGTTGATTTTCCCGACGTATGCAATGGTTTTACACTTTTTTCCAATTGTTATTTGGTATAGTTTAAAACCTATTTTTAGGCCTTAATTGAGGATGTTAATCTAATCTTCGATTAATAATTTGATTAACTTTTTTGTAAAATTGGAAAGGAGTATAAGTTCTCCAGTCTAACTCTTCTAATTCACCTCCAATTGCTATGTATTCATCAATATTTGCATTTTTGAATTCATTTGTCACGTGCTCGTGAAAATTAATACCAGCAATCCATCCATCTTCAATGTCTTCAAACCATTCTTCATAATAACAATCGTCGGAATAGTGAAAATTAAGTACGTTTTCTCCAATAAGAATGAATTTGTTAATTCCTTCACGAATCAACTCTTCAATGATATCTCTTTTCAAGGTCATGATATCATTTTCAATAGCATCATTCCATTCTCCAATCATTTCAATAATGGCATACCCCTCGTTGTATTCAACGAAAAGTATTTTTATGAATAATGTAGGGGAGCCTATTGAGTCCCATTGAGGATGAATACAAAAGTTGTATACAGAATGTTCAAATTCAAATTCACTGTATTCATGTCCGTAAAATGGCGATGCTGGATCTTCTGATGAAATATGATAATTTCTCCAATTAAAATATGGTTCTACAAAATGCATAACTCAAAGTTACAAGCTCAGGAAATATGTTTTACAAATATTCATAATTTTATTTATCTTTTTTTGTTTTAATAACCTGAGTTCGAATATTCTTTTGCTTTCACATTAAATTAGCAAAATATGTATTTTACTACTAATAAAATTAAAATTAACTATTTAAGTTGGTATGATTTATGTTTTGTATTTTTATGTTTAAATAAAAATGGTATGAAAGCATTAATTTATCTAGTCCTAGTATCAGGAGTTATAGTTCTATCTTCATGTAAAAATGATTCTAAAAATTCATTTGAAAATGATGTGTTAACCTTATTAAGTCAACAAGACGATTTAGCTCTGTTTGGAAAGGTTAATTATGCTGAAATTTTGGGGAAGGCTGAATATCAAAGTATTCCTAAGTTTGGAGTTGTTATTTCATCTGTAATTGCTGAATTTGAAAGACAGGTGGAAATGAGTACTCCAATTTATTTTTCAATTTCTGGGCCATTTGATTATAGTGGTCAACCTACTTCTACAAATGTTTATTTAGAAGTTAAAAATGCAGACTCATTAGTTTCATTTCTAATGACTAAAGGGTATGATTTTGATGAAAAAGATGGATTTTCATATACAAAAATTGATGATGTTTCAATAGGTGTTCACGGTAATATGGCAATTCTTGTTTTAGATTCAAATAATAGGACTGAAATTAGTCAATTATTCAAATCAAAATTTGAAAGTGTTGGAAGGGGGGAAGTTAATTCAAAATATGGTAATATTTTAGCTTCTGAAGGTGATATTTTAATAGGGTACGACTTAGAAAAGGCATATCAAACATCAGAAACTAGTCTTGAAGATTTAGATGAAAATACAAAAAGTGAGGTTTTGGAAATGGTTAAAGATAGCTATGGACAATTAGCTGTTCATTTTGAAAAAGGGGAGTTGAGAATTACTAATATGAATTTTTTTTCAGATAAATTGAAAGAGTCTTATTTTTTCAAAAAAGATGAGCATAAGAGTGTTTTAAAATCTTTAGGTCAAGGTGAAGCAAGAATAGGATTATCTATCAATTTAGATATGGAAAAAGTACAACAATTTCTAGACAAATATGCGCCAAACCTTATTAAACAAGTTGGGGAAGAGGTTGGAGGACCTTTTCAAATGGCAATGGTGATGTCAGGAGCAAATGGTTTATCTTCTTTGATAACTGGTCAATTGGGTGTTGTTGTTTTTGGAGAACCTACTGAGCATGGCTCGATAGAACCTAGTTTTAATGCTTATTTAGGATTAGGAAAACAAGGATTTCCATTGGCAGAAATGGCCAAAGGTTTTGTAGAGCAAGGAGGAATGAAATTGACGATTGATAAGCAAGGAGTTTCTTGTTATTCATCATCAAAGTATGCGCCAAATGGTGGTCAACTTAAACTACCTGAAGATTGTAATGCTTTTGGAGAGAATTCTATTTCTGGGTTTATGAATTTCAAAGATTTAGACTTAGCTTCTTTTCAACTTGAAGGTGGAACTAAACTGATAGAATTAGTTGAGTCTGTTAATTTTGATTGGAATGTTGAAGGTGGAGAAATTAAAGTTAAGCTCAAAAACAAAAATCAAAACATACTCAAACAAGTTGTTGATTTTGAATTGAAAGAGTTTGAAAGTCAATTGCAAAATTTACCATTTTAGATATGTTGAATAAAGAAGAGTGGAATCACTTAACTCCAGAGGAGGAAAGAGTGATATTGAAAAAAGGTACTGAAATGCCATTTACGGGTGTTTATAATGATTTTAAAGGTCAAGGTTACTTTGTATGCAAGCAGTGTGAACAGGCTTTGTATCATTCTAATGATAAGTTTAACTCTGGTTGTGGTTGGCCATCTTTTGATGATGAGGTTGAGGGTGCAGTTGAGCGGGTCATAGATGCAGATGGAAGAAGAGTTGAGATTATATGCTCAAATTGTAAAGGTCATTTGGGACATGTTTTTGAGGGTGAAGGATTTACACCAAAAAACACGAGGCATTGTGTGAATTCAATTTCATTGAAGTTCCAATCGAAGTAAAGGTTGAGTAAAAATGAGATTAAAGGGAGTTTTTAGCTCCCTGTTAACCATTTAAATACATCTAATCCGTTTACGTATAATGTAAGTCCAATAAGTAAAACAAAACCAACGTATTGGGCGTATTCTAAAATCTTTTGAGGAGCCTCTCTTCCTGTTATCATTTCATAAATTAAAAATACCACATGTCCTCCATCTAATGCAGGGATAGGTAAGATATTCATAAATGCTAAAGCGATAGAAATAAAAGCGGTATTTAACCAAAACAACTGCCAATTCCATGTACTTGGAAACAATTTTCCAATTCCTGCAAAACCACTTACTTCAGTCGCTCCTTTTTTAGTAAAGACAAATTTGAATTGGGCTTTATAATCTGTTAATGTAGTAATTCCTTTTTTTATTCCTTTTGAAAAACTTTCTCCAAACCCAAAATGAGCAGTATGTACTTTTTCAAAATCCACAAAGTCTGAAGATTTTTGTTGAACAATAAATCCAAGTAATCCAGTTTCAGGAACAGTTAAGTTAACTGATATTGTGTCTAAACCTCTTAGAATAGAAACACTTGTTTGTTTGCCTTTTGCTTGGTATAAATTAGATTTAATGTCATCATAAAAGTTAACCGGATTTTCATTGATTGCAATAATTTTGTCATTTACTTGAAGCCCTGCTTTAAGAGCTGTCTTATCAGGTAAAAGTGAATCAATAGTTGAATTTCTTGTTCTTAATTCAAATGCTGGGAAAGCTCCATTTTCAAATAATTGGTAATCAATGTCTTCTGGTAAGTTTACATTTGAAATACTATTATTAGCATGCTTAACGGTAAGGTTACGTTTACCGCGTAACATTATTTCATTATTCAAATCCATAGCTTTTTCAACCTTTTCACCATCAATTTCAATAATATTATCTCCTGATTTCAATCCAAACTGATTTAAGTAAGGGTGAATAGCTAGTCCACTCTTCATGTCTTCAGGTTTTAATTGCTCTTCACCGTAATAAAAAACTACACCGGCATAAATTACAATAGCTGTTATAATATTAACCGTAACACCACCAATCATAATGATTAAACGTTGCCAAGCTGGTTTTGATCGGAATTCCCATGGCTGAGCTGGTTTAGCTAATTGCTCTTTATCCATTGATTCATCAACCATTCCTGAGATCTTAACAAACCCTCCTAAAGGAAGCCATCCGATACCCCACTCTGTATCACCAATTTTCTTTTTAAATATAGAAAACCAAGGATTGAAGAATAAGTAAAATTTCTCTACTCTTGTTTTGAATAATTTGGCTGGAATAAAGTGTCCAAATTCATGAAGTACAACGAGTAAAGAAAGTGATAAAATAAGTTGAGCTGCTTTGATTAAAAAATCCATAAATGAAAATAGTTAAACAGAAAAGATTTCTTCTTTTTTAAAGAATTCTAATGTTGCTTGTTTTAATAAATGTTGTTGTTCTCTGTGTTCTAGATTTGGTAGTTGCTTCACAAGTTTGAAGTGAGGCCAATTATCTTTGTCTCTTCCTTCGAATGAATAATATCCATATGGCTCTAAAATCGTACAAATTGCGATATGCATCAAATCCATTTTTTCATTTTTAGAAAACTTTTGATGGCCTTGTCCTAAAATATCAACCCCAATTAATAAAAGAATAGTTTGTAAGTCTAAATCCGGACCAAAATCTTTTTCGGTTTCAAGAAATTTAACAAGTTGATTGAATTTTAAGTCTACTTCGTAATCCATGTTGCAAATTTATGAAGAAGAATCTAAATAGAGCAAAAAAAAAGGGTCAATTAAGACCCTTTATTTATTTTCTATTTTCTTTTGAACAACAAGCTTTTTTTTCAGTTGTTTTCTTCTCTGCAGATTCTTTCGAACAACAAGCTTTTTTTTCACATTTTTCTTTTTTCTTCTTCTTCTTCTTTTTGTCGTCTTGTTGAATAATTTCAGTCTTATTCGTTTTATTGATAAATAAAATCTTTGCTCCTGTTGTACCTATAAACCCTAGGATAGCTAGAGTCAAAACTATTTTTTTCATAGTGCGAATTTAATTTTGCTTAAAATTAATTTAATTTTCCAATTTTAGTAACTTTACCTTTAACAACATCACCTATTTTAACATTTATTGTAGAATCTAAAGGGAGAAATAAATCAATTCGTGATCCAAATTTGATGAAACCATATTCTTCACCTGCTTGAACATCTTGATTTTCTTGTATGTAATAACAAATTCTTCGTGCAACAGCTCCTGCAACTTGTCTAAATAGTACTTCTTTTCCTGATTTATGTTGTGTTACAACAGTTGAACGTTCGTTATCAGTGCTACTTTTTGGATGCCATGCAACTAAAAATAGACCTTTATGGTATTTAACATATTTGATGATACCAGCAATTGGATTATAATTCGCGTGAACATTTAAAGGAGACATAAAAACAGACACTTGAATACGTTTGTCTTTAAAGTACTCTGTTTCTTCAACCTCCTCAATAACTACAACTTTCCCATCAGCTGGACAAATGATGTCATTTTCATCAGCAGTAAAAGATCGTTTAGGAATTCTGAAAAATTGAACAATTAACGTAAATAGCGTTAAACCAATCAACCATATTAAAATCAACAACCATTTCCAACCTATTAATTCGAACAGTAAATAGTTACCTACTTCTAATACAGCTAATATGATAAATGCTATTGCAATAATAAGGTATCCTTCTCTGTGTATTTTCATATCTATTGAAATTTTTAATCGATTAAATTTGAATCAACTTTCTTTAAAATCGCAGCAAATATCGTTTAAAATTGTGAATAAATAATCATCCACGTGAAGAAAAATGGGACAGTAAATAAAGCAGCATCAAATCTGTCTAATAATCCACCATGACCTGGTAAAATTGTTCCTGAATCTTTAACATTTAGGCTGCGTTTGATAAGTGATTCGAATAAATCCCCAAAAATGGAACAAGGTGCAATTATTAAAGCGCTTATTACCCAGAATAATAGATTATACCTAGCGTCAGAAAATTGACTCAAAATAATAGCTGCTATTGCGGTAAATAGTATCCCTCCAATTGTTCCTTCCCATGTTTTTTTTGGAGAAATACGTTCAAACAATTTTGTTTTTCCAAAAAAACGACCACTTAAATATGCAAATGTATCATTTGTCCAGATAAGTATAAACATCCCCATTAATAAATATTGGGCATCGATTTCTTTTTTTAAAATGAGTAGAGTTAAAATGAAAGGAGTAAAAATATAAATGAAACCAATGAAACCAATTCCAATATTAGTTAGTGGATTATCTTTTTTTCTGTATAATTCAGTCAAAAGGTATCCAAATAAAATCGGTAATATAAAGATAGAAAGATTTATTTCTAGTAGGTCTTGACCAATAATATATTCTGTTAGTAAAATTCCGAAAATACTAACTCCAAAAATCAAAACTAACGATTTATTTAAACTTACTTCTGAGTTTTTAAATAAGTCAATGTATTCATTTAAACTTAAAATTGAAATAAGGCTAATTATTATTATAGAAGTTAGTAGGCCAAACCAAATTGAACCCAAGATTACTGAAATAAAAATGGTTCCGGTAATTGCTCTTAAAAGTATATTACTCATTTATAAAAAAGTAAAGAGTGCCAAGTTTAACAGGCACTCTTTGTTAAATTAAAATTAGTTTGAAACCGGATCTTCGTTTTCATCGTTCTTATCAGTAATAGCTGTATCTTCAATAACAGCAGAACTTGTTGATGAAACTTCATCTGTTGTTTCGATTGTTGTATTTTCTTCAGCTTCTAATAAAGGTAGTTTATCTTTTTCGAATTGACGTTTTCCAAAGGTTAGTTCTAAATCTTCTTTAAAAATAACTTCTTTTTCAAGTAATTTATCTGCTAACTCAGTCAGTTTGTCCTTGTTTTCAGTTAAAATTTGAAGTGCACGTTGGTACTGATCTTCAATTAACTTACTTACCTCTTCATCAATTATTTTAGCTGTATCTTCAGAGTATGGTTTAGTAAAGCTATCTCTACCTTTAGAGTCGTAGAACGAAATATTACCTACTTTTTCATTCAACCCATAAATTGATACCATGGCATACGCTTGCTTTGTAACTTTTTCTAAATCACTTAATGCACCAGTACTGATTTTACCAAAAATCAATTCTTCAGCAGCTCTACCTCCTAAAGCAGAACACATTTCATCTAAAAGTTGTTCTGTAGTTGTAATACTTCTTTCTTCAGGTAAATACCAAGCAGCACCTAACGACTGTCCTCTTGGTACAATTGTAACTTTTACTAATGGATTGGCGTGTTCTAATAACCAAGATGTGGTTGCATGACCTGCTTCGTGGAATGCAATAGCTTTTTTCTCATTTTTAGAAATGATTTTGTTTTTCTTCTCTAATCCACCTATTATACGATCTACAGCATCTAAGAAATCTTGTTTTTCAACATGATTCTTATCTTTTCTAGCAGCAATTAAAGCAGCTTCGTTACAAAGATTAGCTATATCTGCACCTGAAAACCCAGGAGTTTGTTTAGATAAGAAATCAACATCTAAATCCTGATCTAACTTAATAGGTTTTAAATGAACTTTGAAAATTTCTTTACGTTCATTAGCATCAGGCATATCAACATAAATTTGACGGTCAAAACGACCAGCTCTTAATAGTGCATTATCTAAAACATCAGCTCTGTTCGTTGCTGCTAAAATGATAACACCAGAGTTTGTTTCAAATCCATCCATTTCAGTTAACAACTGATTCAGTGTATTTTCTCTTTCGTCATTCGAGCCAAAGCTGTTGTTTTTCCCCCTAGCTCTACCTATTGCGTCTATCTCATCGATAAAAATAATTGATGGCGACTTTTCTTTCGCTTGTTTGAATAAGTCACGAACTCTTGAAGCACCAACACCTACAAACATTTCAACAAAGTCAGATCCTGAAAGAGCAAAGAAAGGAACTTGAGCTTCCCCAGCTACTGCTTTAGCCAATAATGTTTTACCTGTTCCTGGAGGTCCAACAAGTAATGCTCCTTTAGGTATTTTAGCTCCTAGATCGGTATATTTCTTTGGATTCTTCAAAAATTCAACAATCTCCTCAACTTCTTCTTTTGCACCTTCTAAACCAGCTACATCTTTGAAAGTTTTATTTGTTGACTTTCCTTTTTCGTACATTTTAGCTTTAGATTTTCCAATATTGAAGATTTGACCACCGGCACCACCTCCAGCACCACCGCTCATTCTTCTCATTACAAACATCCAGATTGCAACAAGTAATATAATTGGTAATAAAAGTTGAATCAATCCACCTAAATAATCTGTTTCTGTTTTGGGAGTTAAAATGATTGTATTTTGACCTTCAGCTTTGAGGGATTCATTTACTTTTTGAACATTCATTTCGAAGTTACCTGCATCAATTAAGTCCATCTCGAATGTTGGATCACTTTTTTTGATACGACCACCTTTGTTGAATGCTTCTTTCATTTTACTGAATTCACCTGAAGTATTCGATTTTATGAATGTTTTTCCATCTTCAGTTAATTTAAAGTCAGCTCTGACTTTGTTTACAATTGCAACATGTTTCACGTAGCCTTTTTCAGCTAATTCAAAAAAGGTTTGTTGACTACCTACTTTAGTTGAAGAATCAAAACTGTTCATCATTTGAAAACCAATGATTGCGACAGCAATGAATCCATAAATCCAATATATTGAAAAAGGACTTTTCTTTTGTTTTTTGTTATTTGCCATTATTAAATTAAATTTAAATTAGGTACATCAGTTCTTTTACCATCAGCCCATAATTCTTCTAAATCATAAAAAGCTCTAGTTTCTGGATAGAAAACATGAGCTACAACTGAAACGTAGTCGATAAGTACCCATTCATTAATACCTTTACCTTCAATATGCCAAGGTCTTTCTTTAATATTGTTTCGTGTATGTCTAACCAATGATGATGCAATACCATCAATGTGAGTAGAAGAATCACCTGTACATATTACGAAGAATTCAGCAACAGATGAAGGAATATCTCTTAAGTCTATTACAACGATGTCTTTAGCTTTATTTTCTTGCATTCCCTCAACAATTGTTTCGCAAAGGAGTTTAGAATTTGTGTCTTTATACTGCATTTAATTATTTTATCAATTACAAATCTAATTTATATTTTATATTTACTTTCTTTTTTTATTGGTTTAATAAGATTTTTTAACAAAATGATAGGCTCAAAAATCATACATCTTGAAAGTGTAGATTCAACGAACAATTATGTTGCCAATTTAATTAAGGGTAATTCTTTAGTTAATGGTACGGTAATATTGACAGATGAGCAAATTGAAGGAAGAGGACAGCGAGGAAGTGTATGGTCTTCACTTTCAGGAGTTAATTTATTGATGTCGGTTTATTTTGAACCTGCTAATTTGTCAGTTGAACATCAGTTTTATTTATCCAAATTTGTAGCGATAACTTTGATGGACTATTTAAAGTCTAAAGGTTTAAATGCCGATATTAAATGGCCGAATGACATTTATGTTAAAGGTAAAAAAATTGCAGGGGTTTTAATTGAAAATCAGTTAAGTGGTACAAATATTAAATCAGCTATTATTGGAGTTGGTTTAAACGTCAATCAAATTGATTTTGGTGATATAAATGCTACGAGTCTAAAGTTGGAGCTTTCAGAATTTAATTCAATAGATGAGGTACTATTTGGTTTGATTCAAAATTTCAATAAAAATGTGGGAATCCTTGAAGATTTTGAATTGATTGATTCGATCTACCATTCCAATCTACTTGGATTGAATACCAAAAGATTATTTGTGATCAATGGGAAGCAAGTTTGTGGAATAATAAAATCAGTATCTCAAGAGGGGAAACTGAATGTATTGATAAAGGAGAATCTAAATTCTTTTGATTTGAAAGAAATCAAATTTGTGTTTTAAGCGTCAAAATGATTTTTTAATTCTTGAGCCATGTCATTAAAAAGATTTGTTAGAGGTTTTTCTACCATCATTTTTAAGAACATATTCACCTCTCCATTAAATTCTAAATATCCTTTCGTGTTGTCGTTGTATTTTTCCATATGAATGGATAAGTTGAATGGAAAAGGGGATTTTTCTCCAGATTTGTAATGTAGTACAGAACCCTTTTCACCTCCATTTGCAACTAAAGAAATAGTAACGACACCATTCTGAACTTTAAACGAGCAATCAGTATCACTATATTTCCAGTCAGAAATTTGACTTTTAGGAAGAAGACATTCAATATTCAAAGGTTTACTTAAAAATTCGTAAACAGTATCAGGTAATACTTTAGAAAGAATAACTTCTTGACTTTTAATTTTCATTGAACTTCTTATTTAATGTCCCAAGTATCAGGATTTTTCTTCCATTCTTTAAGTGAGGCAACATCTGTTTTTTTGATGTAATTATCTTCAACAGCTTTTTTCAACAAGGTATCATAATTAGAAAGTGTTTGAAATGGGACCTTTTCGGCTTTGAAAGTTTTATCAGCATCAGTAAAACCATAAGTGAAAACAGCTATTAACCCCTTCACATCAAGACCTTCATTCCTCAGTGCATTTATCGCTTTCATACCGCTACCTCCTGTTGAAATCAAATCTTCGATAACTACAACTTTTTGACCTTTTTCGAAGTATCCTTCAACTTGGTTACCCATACCGTGTCCCTTAGCAGAGCTTCTAACATAAATGAAAGGAACACCTAATTCTTGAGCAATTAAAGCACCTTGAGGAATTCCTCCAGTAGCAACACCAGCAATCACATCAGGTTTCCCAAAACCTTTTCTAATTGCATCAGCATAAGCTTGACGAATAAATGTTCTGATAGTAGGATATGATAATGTGATTCTTGTGTCACAATAAATAGGTGATTTCCATCCAGAAGCCCATGTGAATGGTTTAGATGGAGAAAGTTTTACAGCTTTAATTTGTAGTAAAAATTCTGCTACCTTTGATGCGTTATCTTTGTTCAAAATCATGATGCAAATGTACAAAGTTTTTATTGAAAATATTACGTTAAAATTCATTTCAAAAGAAGAAGATTATAACTCTAATGAGTTATTGTTCTGTGAATCAAGTGCTAGTGATGGTCTTGATGCTTTGAAAAAAGTAATTTCTGATTTTTCAGGAAGTACTGTAACTCTAAATTACATCTGTAAAGATCCTCAATTATCTTTTGAGCAATACTTTAAAGAATTTGATAAAATAGAAGCTGCTGGAGGGATTGTGAAGCGAAAATCATCTTTTTTATTCATAAAAAGGAATGGTTTGTGGGATATACCAAAAGGTAAAATTGATGAGGGTGAAACTCCTGAAATTGCTGCAGTTAGAGAGATTGAGGAAGAATGTGGTGTTTGTAATGCTCAAATTGAAAAGTTTATTTGTAACACTTACCATACTTACACATACAAAGGTTGTCCGACAATTAAAAAGACTTATTGGTATGCGCTATCATACAATGGACCTAAAGTTGAGAAGCCTCAAATTGAAGAAGGGATAACAAAGGTGAAATGGATGAAGCAGCATAAAATCACGAAGGTTATCGATAATACTTTTTTATCTATAATCGACGTAATCGAAACTTATTTCAAATAAAATGGATTTTTGCTACGATTTAAATGAGTTTTTAACCTTAAACTTTTAACTTTGCGCCCCAAAATAGCAACATAAGTAATGAAATCTATCATTGAGTGGGTTCAAGACAGGCTTACTAAAAAGCAGTTTATATTTCTATCAAGTGTTTTGGTAGGTCTATCAGCTGGTGCGGCTGTAATAATACTTAAAACTTTTGCGCATTATATCTTTCTGATTGCTGATAAAGGGATTGATTCCAGCTATTTATTTGTAATTCTTCCAGTTTTAGGGATTTTTCTAACTGTATTTACAGTAAAGCGACTTTTTTCTGGTCGAATCCAAAAAGGATTGCCTAATATTCATTATGCAATTGCAAGAAAATCGAGTGTAGTACCTAGGAAACAAATGTATTCACAGGTAATTACAAGTTCATTAACAGTTGGTTTAGGAGGTTCTGCTGGTTTAGAAGCTCCAATTGTTGTGACAGGTGCAGCCTTTGGCTCTAATTATGCAAGTACCTATCATTTAAATTATAAAGATCGAACACTATTATTAGCTTGCGGAATTTCTGCAGGTATTGCAGCAGCATTCAATGCACCTATTGCTGGTGTTTTATTCGCGTTAGAAGTTTTATTATTAGATGTAAGTATATCTGCTTTTATTCCTTTAATAATAGCAGCTGCAGCAGGAACTTTATTGTCAAAAATTATCTTAAATGATGATATCTTAATATCATTTCAAACAACTTTACCATTTGATTACATGAATGTTCCGTTTTATGTTTTGTTGGGCTTGTTTGCAGGACTCGTATCTGTTTACCATTCTAGAGTATTTCATAAAGTAGAAGGTATGTTTGGTCGTTCAAAACGGAAGGCATATAAAAATGTGATTTATGGTGGGCTTATATTATCAATCTTAATCTTCTTTTTTCCGACTTTATTTGGTGAAGGTTATGAAAGTATAAAGTCTTTATCGTTACTAAAGCCAGAGCGAATTCTTGATAATAGTTATTTTGAATCTTATAGAAATAATGAGTGGGTTGTTTTAGGTTTTGTTGGAGTATTGATTTTTGTCAAAGCGATTGCAACTGGAGTAACTTTAGGAAGTGGAGGGAACGGAGGTAATTTTGCGCCATCGCTTTTTGTTGGAGCTTATTTAGGTTTTTTCTTTTCTCGAATTACAAACCTATTTAGTTTTATAAATTTACCTGAGAGTAATTTTACTTTAGTTGGAATGGCAGGTATTTTAAGTGGATTATATCATGCCCCTTTAACAGCTATTTTCTTAATTGCAGAGATAACAGGAGGTTATACTTTGATTATTCCGTTAATGATTGTTTCGTCAATAAGTTATGCTATATCAAGATATTTTGAACCTTTTTCGATGGATACAAAAAAAATGGCATCTGGAGGTTTCATTTTTACGCAGGATAAGGACAAAAACATATTGACCACAATTAATACATCTTCTATTGTTGATAATGATTACGAGAAATTATATGAAAATGTATCTTTAGGGGAATTGGTAAATGTGATTTCAATTTCAAAAAGAACTATTTTTCCAGTAACCGATCGGTTTGGATTTTTAGTTGGGTTGGTTTATTTAGATAATATCAGAGATATTATTTTTAAACATGATTTGTACGAGTCAATAACAGTTAAAGATCTAATGGTAAAACCCACAGAAATAGTTTCCATAGATGAATCTATGGATTGTGTGATGAAAAAGTTTGATTCAACTGGGCAATGGAACTTACCTGTAACTAAAGATAGAAAGTTTGTAGGTTTTATCAATAAAAGTACAATTTTTACATCCTATCGTTCAAAATTAAAAAGTACAGTTCTAGATTAACATTTTTTTGCACCTACATTTTCGATGTTTCATAAAGTGTTAACCTAGTAAATTCTTCAAGTGGATTTTCTATTTCTATGAGAAGGTTATTGGAATGTTTTATCATGTTTGAATCAAGTAAATAGTAAAAATAACCATCTCCTCTTCTGTTTATCTTTTCATTGGAATATGTCAAAGTATACCTTTCGTCATAATGTATGATGTTATTTTGCTGATCGGTAATAGTAAGTTTTATTTTAGAATTGTTTTTTGGATTAAAAAATCCTCTCAATTTAAGTTTTAAAATTGGGGATTCTGTATTCTTAAAATCTGCAGAAAATTTATATGTGAATTTGTTATTCTTATGTTCTAAACTAAATTGTTGTTGATTGATTGTAGTTGTTTCGTGTTCGCTAGGAGAGTTATTCCATAGTAAACCTTTGAATTGATCATCAGTTTTCAAAAAGGTTGTCCAATACCTTTCTTTATTCATATCTATCCAGTGAATGATGAATTCTTTGTATTGGTATGATTGAATGAGGTTTATTGGTATCGTTGGAAGCAACATTGAAAAAACAATTAGATTTTTTTTAAAATCCAATTGATTAAGAAATAAAGCTAGAGGTATAATTAAAATCCCATAAAAATCAATATAGGCTCTTAATCCAAAACTACAGCCGTAATACCATGACCACCATGAAGAGAGGATATAGGTTAATATTAGAAAGAAAAAAATGAATGATACAAATTCGAAGTATCTTTTTTTAATAATAAAGAATATTGAAAAAAGAGTAGACAAAAATAACAAGGGTGTATACACAAATAATCCTTTCTTATAGCTAAATAAAATATTAAATAATTCAGGTTTGAGAAAGTTAAATCCTTCTCCTTGATACGAGTAAACAATGAAAGATCCTACTTGAAAATACCATGCTACAGATTGAACAAAAGCAATTGAAAAGAAAATCATAAACCCTAAAACAAGTTTTTTCTTTTCTTTTAAAATATTAGACAACGTATTTTTTAAGTTTTTCCAATCTCCAAAAATGAATGGAACAATTAAGATTACCAAAATGTTTACCTGTCTCACTAAAAAGATCATTCCTAAACAGCTAATAGCTATGAAGAAAGTTTTGTAGTTAAAGACTTGACTTAATTTCTTTATTAGAAAAATAAAGAGTGTTATTAAAAAGAATGAATATATGTGACTGAATGAACCGTTATAATAAGTGTAGAAATAAATGTTGGAACCTAATGTTATAAAAAGTTGGGTGATAAAAATTATGGTATTTCTAATGTTGTAAAGTCTTAATAGTTTTTTTAGAAAGAATAGGCCAAGAAATAAATAAAAAGTTGTACTGATAAATACACTTTTTTGAAAAGGTTTTTCATAACCGTTGGAGATTGAGTCATAATTTCTTAAAAGAGTATAAATGAAAAAAGGACTCTCTAGGATAGCAGTCCCACAAGGGTATTTATTTATTTTTTTTCCTTGATAGTTTGTGTAATTAAATTCAGGTTCAACTCTTTCAAGGTTAGTGTTTTTATTTAATCTAATAAAATCATGATGAATGAAAATTGAAGGTAGGTATTCATAATAACCAATACCATCTGCAACTATAATTTTATCACTTTTTCCAGTGAAATTGTTAAGGATAAATAAGAATAAACAAATTATTATTATTTCATTGTAAGGTATTCTTTTGATTAATTGTTTCATTCATAAAATGTAATTTCTTTAAATCTTAAGATTTTAATAAAATTTGTTTCAACTGTTCTAGTTAGGATAGAAGACAGTAACTTCGTATCAAGGTTGTAAATAACTTGAATGTCAGAAACGTACTGTCCATTTTTATAAATATGTTTCTCTAAGAGGTTACCTAAATCATCATATTTGAATAATAATTCTTCATCATAAACGCCATTTACATTTGAAGATTTTCTGATTGCAGCCAACAACCCTTTTTCATTATACTCAAACTTTCTCGAAACAGAATTAGAAGTCATTTTATACTTTTTTGTTGTTTCGATTAAGTAGCCTAAACTATCGAAATAATCAATTTCTTCCTGATAAGGAAGATTATAACTATTGAATGTTACTTTTTTTAATTGATTTCCGTAATCATGGTGCTCTATATTTTCTTTATTGAAGTAAATGCTTTTACTGACATCATTTTGATTATCTAGAACATCTCTTCTGTTTTCGATTGCTACGATTCGATTTTCTTTATCGTATGTGTAGATTAAAGTTTGATATCCTGCTTTATCTTTTTTTTGATGCTTAATAAGATTACCGTATGCATCGTATTCATACAAATTGTGAATGGTATCTTTTATTCCATTAGAACTATTGGCTTCAAAATAAGTAGTTAATAATCCTTCTGTGTTAAATTCATAAACACATTGGTAAGGTGTATTCCGAATGATATCCCCACTTTTTTTGAACATATAAGTTCCCTTAATGGATTCAATTTTATTTGTTTTGATAAAATCTTTGTTAAAAAAAGGTTTATCCGAAAAAGCAATCCCATCCTTATTTTCAATCATTTGAGCGTTAAAAATAAGAGCTGGAAATAACGTTAGTATTAAAGCAAATTTTTTCATCGCTGCAAATTTAGTACTTAATGTTAATGTAGCAATTAATCAAATTAACAATGTATTACTTGCGTTAAATATTTTCCAATAAAATGTTTTGTAATCATTTTTATTATTACCTTTGTTTAGATTAATTCTAAATAAGAATGAAGCAAAACGATATTTTAACAACTGAATTCAACTTTACTAAGGTGTTAGCTTGTTCAAACTGTTCTTGTGAAAGCAAAAAAAAATGTTGTAAGAAATACAAAAAGAAAGGGATGCATTGTAAGAAATGTCCCAAGTTGTAAAGCTAATTTATTCTCTTTTTTTTTTGTTTTAAAAGAATAAAAACTATATTATTGTAAAAAATACAATAAGATGGTTGCCCCTCTAAAAAATAGCTGTTTAAAAATTTTATTTTTATTCCTCCCATTTATTTCGGATGGTCAAACAAACCATGTCTCACTTGTTAAAGATTCAGTTAAATGGCAACTTCTATTAAATGATGATCCATATTATGTAAAAGGTGCAGGAGGAGAAACGGATTTAAATTTGTTAACAGAAATAGGTGGCAATACGATTAGAACTTGGGGGGTAGAAAATGCTGATAATGTCTTAGAATCAGCAAAACTACATGGAGTAAAAGTAATGTTAGGTTTGTGGGTTCAACATGAAAGACATGGTTTTGACTACAACGATACAACAAAGGTAAGTCTTCAACTTCAAAATTTCAGAAAAGTTATTCAAAAGTATAAAGATCACCCAGCACTTTTGATGTGGTGCGTTGGTAACGAATATGAACTTAATTATTCCAATAAAAAAGTTTGGAAAGCAGTAAACGATATTGCTAAAATGATTCATGAAGAAGACCCAAACCACCCAACTGTAACAGTCACTGCAGGAACAAATCCAGAAAAATTGAATCATGTCATTAATGAGCTTACAGAAGTTGATATTTATGGAATTAATACCTACGGTGATATCGGTAATGTTCATTCGACCTTACAGAAAGGCGGATTTGATAAGCCATATATGATAACAGAATGGGGGCCAACAGGTCATTGGGAGATTAATAAAACTAAATGGGGAGCATCAATTGAACAAACCAGTTCAGAAAAATTTGACGTTTACAGAAAAAGATATCACGATTATATTGAATCTAACCCAGACCAATGTATTGGTTCTTTTGCTTTTTTGTGGGGACATAAGCAGGAACATACAAGTACCTGGTATGGTTTGTTTTCAGAACAAGGAATGCCAACAGAAGTAATTGATGCTCTTGAGTTTTCTTGGAAAGGGGAGTACCCAGATAACCGTTCTCCATCCATTGATAGTGTCTATTTTCAAAACCAATTGTTAAAAAAAGACTTACTATTAAAGCCAAATCATAAGTATACTTTTGAAGTTTTTTGTAATGATTTGAACAATGATAAATTAACTTATAAGTGGGAGTTATATCCAGAAAGTACTGATCTAAAATCAGGAGGAGATAAAGAGTCTAAACCTGATATAATTTGGGGTAAAATTAAAGGAGGTAAAAATAAAAATATTACACTTAAAGCTCCAACAGATGAGGGAGCTTATAGGCTCTTTTTGTTTGTTGATGATGGTGAAAAACAAGCTTACATGAATGTTCCATTTTATGTTGAATACTTGAATATCAAGAAACTTAAATTTAAAGAATTGGAAATTGAAAAAGTTGAATTGTAAAATATTATTCTTTTTATTGATTGTTAATTGTATGATGTCTTACAGTCAAAGTTCTCTTGACACAAATACTTTTTCAATCAACTATGGTGGTGAGGAACAAAAAAAATATGAAGATTCACCAACCTATCTTTCTGTTGGAGGATATTACAGGTTTCTTGGCTGTTTTACTTCAATGAATTATCAATATGATGAAATTGTAGGTGGTAATAGAAACCTTTTTGTAGGAGATGACAGTAACTTACCTCAATTGAGCTTAAACTTAGAACTTAGTCCATCAAAAAACACATCATTTTCAACTGATCTTTACCTTTGGACTCCTTTGACAGGTAAAGAGGATGATTATGTAAAGGGGTTATTGTTAGGAGTCAATTTAAATGGTAAACACAAAACTAATTTTGGAGAGTTTAATGTTAAAACAGGAGGGATACATTGGTACAGACTCAGTAACTTAACTTTTGCTTCTAATACAGGTTACAATAGGTATAGTTTATTTGAGAGAAACCCTTGGGATCCCAACACAAAAAATATTTTTGACAGGTATCAAACATTCTATGAGAATGGAGCTTTAACTCAAGATGAAAGATGGGGGCAACAAGCTTTTCAGGGTTTTATATTTGAAGGTCTCTCATTACCCAAAGGATTCGATTTTTCTTTTATGCATGGGAAATCTCAATTAAATGGAGGAACTACTTTAATTCCTAATAATCTAACAGGCGGGAAAATTAAGAAACGATTAAATAATAATTTTTTAGCGTTGAATTACATCAGAAGTTCAACTTTTTCAGATAGTCTTTCCTCAAGTTTAGTGGGGTTCAATTTATTGACATCAGATTTTGAATATCATTTTGAGGATAGAGTTTCATTTACAGGTGAATTCGGTGCTGGAAATTACTTTTCACCAAACCATCAAGGCGACTGGGGGGAAGCTATAGATCTTAGTTTGAAATTTAATAAGGAATTTACATTTATACCAATTGAAATAAGGTATTTTCGAATCAGTCCGAATGTAATTAATAATAATGGTATTTTTTGGAATACATCCATTCAAGAGTATACACCTAATATTATTGAAAATTCAAACTCAGCTCCATTATTATTTCCTTTCGCTAGTTCTTTAACGAATATCGGTCAAATGACAAATAATAGGTATGGTTTAATTTTGAATTCAGATATCGAAATAAAAAGAAATAAATTAAGCTTTGGATATAGTTGTGCTGGAGAAATTGAAGGTATATCCAATATTATTACATACAATCATCCAGCAAACAATATTCAATTATCCCGATTTTGGCGTTGGGATTTTCCTGCCAATGTTGGTCCTTATGGTAATTTAAATAAAATTTATAGAGGTGTTTATGAGAAAATTAGGATAACTGATTCAATCACAGCTAAAGGGTTTAATTCAATCGAATTGAATTTTAAATCATTTACAAAATTATTTAATAAGGATTTGATGATTTTTTATTTGGGTGGTTTTCATTCTGTTCAAAATAAGTTTAATGCATTACCAAATTTTCAATCTTCTGCCTATTTAAGATCATACAATCAACAATTAGAATTTTATCTAAAAATGAATAAATCCATTGTTTTAAGTAATTATTTTGCTTTTGACAGAATATACGGTGGAGAAAACACGGAATTAGATATAGTTAGTAATAAACCTAAAAATCAAATTGGGTTAAGTTACGCAATTGGAGTTGATATTAGTCTTTCAAAGAATACAGGTTTATACATAAGACATAGGTGGATGGATTATGAGGACTTGAATTATACTTTAGATAAGTATAAAGGTCAGGAAACATCTGTTGAACTAAAAATATACTTTTGATTATGAAAACTTTTTTATACATAACATTATTGTTAATGACATCTTTTTGTTACTGTCAAGAAGATAAAAAAATTCAATATGTTGGAGGTGCTCGTTCACAAATTTACAATTCAAATTTTGTTTCATCTGGAGATACGACTACCCCTCCAAAATCTTCAGGTGGTTATGCATTGATTGATTTGGGGGTAAAGATTAAACCCAATTCTAATACAGAAATCCTAGGAATGATGAGAATTAGAAACGACTTTGGAGGTTTTTGGGGAGCAGGAGTTTCATTTGATGTAAGACAGTTGTACTTGAGAGGAGTTGCAGCAAATATTCTGAGGTATCAAATTGGTAATATTGATTATAAACTTACACCTTATACATTTTATAATCATAATTCAGATGCACTAACTCGTTCTGGAGGAGTTATGAAAATAAAAGAAGACATTATTAATTATGAGTCATTTTATAAAAAGAATTCATGGAGGCAACAAGGAGCTTCTGTCAACTTCATTATTGAATCACCTAAATTGATTGATGATATTGAATTTAAAGGGTTTATTACAAGGTTGAATCCTTCTAATAGTTCAACGATACTTGATCAAGCTTTTGGGGGAGGGAGTATTATTTTTTCAAAGAAGAATTTTTTAAAGGTAGGATTCAATCATTCTAATATTTTTGATGTTAAAGGCACTGGAATTGATAGTAATATTTACAACAATAATGTGAGTTCAGTTACCTACAATATTTTTTATCAAAAGAAAAAATATAAAATAGGATTAGAAGGTGAATCAGGTATGAGCTATTTATCATATGGTGAGTATATTAATGAAAAATATGAGGATTATTTTTTGAATTTTAGAGGATATTTAAAATCATTGAATGACCAATTTAATTTCTATTTAGGTTTTATGGATAATGGTCCTGATTTTAGAAGTTTTGGAGCACAATCAAAGCGTATAGACTTTAATCAAGACAATAACTTTTACAAAAGATATTCAAATGATCAAATTTTAAGACCTTTATCTATGTACGATTTATACAATGATCCAAATTTGTACAAGAATGGGATTACCACAGGAGAGATGATGTATAACCCATCGTTTTCTAATGTGCTTCCATATGGGATAACAACTTTTAATAGAAGAGGGATTTACTATTCAACCTCAATTAAAGACATTAATCAAGTTGTAGAAGTAAGTCATCAAACTTACCTACTTTCTGAAATAAGAGGTCAAGGAACAACTAATCTTAAAAAGTTTATTAAGAGTGATTTAAATATAGACTTTAACATTAATAAAGTTTTGAAATTGAAAAGAACTTTTAAGACTTCTGTGGGAGCTGTTTATCAAAAAACTGATAGATCTGGAGATTTTGATTTTCAAAAAGTTGATTTGAGTTCTCTTATATTAAACTTATGTATAGAAAAAGAGGTACTTAAAGATTTTTTCTTGATAAGTAACTTCTTTCTGATTCAATCTAATGGTACTGATCAATTACCAGATAGGGATAAATTTGGTAAGATTTTAAATTATAAAGAATACTCTGTAAATGGAGAAGAGTATACACTTTCTGCAGGTGTCAGATTTGATTTTTCAAAGAAAATATACCTAGCAGCATTTTACGAATTGAATACTAATAGGTTCAATGCTATACCCTATACTTATAATCAAGCCTCCATTTTTTATGTAATGAAATTTTAAGGTTATGAAAATTTATATTTTATTTATATTACTGATTTTATTTTCTTGTCGAAAAGACGAAAAAATAAAAATTGATGGACCAGATTTATATGATGTATACGGAGAATTTGCGGTTTTATCAGATTTGAATCCCAGTCAAACCGAAGTGGATTTTTCAAATAGTGAAAATATATATTTTGAATGTAGTTTAGCTAAAATTGTAGATTGGAAAATTTCAATTGTAGGACAAGAAAGTGGAGCTGAAAAAATAATTGAAGGTACAGGAAAAGAACTCGATGTTTCTAATTGTACTTGGAATGGTAGCACAACTAACTTTCCATTTTTCAAATCAGAACCTTGTGATGTTAGTTTAACTTTTGAAGGAGAAGAAGATACTTTAACTACCTCATTGACAATCTTGGCTCCAAAGGTAAATAATGGTGTTCTAGTTACAGATTTTGAATTGGGCTGGAACAGCAGTTGGTCAACTTTTATCCAGTCAGGTGCAAACATGGATTTTAACATAAAAAATGATGGAAGTTCACCTGAAGGGGCTTCATACTACAATATGCAAGGAAAAGTTAATTGGGATTGGTTAATTGGTTTGATTGATTTTAATGCATCATCGCTTGGTAGTATTACATTTCCATTGAATGACAATGCCGAAAACCTTTACTTTAACATTTTAGTTTATGGAGAACAAGGGCTACCAAATACCCTTATGTTATTGAGGTTTGACGAGGATGAAAATTTAGATGGAACTTTTGATGAACAATCCGAGGACCAGTACACTTATGAGTTTCCTGTAGACTGGGAAGGGTGGAGGCTAATTTCAGTTAAATATGCTGAATTAGATGGAGGAGGAAATGGAGATGGTAAATATAACCCTGAAAAGCTGAATAAAGTTAGTGTGTTACATTTAGCAAATCCATCTTCAGGATTCGCCAAATCTGCTATTGATTATTTAATTTTTACTGAAAATGCTGAATTGGAACCATAAAATATTGTTACTGTTTATATTCATCAAGTGTTTTCTACTTGGTCAAGTTATTGATAAAGATTCGACTCACAAGTCAAAGTCTAATTTTAGGTTTAAAAAAATTAACCTTTATGAGGGAGAAGAGTTTTCAAAACCTAACGTAAGAGGCTTTCAGCATTTGGATGTTTTTGATGGTAGTATTATTGATTTTTGGACTTCTGAAGGTGCTGATTGTATTAATTATGATTTTAATGAAAACAAAACATTGACGGTTAGATGGAACAAAGATCAGTCTGGTTGCGACTGGGTAGGGATAGGTTTCGGTTGGTCCAATTGGATTGGTAAAGATATTAATTATGTCTATGATACTTTAGCACTTGAATTAACTGTTAAATCGATAGATAACCGACCAATCAGTAATATTCCATGGGCCTTTTGTTTTGAAGATTATTCAGATGAACAAGTTTGGTTGGGGTATGATAAATCTTTTTTACAACCAGTTTCAGATGAGAAAGGCTGGTCTAAAGTTATTGTTCCGCTGAATGAGTTCCCAATAACTAAAAGTGAAATAGATTTATCCAATGTTAAGCAGTTAATGATAGAGATGTTTGCAGAAGGTACAATTGAGATTAAATCAATTCGGTTAATACCTTTTTCAGGTCATAAAAATAAAGAGTTTAACGCTTATAGTTCATCTACCATTGATATTGACGGAAATTTGATAGATTGGAAAATGCCTTTTGAAAAGATTGGGTCAAATAACTTTTCAGTTTCATACGATGAAGAATATCTATATTTTGCTTTTCAAATTTTTAAAAATACGACTCGTCAGAATAGCCAAGTAAAATCAAATTTATGGAATGGTGACGCTGTTGAAATTACTTTTTCCTCAAATCCTTTTGCTGATCCCGACAGGAGTAAATTACTTTTAAGCGATTTTCATTTTGGGATTAATTGTGGAATGAATCCTTACGTTTGGGATTTTGTTCAAAATGTTTATGCTGATGAAGTTAACTTTCAGATTCATGATTTTGATAAAGGTTATAACCTTGAATTTAAAGTTCCACTAAAGCTTGTGAAAAGAAATGATTCAACTCTTCCAAAATCAATTTTATTTGTGGCTGCCCTAAATTTAGGTAATGGTTCGGAGAGAATCGAGCAAGTTAGATGGAACAGTAATGAAAAAGAAGGCTTTTATAAAAACCCTTCCTTGTGGGGTAAGCTTAACTTTAAATGATTTAATTATAATTTGATAAAATAATTATTGGAAGTTTCTTCATTATCATATTTGATTTTTATCAAATAAGTACCACTTTTGAGATTCGATACATTTACTTGAGTATTATCCCCATGTAGATTTTCTTTTGTACATATTGTTTGTCCACATAAATCTTCAATGCTATATGTTTTTATATGTTTAGTTGATTTTAGATTCAGAATATCAGTAGTTGGATTTGGGTAAATAATTTTTTCGTCCTCTGAAATGACAGAAATAGCATTAGATTTTTGGTAAACTCTCACATAATCAATGATATAATTTGCAGGGAAGTTAGTGCTATTGTCAGGAGAACCGGGCCAATTTCCACCCACAGCTAGATTAAGTAAAATAAAAAAAGGTTCATGAAATTCTTCTCGTGAAACTGTGTTGTTGTGAATGTCCTCTGTGTGATAAATTTCATTGTCTAAATACCATTTAATTTGTTGTTCGTCCCACTCTAATGTATACAAGTGAAATTCACTTGGATTAGTTAACACATTTCCACCTTCATAATTATGCCCCCACATATCATAATGAATTGTTCCATGAACGTAAGGTTCATTATTTACATGTTCTACGATATCAATTTCACCACAGCTTGGCCACCCTATCGTACTTATGTTTGATCCGAGCATCCAGAATGCAGGCCATAGCCCTTTTCCTAAAGGTATTTTGATTCTTGCTTCTATTTTTCCGTATTTGAAATCAAATTTGTCTTGTGTTTTAATTCGTGCAGAAGTGTAATTATAGCCATTGTAATTTTCATTTCTGGCTACTATATTCAAATATCCATCAGCTAAAAAAATATTATCAGAATTATTAGTGTAATATTGAAGTTCATTATTACCCCAACCCCAATTTCCATTTCCTATTTCAAAATTCCAGTAATTAGTATTTATGTTTTGATCATTAAATTCATCAGACCAAATTAACTGCCAATTTTGAGAATAGACATTTATGGAGAACATTAATAGAATAAAAAAAAATGTTTTCATAACAACAAAAATGGAGGGGAAACCCCCTCCAATTTAAAATATTAATAACTTAATTATTTTTTAACAAAGGATTTAACGCAAGCTCCTCTATTAGTTTCTATCTCAACAAAATATAATCCGTTATTAATAGATGATAAATCAATTAAATTTGTATTACCTGAACAAATTTCTTGGCCAGCTAAATTTTTAACTTTGTATGTTTGGAAATTATCTTCAGTAGATATGTTTAATACTGTGTTAGCAGGATTCGGATAAATTGAAGCCTGAATCTTTTCGATGTTATCAATGGATGCATCATCAGTTCCTAACTTTACAGCTCCCAGGTTTGCTTCTTCTGCCGGGTTTGCATTTACCCCCTTAACTGTTAAACCATACTGAACAATTAATCCAGAAGGTATTTCTGATGCTGTTACATCTATAGAAAAATGTCCGCTTTTTGGCATAGGCATTACTTTTGCTCCTCCTAAAGCATCACTATAACCATTTAATGAGTCTATGGCTTTGATGAAAAAAAAGACTTCATAATCAGTTTCGTTCAATGTGTACTCTAAAACGTCCCCTTCGAATGTTAAGTCATTATCATTGAATGAAGGACCTGGCTCAACAAACGTAGAAACTTCCATTATTTTATTACCTGCCATTGTTGTTTGATCAACCCAATAGGGATCGGACTGATTTTCTTCATAAGTATTAAAGTTTGGTTGTAAAATCACTGTGTTGTTACTTACATCAATAGTTGTCTTGGCTTTTGAAACATCCCAAAAAGAACCCCATTGATAACCTCCTCCAAGATCAAAAACATTCACATATGTTATCCAATTATCACTTGCATTGACTGTGATGGAATTTTGAGCGAATAATGTCACTGACAATAAACTAGCTCCTAATAAAGTGTAGAGATTTTTCATAATTATATAGTTTTAAAGATTGTAATTTGATATTATTGTAAAATATACAATAAGTATATTAAAAATCAAAATTATTTACTGAAAAATTACATTTTAAAGTTGAAATTTTCTTTTTCAACCATTTGCTTATATTTTTCATGATCAAATCTATATAGATTTGCAGGTCTATGCTTTACATTTTTTTGCTTTACATTAAGGTTGACCAGAGGAAGGTTTTTAATTTTTTTTCTGAAATTTGCTTTATCAAATTCAACATCAAAAGCATATTCATACAGCTGTTGAAAATCGTTTAATGTGAAATTTGTAGAGAGTAGATCGAAGCAGATGGCGTTATTTTTCAATTTAATTTGAAGTTGCTCAAAAGTTTTAGTTACAATTTCATTATGGTCAAAAGCTAAACTACCAAGTTCTTTAACAGGAACCCATTTAATTTCCTCAGCCCATGAATCAGCTTTTGCTTCAATATCTTCAATTCTAACTAAAGCGAAATAGACACATGTTATAACTCTACCTAGTGGATGTCTATTAGGTTTTCCAAAAGTTTGCCCTTGATGAAGTTCGATATTATTAATGTTTGTTAATTCAGAAAGAATTCTGTTTCCTGCATCATGTAAATCTTCATCAGGATATACTAAATCTCCAGGAATAGCCCACATACCAGAGAAAGGTTCCATAGCTCTTTTGATTGTAAGTACATGGATTTTTTGATCGAAGTATCCAAATAAAATACAATCAAGAGAGAATGAGTATGAAAAAAAATTATCGAATTTAATTTTATATGCCATGGTTACTAATTTTTTAGTTCGAAATCTATTTCACTATCACCAACTTCAATCGAAAATGTACCAGGTTCGAAAATCCATTCATTTTTAAGGCCTACAAATTTTAAGTCATCCACTGTAATGAAAAAAGTAATGTCTTTTTTCTCTCCTGGAGATAAATTAACTTTTTTAAACCTTTTTAAGCTTTTACCTTTTGGTATAAGTGATGAATAATGATCTTTAATGAAAAGTTGAACAACTTCTTTACCTTCAACTTTACCAATATTTTCTAAAGTTATTGTTATTTCGAGTGTATCAATTGGTGAAATGATTTGTTTGTTCAATGTGAGGTCTGAATATTTAAATGTTGAATAGCTTAAACCGAAGCCAAAATCCCATTGTGGGTTGTATGCATTAAAATCGTTTGTTTTACTTCTATCAACACTTCGGGGATGATCATAAAATTCAATTTGTCCATCATATCTTGGGTAAGTATATGGAAGTTTACCAGAAAAATTTTTCTCTCCATAGATCAATTCAACTAATGCATCTGCACCAAAATCACCTGGTAAATAAGTTTGGATAATTGCTGCTGCGTTTTCAGTTATTTCTCTTATTATTCTTGGCCTTCCTTCAGTTAAAACCAAGATTACAGGCTTGTTAAAATTGTAGGCGATTTTGGCAAGTTCTAATTGCTCATCACTAAGATTTAAAGATCTGATATCTCCCGGTTTTTCAGTTGAAGGTGTTTCTCCTATGCACAATACAATCACATCAGCTAGATCAGTTTTACTTTTAAAATCTGATAGATCAACGAATTTCGATTTTTCGTATTGATTACTATCTATATAAAGTTCTACTCCTTTACTAAATAGGCAATTGATAGCTCCAATTTTATTTTTGAAAGCTTCGTAAATATTATTTCTGTTTTCAGTATTGAAACTAGTATCTTGACCTTGCCAAGTATGAGTCCATGCTCCATTCAGATAAATGAGGTTGTCAGAAGTGGGTCCACAAATTAATATTTTGTTGTCTTTTTTAAGGGGAAGGATATTGTCGTTTTTTAAAAGAGTTATGGATTCTAGTGCAGATGACAAAGCTGCTTTTTGAAAATCAATCGAACCAAATTTTGGATATCTTTTTGCTTGATTCATATTTTCATCAAATAATCCAAGGATATACTTTACTTTCAATATTCTTTTGACTGCATCATTCAATCTTTCAATTGATATATCACCGTTTTTTACTGCCTCTTTGTATAATTTACAATATTCAATATAATTCGGGGAATTTGGTACCATACTCATGTCAACACCTGCATTTACAGCTTGAATAATACCATCTTGAATAGATTCAGCAGTTCGATGCACTGTATTTAACATGATAAAGTCTTCCCAATCTGAAACTGTAAACCCCTCGAAGCCCCATTCATTTTTTAGTTTTTGAGTTAGTAGTTTGTAATTTGTATGTCCAGGGATACCATTTAAAACACCGCTATTGATCATTAAAGTTAAAGCGCCATTTTCAACACATTTTTTAAAAGTTGGTAGATAGATTTCTTTTAAATATTTTTCTGGTATCCATGCTGGTGTTCGGTCTCTTCCACTTTGAGGGTTGCTGTAACCAACAAAGTGCTTCAAACAAGCTGCTACATGAAACGAGTCGATTTTATTTTGTCCTTGATAACCTTCTACTATTGAATTACCGATGGTACTTGCAAGGTAAGGGTCTTCACCCAGTGTCTCAAAATGTCTCGACCAAAGTGGTTGTCTTCCAATATCGAGAACAGGAGAGAAATTCCAATGAATTCCTGAACTTCTTGTTTCGTAAGCAACAATTTCACCAAATTGTTTGGCGAGTTTTGGGTTCCAAGTTGCAGCTAATCCTATCTCATGAGGAAATAATGTGCCACCTGTGGTATAATTAACACCATGTATAGCATCAATTCCATAGATGATTGGGGTTTTAACTTCTCTGTTTAAGTATGCTTTATTGATTGTGTTAATGATGTATTTCCATTCTTTTTGAGTGAAGGTGTGCCAACCAACATTTAGAATGGAGCCAATACCGAATACGTTAATTGCTTGGGTTAATTTTGTCGAGTCAATTTTTATTGGTTCAAGAATTTTTCCTAATGAATCTTTACACAATACTGCATCTAATGTTATTTGACATGTTTGTCCAATTTTTTCTTCTAATGTTAGAGTTTTTATGAGAGAGTCAACTTTACTATTTAGATTATTATCATTTGTAAAAAAGCTATTTTGAGCAATTGAGGAATAGCTAATAAAGAATATAATTGTAAATATGTAAAATCTCATAACTCTTATTTTTCAGGTTTTACATAATACTTTGGTGATATTGAACTAGATTTTCTAAAGGTCTACGAATTATTCTACCAATTCTAATATCATTTATTTTACATACTTCATGTAGCTCATCTCTTAATAAGTCAGCGACTGAACCCACAAAGTTTACTTCACAATCTTTATAATTTGAATAGCACTTCACATGAATATCTAGAAACCTTTGAAAACCTGCTTTTATGATATTTTTGGCATATTCTGTTTCTTTGTGTTTGATTAATACAGGCATGAAAGATGCTATGTAAACATTTACATCAGGTTTTTGATAAACATTTTCAATTATAACATCTTTATTTAACCCCATGTCCACAAGTTCATTATGCATTGCTTCTGGAAGTCTCTTGTAAAGGAAGTCAGCTAAAAGTATTTTTCCAAAGTAATTTCCACTTGCTTCATCTCCGAGGTGATGTCCAACTGAAGGAATCTCTTCAATTACTTTATTACCATCATAATAGCATGAATTGGAACCTGTACCTATTATACATGCAATTTCTGGTTCATTGTTATAACAAGCATAAGCACAAGCTTCTAAATCATGATTAATTGAAGTACTACTATTCATGAAAAATGCTTTCAAACCTTTTTCGATTCGAAAGTTTAATTTTGGGCTTGAGCAACCTGCACCATAGAAAAATATTTTTTCAACCTTATGTTTAATTTCGAAAAGAACATCATTTTTTTTAAGTTCATTAAAAACCATATTTTCATCGTGGAAGTATGGATTCATTCCCTTCGTCTTCGTTTTTGTTTTTTCTAAATAATCAATAATCATCCAATCCGCCTTGGTTGATCCGCTTTCAACTACTATAAACATAATTTGTGATTTTAACCAAATATAAGAAAAAAAAGTTTAAGTTATTGTATTTTATACAAAAAGTAGTTAAATTTGATAGAATAACATATCAATCAATATGAGAAAAAATCAAGATAAATCAAAAGGAATTGCTCCATTTAACATCATAATTTTTGGTGGTGATGGTGATTTATCCAAGAGGAAAATCATACCTGCACTTTACTACAGATATATTTACAATCAATTAGGCTCTGACTTTGATATTTATTGTGTAACGAGAACTAATTATGATTTTCAAGATTTTAAAAATTCACTAACTAGCTTTATTAAATCTGATTCTGAAATAGATCAAGCGTTTTTTAAGCATTTAAATTTAGTGACATTACCATCTACTGATGTCAAAAGTTATGAATCGTTGAAGCTCCATCTAAATGCTTCTATCCATAGACAAAGGATTTATTATTTTTCAGTTCCATCATCAGCTTTTTCTGAGATTTGTAGTACTCTTAAAGCTTCAAATTTAATAGATAGTAATAGTAAAGTCGTATTGGAGAAACCACTTGGTAACAGTTTAAAGTCGAGTCGTGAAATAAATCGTATCATACTGAGTGTTTTTAAGGAGAGTCAAATTTTTAGAATAGACCATTATTTAGGTAAGGAAACAGTTCAAAACTTAATGGTTTTAAGATTTGCAAATCATCTATTTGAAAGAGCATGGAATGCTGAAAACATTCATGATATTCAGATAACTGTGGCTGAAGAGTTAGGAGTAGAGAGTAGGGGGGGGTATTACAATAATACCGGTGCACTTCTTGATATGATTCAAAATCATTTATTACAATTGTTGTGCTTAATAGCGATGGAACCTCCATCAACTTTGAGTCCTGATGTTGTTAGGAATGAAAAGTTGAAAGTGTTACAATCTTTGAGGTTATTCACAAAAGAAGATGTCAGTAAAAATATTGTGAGAGGACAATATACGAGAGGTTTTGTTGAAGGTAATAATTTGACTTCTTACCTTGAGGATATAAATGAATACAGTTCAGATACTGAAACGTTTGTAGCTTTGAAGACTTACATTGATAATTGGAGGTGGAAAAATACACCTATCTACCTTCGAACAGGTAAAAGAATGAAAAAAAGGTATTCTGAAATCATTATTAATTTCAAAGAGCTACCACACAATATTTTTCAAGAATCAAGTCATCCTCTGAGAAACAAACTAATAATTAGGCTTCAACCTGAGGAAAGGATTGAGTTGGTTCAATTAAGTAAAGTTCCAGGACCAGGTGGATATAGATTTAAGCCGATATCTTTAAAACTTGATTTTTTAGATTCATACAAGGAAAGAATGCCTGACGCATACGAAAGATTAATTGTTGATGTTATTCGAGGAAATCAAACGTTATTTATGAGATATGATGAATTAGAAGCTGCATGGATTTGGATCGAGTCAATCACAAAATGTTGGAAGAAAGAGACTTCTTTACATTTATATGAATCCGGTACGTGGGGGCCAGGAGATAAAATACTAGAAGAAAACTCAAATTGGAAGACGAAATGATTGGCATTCAAACATACACTGAAAACATAAATTTTGTGGTTGATGCTACAGAATTAATAAATAATATTGTGTCTGAAGCAAAATCTAAATATAGTTGCTCTAACATACTACTTTCAGGGGGATCAACTCCTGGGCCAATTTATAATTCATTAAACGGAATTAAAGACTTCTCAAATAACTTGAATATTGGTTTGGTAGATGAAAGGTTTGTGGCTAATCATAGCGATTATAGTAATGAAAAGCTAGTTCGTGAATGTTTCAGTAGTTTAGATTATAAATCCATCATAGGAATGGTTCATGATATTGATAACCCTGGAGAGAATTTGAGCTTACTAGCAGATAAATATGATTTGTTCATGGATAGATTAGATCTTGTTGTTTTGGGAATGGGTAAAGATGGTCATTTTGCCTCCATTTTTCCAAATGATACATTATCTGAAGATAGTCTATTAAAAGAAGGTAGTTTTTTTAATACTAAAGCTCCAAGTTATCCGATCGATAGAATAACTTGTTCTTTAAATCTTTTAATCAAATCAGCTAAAATTATTTTACTAATAAAGGGAAAAGAAAAGTTACAAGTTTTATTAGACAATAAGCTAGACCTTCCAATTCATAAAATATTCGAAAAAAGAAAAGATATTATCACATTATATTTACAGGAAAATGAATAAAATAATTGAAGATATAACTAAAAGAATTCAAGAAAGAAGCAGGGTTACTAGATCAAAATACCTTGAAGATTTAGAATTTAACTTTAATAATTCTAAAATTGGTCGATCAAGTTTAAATTGTGGGAATTTAGCACATGGTGTTGCTGGTTGTAGCCCTATTGAGAAAAAAATAATAACGGAAGGTTCAAACCCTAATATTGGAATAATAACTGCTTATAATGATATGTTATCAGCTCATAAACCCTATGAAAATTATCCGAAAGAACTTAGAGGTTATGCCATTGAAATGGATGCCACTATTCAAGTTGCAGGTGCTACACCAGCAATGTGTGATGGAGTAACTCAAGGGCAACCTGGTATGGATTTATCTTTATTGAGTAGGGATATTATTGCTTTATCGTCTGCAGTAGGTCTTTCACATGACATGTTTGACGGTGTTGTAAACTTAGGGATATGTGATAAAATTGTTCCTGGGTTATTGATTGGGAATCTGAGTTTCGGACATTATCCTTCAATTTTTTTACCAGGAGGCCCAATGAAAACTGGGATTTCAAATGACGAAAAAGCTAAGATAAGGCAAGATTTTGCGGAAGGTAAAATCGGTAGAGATGAACTTTTGAAAGGTGAATCAGATTCATATCATTCTCCAGGAACTTGTACGTTTTATGGTACTGCAAACAGTAACCAGATGTTGATGGAGATAATGGGTTTACAACTTCCAGGATCAAGTTTTGTTAACCCTGATACAGATCACAGACGAGCCCTAAATAAGGAAGGATTGAGCGTGCTTGTTAATAATATCAAAGCAAAACAAATTAACAATAGTCTAGGAAAGATTGTTAACGAAAAAAGTATTGTAAATGGTATCATTGGCTTACTCGCTACTGGAGGCTCAACTAATCACACACTTCATATTATTGCAATCGCCAAAGCTGCAGGAATTAAAATTACTTGGGATGATTTTTCAGATTTATCAGATGTAATACCATTGATTTGTAGGGTTTATCCAAATGGAGCTGCAGATATCAATCATTTTCATGCTGCTGGTGGTATGGCATATGTAATCAAAACATTGTTGGATAATGATTTACTTCATGAAGATGTTAATACTGTATTAGGTTTTGGCTTAAGAAAATATACAAAAGAACCTAAACTAATTAACGGTGAAATTAAATACGAGGAGGGGCCACAAGACTCAGGAGATTTGAGTATTTTAAGACCGGTTGAATCTCCATTTTTAAACAAGGGAGGGTTGAAAGTTTTAAAAGGAAATGTGGGTACAGCTGTAATAAAAATCTCTGCAGTTGATCCAGAGAACCATCGTGTTGAAGCTGAAGCTGTTGTATTTAATGATCAAGATGATTTAATTAGAGCATTTAAAAATGGAGAATTGGAAAAAGATTTTATTGCGGTACTCCCTTTTCAAGGGCCAAGATTTAAAGGAATGCCAGAACTGCATAAATTAACTCCCACTTTAACAATACTTCAGAAGAAAGGATATAAGGTTGGTTTGATTACAGATGGGAGAATGTCAGGAGCTTCTGGTAAAGTTCCTGCAGCGATTCATATGAGCCCAGAGGCTGACCAGGGAGGTTTTATAGGAAAAATCCGAACAGGAGATAAAATCTTGCTTGATGCCAAAGAAGGTATAGTGAATTGCTTAGAACCAAAATTTGATTCAAGAGAGCTTATTAAAAACGAATATATCAACAATACACATGGAAGGCAATTGTTTAATAATTTAAGAAACCTTATTTCAAATAGTGAGGATGGAGCCGGAATCTTGTAATATAGTAGTATTATGAAACAAAATAACATTAAAGACATACTCAAAAAAAATCCTTTGATTCCTGTTGCTACAATCAAAGATATTAGTCAAATTGAAGAGTACTACTTGAAATTAAAAGCTCAAGACATTTTTTGTATCGAAATTACCTTAAGAACTGATTTTTCGTGGAAAGCGATTGAATTATTCAAAGCAAACTACGGACAAGAGTTTAAGATAGGTGTTGGAACAGTAACTTCAAAAGAAGATGTTTTGAAGTGTAAGTCTATGGGGGTCGATTTTATGGTTAGTCCAGGAACATCAATTAATCTCATAGAGGAATTTAACAAATCAGAAATACCATATATTTCAGGAGTTTCTACACCTTCTGAAATTATTCAGTTTATGGAATTAGGTTGTAATTGTTTTAAATTTTTTCCAGCAAATATTTTTGGTGGATTAGAGGCTTTAAAAAATTTTTCGAATCTGTTTAGTGAGATTCAATTTTGTCCTACAGGTGGAATAAATGCTAGTAATTTTAAAGATTATTTAGCTTTATCAAATGTAATTTCTGTTGGAGGTAGTTGGTTGTTAAAATAAGCCCTTAATTGAAATTTACAAATCATCATTAATTTTCTATTTTTGTTGCATTAAACATAAATTCTAATGGCAAAGAAAAGTAAGGGTAATGGTTATGTTTTTTCAACCAATCCCAATTTTGAATTTAACGAAGAAGAAGAATCAGTTGAAACTTTAGATCCAGCAAATCAAAAATTATACGTTTCCATTGACAGAAAACAACGTGGTGGTAAAGAAGTAACACTAGTTGAAGGTTTTGTTGGTGATGAACATGATTTAAAAGAATTGGGAAAACAATTAAAATCTAAATGTGGTGTTGGCGGTTCTGTCAAAGATGGAGAAGTTTTAATTCAAGGCAGTTTTAAAGATAAAGTTTTTGACTTATTGGTTGGTTTGGGATACAGACAAACAAAGAAGAAGGGGGGATGATTTAAATTTTCCATTTGGGTCATTTTTGTGTTTTTATAAAATAGAAAATGTAAATCCAATCAATTGTTGAGAGTTTTCGCCTATCACTGTTTCTATACCTTTAAGTAATTAACAAATCATTGATCTTAGCTATTACTTTATTAGTAAATAATTGTATCTCCTATGGGAATTTATAACATATTGGTTTTTCATTACAGTATGGCAAATACCATAAATAATTGTTTTGTGATTAGTTTTGTTAGATATTCTGAACTTTAATTATTATTGTCAGTCATTTAAGAGTTAAGATTACGAATGAAGTTATAACTATCATTAAAATTTTAATGATTTTTAATGATTTTATTTCTGTATCGTTTTGAGTTATTTTCAAAAAATAAGAAGCAGCAGGACAATTTCCCATGTAAATGCTTGTTTTCTTAATAATTCTATTACTTTCAGTTTATCTTTTTTCGAATATGTTCTAATCATTCTTTTTTTTGAATTTTTTTAGTTTGGTACTAGTTCTCCAGGTTGTGTGTCTTTTAAAACTTAATTGTGGTAGAGGATACCAAACTGAATTTGGTGGATTTTATGAAGTAAGCAATATTAAGTAATTATTCAAAGCTGACCTTTCAAACAATTTTTATTCTAGCTTAATCGAATAAACTGTAGTTTCAAAAGATGAAATTTTTAAGGCGCTAATTGAACTATTAATATTTTCAATCAGCACCTCTGAAGAACCAATAGGAACCTTTAAATTATCATTTAACTCTTTTAAAACTTCACGCTTTCTATTTAATGTTTGAACTACTGTACAGCTTTGTTGTCCACAATTATTAAACATTAATATTGTGATTTTAGATAAACCTTTCACAGAACTAAGGTCAAGTTCTAAAGTACTTGGGTTTAAATTTTTATCAGGATAAGCTAGCAAAATCCCATCATTAGAATCATACTCATCAATACTACCAGGGTTAGTAGATACCGTTCTGTAAATGTTAAAGTTAAAGTTATTTACACTAAAAGTGGTATCGTCAATTTCGATTCCAAGTCCTGACAAATCAAGTGTAATTGCCTTAAATTCTGTTTGGCTACCGTTCTCTGTTTTACATGCAATAAAGCATAGAAAAAATGAGGCTATTAAAAAAAATGTTTTCATAATTATTTATAACGTTCGCTTTATGCTGAGATACAATACAGTTTAGTTTTGATTTGATTGAGACTGTTTATTTGATGCTAACAACCATTAGCAATAACAAAAATAACATCTTCCGAGGTTATTGTGTTATTTTCTAGATTGGAGTAATTTATCCTCAGAATGACCTCTCGGGGTTTCAGAAGGGATGAGATCTCTTCTGGTCTATCTATATGCGAAGTTAAAGAAAGATGGTACTCACCACATTCTGACTTTATTTTACTCTTTAAATCTTTAATTGAAATTTCTGGAGTCATTCTTTCATCAATCGAGTACTTCTTGAGTGATGTAAGATCATTCTTCATTTCAAGTTTCGTCCAGTCTGAGGCGTATATCGGCTCTTTTAATTCACAATAGTCACCATCTCCATTTATATTAAGTCCGTAAGTAATTCTTTGATACACTTCTATTTTTCCTTTCTCTTTAGGTATCACCCTGATGATTTGATCATGCGCTGCAAGCGAATTCCTTAATATCTCTGTGGATTGATCTAGGTCTAGATATATTCTAAACTTGTTATCCTTATCGAGATTCGATTGATTGTTAATTGTTTTGCCTATGTTTTCCTGAAAAAATGATGATTTCAATGTGAAAGCTGTGAATTCAATTTTATTACTGTTGATATACGCATATGTAGACTCCATAAAATAACCTTCTTCATTTACTTTAATTTTACGTCTATTAGTTGTTTCATCTTCATGATCTTGCGAATGGATAAGAACTTCTTCATATTGAGGTGCTCTAATTTTAAAAATAGTGGAGAAGGTGAATTCATGTGATGAAGAGTTATAATGGAAAGGTCTAGTTGGTGAATATCTTCGAGCTTCATATTCATACCAATCTCTAGATAGGTAAAGTAAATCATCACAAATAAGAATAGACTCAATAGGATTTCCGTCAGGGGTAACGGTCAAGGCACGAAGCTGTTTAAATTTATCTTTTACCACCAATAAGGTATAATTTTTTGCTATTTCACAAATTGAGTTAGCTGTTATTGCTTCAAGTTGTTTTGCCTGAATAAATCCACTTTTATATCTGTCGTCATCTCTATCATCGATCTTCTCACCAATAATTTTTTTGATTTTAATGGAATCCATAAAATGAAGAGATACACAAGACAGTTCACCACTCTTCAGGTCTTCTATCTTTTTACGAAAAGGAGTGGGAGCGTCAATTTGTCCAATGGTTTCATTTTGAGCAATTGAGTTTATGCTCGTAATCAGTAGAAGTATTATAGATATTATTTTCATAGTTGAAATTAAGCTTAACGTTCTGGTTATAAATATTTTTAATCCAGTTTAGGTTTTGTTGGGTACTTTTTTGATTAATAAATTTCCAATTTGAGTCTCGATTGTACTTATCTCTTTTAATACATTAGCTAAATTATTCTTGTCATAGTTTTTCAGATGGTATAAACATTTATCATGAAGTTCTGATGATTTAATGAACAAAGATGAGATTTTATTGTATCTAGTATTTGATTTATTCTGAAATTTAAGGAACAACGCATTATCTTTTCTATTTTGTTTTCCAAATTTTAAGACTTCAATTAAATAATCTCTTTCAGATTTTGAGGTACCGTTTTTATCAATAAATTCAGCTAGTCCTTTATACGATTTTGATCCAATTGAAACAGGGCCATAAATATTTCCTAAAAGAGAATTTCCATTATTTGACTCCAATGTAGAATCGAAAATGTCCCTACGTTTATTTTGATTAAAAGAATTAAAATCAAATGAAGTAAGCTGATAACTCCATGGGTGATTATATACAGTACAAAAACTTTTAATGGAAGGAATGAGTTGATTAATTGTTGTTTTTTCGCCTTCATAGTTCTTAATCGCTCGATTTCCCATACCAGTTTCAAAATAACAAATTGTATCTAGATTAAATCCGACAAGGATAATACTGTGCGGATAAAAGCCGTTTTGTCCAGACAAGATTGAACTATTAATAGCAACACGCACGGGCATATCTTTTTTGAGTAATTCTCGTAGTTTTGAAACAAATAGTGCTGAATCATCAGATACAAGGTATTCTCGATTGTAACCTAGATATTCTTGCCCTTGAATAAAGCCAATTTCTGGGTCGTTATAAGGTATAAAAGATCTAATGCCTACCATTTTATTAAAATATGCACCATAAGAAAACCCCATTATCCAGTTGTAATAGTTAATGTCATTATTAGCTTCTATAGTTGAGTGTGATATTTGAAGACTTGCTGATTGGCAATATGGAGTACTATATGAATAACAAGTTAGACCTGGAATAGAGTGAAACTTTACTTTTGAGGAGTTCACAGTAGTAATATATTGAGGTTCATAACTATCTTTATAATACTTCTGCTGAAAGTATTTGGCTATATTACAGCTCATTAAAGAGAAAAGACAGAATACGATTATTAACGAGTTTTTCATGTTTTCAATTCTGTTTAACTCCTTTTTATTCACATTTGGTTTCAATAAAGTCTTCTTTTTCATCGTCATATTCAAGGCACTTCTGTTCGATTAAAACCATTTCATTTTTAACAACTTTATAGGTTGCATTCATATGACTTCTTCCACCACAGCATTGATTATGTTCATAAATAAGTTTTGATTCATAATCAAATTCTAAGGAAGAACCGCTAAAATTACTTTTTTGATAACTATCGGAATTAGGTTTTCTCAAAATATAAATACTAGAAGTATTTGGACCCGCATAACTTGCTTCAAAAACTGAAAAGTCTTCAACTCCATCAAAGTTATAGTCTCCAATACTTACATTATCTATTCCAAATAATTGGCAGTCTAATTCAATAGTCTGAATTAATTTATCTGTCTTTTTTTCAAATATTTTAACTCCAACTATTCTTGGAGAAAAACTACCTTTATTTTTATCTATTATTGTTTTAAAATAATGTTCTTTTGTAGTTTTTGACTGTATTAACTCTTTATTTGTCAATTCCAAATTATCTTCGTTATCAATATCGAATTCTTTTTTCAAAGTAATTTGATAAGTTTTTGAGTTGTCAGTTTTTATCCATTTACCTTTAATTTCGGCTTTATTTTGATTGAAATTTTCAAAAATTAATGTTGCTGAATTATTACCGTCTTCATCTTTTTCAAAAAGTTTCAATTCTCCTTCTTTAATGTTTCCATTAATTATTATTGGAGTGTCGTAATTATCGTAAACGTAATAAGCTAATGAAGTCCCGTCAATATAATGGTACATAACTAATGTTATGGGATATTTGCTCAAATGACCAGAATAGCTCGATTGGCTTTTTCCAGTAATTGCAAACAGTAATAATAAAATTAATATGTTGAGTTTCGTTTTCATTTAATTGGTACTAGTGTGTTAGTGTATGATTTCTGATTCTGTGACCTACTAAAAAACTAAATTAGAAAATAAATCTCAGATAGAAAGTCTGCTATAACTATTCATGAATTAGATTTATTATTGGTAATTCGTTTTTAATTTTTAGATCTCAGTTCAGGTAAAAGTTTTCCGTTTTTCCATTCTAATTCTCTACTAACTTGATTAATTTCAACCCAATTTGTTTCTTCGTCTATATAACTCCCAACTTCTTTTTCGTATACTATTTTTCCTGTGATTCCTTTTTTGTCATTTGGGAAAATTAATTTCTCATTCATCCAATTAACTCCAGCTTCAGAAATCTCAGTAATACTAAAAACTTTTTTAAGTATACTATTAGTTTGAAATATATAAATTCCGCCACCATTGATTCCACATGCTTCAGCTAGATAGTTAACGTATATTATATTTTCAATTCCTTCAACACCTTTATTGCCATATATCTCCAATGAAAAGTCATTTGTTTCAAGTTCAATTATAACTTCATTTACCTCTGATTTTTCATTAAAATGTCTAATTATCAAATTATATTTATCGCCTTTTTTTTGATATCTATAAAAATATTTTGATTGTCCTAATTCCTTTTTTTCAAGAGAAATTAAACTACCTAAAATATTACCGATTTGGTCATTATGTTTCACTTTATAGAAATTTGAGACAATTCCGTAGTCGTCTATTGTTTCGTATGTTTTTTCAATTATCTGAATTTTAGTTCCAATAGCTAAAACATCTATTACTTTAGATTTATTGTTTGATTCTTTTCTAAATGTAACATCGTTTCCGAATAAATAATAATCCTTTCCGCTTTCTAAATCAGAATAAGGAGTATTAAATTGAAATTCTTGACTAAAACAGAAAGTTGAAATTAAAAGAAAGAAGATTATTATTTTGTTCATGTTGTTTTTAACAATTAGTTTATATG
>CAZOLZ010000005.1:0-75807 GCA_964580965.1 uncultured Flavobacteriales bacterium | reverse complement strand
TACGCTTCCTGAATTTCTGAAATAAGCATTACTTCGCCAATATATCTTGCTTTTACAATCTTTAATTCATCATCTTGTTTGTGCCAAACAAAAACTCCATTTGATTTTAAATTTTCATGTTCCCAATATGTACCACCATATTTACTATAAATTGTAAAATCTTTTGATGTTTTGGTTGTTTCATCGAATGATAACCCATTATCGACTAATTCATCGATATCAAATTCATCCGCATTCATTTTAACTAAACTGAAAAGCATATTATCCTCGCTGTTTTTAGGTGTTATTGATTTAATATACCTTTCTCTGAAAGCCTCTACTCCTCCATGATATTTTTCTTCTATTGTTGATTTTTTAACAATTAAGTTTGCTAAGTCTAGTACGATTGGCATTTTTATATTTTAAAAGTTTATAAATTAACTAAAAAAGGGTATTCAAAAATTAATGAATACCCTTTAACATCTTAAAGGTTTTTACCCTTTCAACAAAATTAACACGTTCAAAAAAATTAATTTATGATTAACTCATAGGGTAAGCGCATTTGCATACCGCTAAATTTTTCAAGTTTTTTAAGCTTTGCATAAAAGTCTATTAATTCTTGTGATAAAGTCACTTCAGCTCCTTTAATCATATCGTCCTCCTTCAGTTTCTCCAATATCATTTCAAATGGTTCTTCTTCATAAGTAGGATAATATAAAATCTTATCAGCATCTGATTTAGTTATTTCTTGAGCATATTTTATAGCATATTTTATCCCTCCTATTTCATCAACCAAACCATTTTTCAAGGCATCTTGACCTGTCCAAACTCTTCCTCTAGCTAATCTATTTACTTGTTCCTTGCTCATCTTTCTACCCGAAGCTACTCGAGATAAGAAATCATCGTAAATTTTATCGACCTCTTCTTGAATGATTGACATTTCTTCTGTTGTTAACTTTTTATTTAAAGATAAAACAGAATGATTATTCGTTGTCGCTCTGTCAAAAGTAAGACCAAGCTTATCATTCAACATTTTACCTGTGAAAGGAATAACACCGAAAACTCCAATTGAACCAGTTATTGTAGTCGACTCCGCAAAAATTCGATCAGCCGGAGCTGCAATGTAGTAACCTCCAGAGGCAGCAACATCTCCCATTGAAACAATTACTTTCTTCTCTTTTTGAGTTAAAACAACTTCTCTCCATATTTCATCACTCGCAAGAGCACTTCCTCCAGGACTATTGATTCTAAAAACAACCGCTTTAACAGACTTGTTTTTTCGAACATCTTGAAACAATTTACAGATATCCTTTGAAGTTAAACCCTCTCCATTTTTAGAAATTTCCCCTTCTGCTAAAATCACAGCAATTTCTGGTGAATCAACCTCTTGTATGAATTGATCTTTTCTAAACTTTTTCTTAGCATACTTCTCAAATGCATAAAAATTGATAGGATCATCTTTTGATACATTTAACTTCTTTTTAATTTGATCGATTACTTGATCGCGATACAATGCATCATCAATTAATTTGTGCTGTTTTGCTTCCTCTGCTCTTCTAATAGAAGCTTTATTTGCTAAATTTTCAATTAATTCCTTTTCTATCTTACGGTCTTTTGAAATAGCTGACTTTATGTCATTCCACATTGAAGTTAGGTACCTTTCGATTTGTAACCTAGAAGAATCACTCATATTCGATCTAAAAAAGGGTTCAACTGCACTTTTAAAATCGTTATTTTTTCCACGAATCACTTGCATTTCTACTCCTAACTTATCAAGTGTGTTTTTGAAATACATTAATTCGACACCTAAACCGATCATTTCAAAACTAGAAGTAGGGAAAGCATAGTTTGTATTTGCTGCTGAAGCAACATAATATGATTTTTGAGAAATTACCTCACCACTGTTGTAAGCAATAACAAATTTACCCGACTTTTCAAATTCGTTGATTGCATTACGAATTTCTTTAGCAGTCGTATATCCAAATTTAGCCCCTTTCAAATCAACAAAAATTCCAGCAATTTTATCATCTGATGACGCTACCTTAAACCCGAATAACAATTCACTTAACCCAACAGAAGAGTTAAATTCAAATGACGTCTTACTAAATTCAGTTCTTGTTCTTTCTCCAACCTTTTGATCTAAGGTTAAATGTAAAACTGTTTTATCCTTTAATTCTACCTTATTTGGCTCATTGTCAGAAATGCTACTTACAAGCCCTCCAACTGTCAGAAAAAATAAAACTAACCCTAAAATTGAAACAATTAAAGCTGCAATAAAACTGGGCCAAAATATTTTACCAAATCTAATTTTCATAATTAATTTATTTTAATCTATTTAAAACAAAATTAACAATATACAATTCAATCATATTTTTAAAAAGTATGAATGGTAAAATAAAAGTACAAACGAAAAAAGCCCGACTCAATTAAGAATCGGGCTTCAAAGTATTTTTAAGTTTTTATTTTACAACAGATGTAAAAGCTGAAACCTCAGCAAATTTTAAAAACTCTTTATCTTTCATTGCTTTTTCTTTGAATGAAGCATCTTTGTCAAATGCTTTTTTCAAGTTATCTATAGTTGCATCAACATTCCCTTGTCTTGCATTAGAGATTGCTCTTAAGTAGTAACCTTGTCCTGAATCTTTATCTTCAGAAGCATCTAAAGTTGTAAATTCAACTCCACCTCCTGTAGCACTTAAAACTTGAGCTAATGCTTTGTTAAAAGTATCAAATGATCCAAAATTAGCAACTGCTTCGTTGTATTTACCATCCATGATGTTTAAAATACCTAAGTTATAACTAACTTCAGAACCAGCATCTTTAGAAGACATTAATAAGTTCTTAGCTGCTTCTCTGTTACCATTCATTCCTTCAATAGCACCTAAATTGTTGTTACCTATAGAAGTTTCTTTGATTTTGTTAGCATTTTCGTAGTGAGATTTAGCCTCATCTAACTTGTTTTGCATGTAATAAATGTTACCAGCATTAATAAATGCTCTATGGTCATCATTAAAGTTTTTCTCTGCAGCTAAATAAATATTCAATTTAGTATCTAAATCTTCAACTAATGTAGCAGCAAATAAAAGTTCTTCAACTGTTAATGTATCTGGATTAGAAACAGACAATGCTTTTAATTCCTCATCAGAATAACCTGTTTTGTCATAAGTAACATTGATTTCAGTTCTTCTTAACTTTGGGAAAATATTTTCATCAAGGTAAGAGAATGTTTTACCCATATTTCTCATTTCTGTTTCACGAGTAGCATCATCTTTATGCATTTCTAACACACGAATGATTAATTGCTTCTCATCACTATCCATATCTGATTTCTCTAATTGCTTTTTGAAACCATCGTAGTCTTCACCTTTAGCTAAAAGATTGTAGATCTCAGACTGAGCTTTTTCGTTCTCAGCTTTCTTAGCTAATTTTAATAATACTTTCTGAGCAGCTTTTGCTCTATCATTTGATAAAGAATCATTTGATATGTTTTCACCTTCTGGTGAAGCGAAACCTGTCAATGTGATTGCTTTTAAATCAATTTTAGGATTGTTTTTAGATGAATCTAACCATACAGCTAAGTCTTTGATATCTGCATCTTTTAATTCAGAAGACTTAACATTTGATTTCCCTTTATCAAAATTGATTTCAACTGCAAACCCTTTTTCAGTAACTCTATTGAAGTTATCTTTTTCAAAAACTACTTTAAAATCTTTATTAACTAACAAAGGGGTAATAATAGTACCCTTTGCAATACTTGTTTCAGGAACAGCTGCTTTAACTTGTCCTCCTTTAGAAACAGTTCCATTGATTTTTAATTCAGTATCTTCCATTTCTGGTTTGTAAGCAACTACATCAGAAAAAGAAATTTTACCACCTTCTTTGTATAAAACAACACTACCATTACCTGTTGCTTTTTCTCCTTGAATAGTAATAGTTTTTAATGCAGTAGTACCTAGCAATGGTGTGATTTCAACAGATGCTTTCTTATTTAATCCTTTTTCAGGAAATTGAACATCTACTTTTACTCTAACTGAATCTCCATGCATTTCTAAAGTTTTCGGTTGAACTTCATATTGCAAATCTTTCAATAAATCACAGCTGGAAAGCATAGCACCGGCAGCTAATACAAATGCAAAACCAGTAATCGTTTGTTTTTTCATATCAATTTTAGTTGTATTCAAATCTATTCGCTGACAATATTAGACATTTAATTCTTAAAAAACAACCTAGGTAAAGATAAAAACTTTCTCTTTTGTTAATTTACAATACTAATATTTGATTGATCAGAACATTCGTTGATTAATTGACTTACAGTCTTATGAGTTAATGGATCTATAAGCTCCCCTCCTATTTCATGCAGAGGAAACAGAACAAACTTCCTGTCCCTGAATAACTTATGAGGTAACACTAAATTTTCATGATTCAACACAACATGATCAAAAAATATGATATCAATATCGATAACCCTTGAAGAATATTGATTATCAACACTTTTTTTTAGCCTTCCTATTTTTTTTTCAACAGACTGTGTAAAAACTAACAAATCAAGTGGGTCTAGCGATACTTCAGCTTGTACACACAAGTTCAAAAAGAAATCATTAGAGACAAAACCTAAAGGAGGAGTCTCGTAGATTGACGAGATTTTTGTGATTTTCACTCTTTCTTTCAACAACTCAATTGCATCATGTAGATTCTTTTTTTTATCTCCTAAATTAGAACCTAAACTAAAATAAACACGCTTTAATTTTTCCATTCAAATGTATTAACCAGATGAAGCAAATCCTCTTTTAGATATGCTATACTTGGTTTTAATGAATCGTATTTTGGAACACAATTAAAATAAACCACACCACTAACAAACCTCTCAGTAGAATCTGTTAAATAAAATTGAAAAGGGGTTGCAACATCTCCTTTCAACTCAAAAAATGTCCCAAAAACCCGCTTATTTGAATGAATAATTCTTGTATCAACAATTTCTGTTGCCTTTATTTTATGCTCATCCACTTTATCATTTGAGTAATTTACGTACCTAGATAATGGTTCTTTCATATCGATGTATGAAAAATTCACTACTCCATTTAACTTCCCCAAATCGATCTCTTTATGACATGTCTTTATTCCATTATCAATAACATCTTTTACTGAATAACTTTTTGAAACTTCAAAAGTGTAAGGACATTCATTTATGTAAGGTTGATATTCGTGCTTTGGCATTTCTACCCTCAGGTAAGTTGATGGTTTTGGAACATATACTTCTTCACTACAAGAATTCAACAATAAGACCACCAAAAGTACCAAGTTGAACTTAATAATTGAATTTTGTTTGTTTAACATACAAATTGGATTATTGGTTTTCATTTGACAACTTAACAACTTTAACATTTTTAATCCTTTTTTTATCAGATGAAATAACAACTAATTTAAAGTCTCCACAAGTGAAAAACTCATTATTCTTAAGGATTCTACCTCCATTTTCAACCAAGAAACCTCCAAGCGTATCTGATTCCCCCTTAATATTTTCGAACTCATCACCATCAATTTCCAATACTTTATAAAAATCAATCAAGGCTGTCCTACCCTCAAATATAAAAGTTTGACCATCTATTTTTTGAAAAGAAACATCTTCTTCATCAAATTCATCTGTTATATCTCCAACAATCTCTTCGATAACATCTTCCATAGTTACTAAACCACTTGTACCTCCATATTCATCAACAACAATAGCCATATGTACTTTTCTTGCCTGGAACTCTTTCAGTAAGTCGTCAATTTTTTTCTTTTCCGGCACAAAAAATGGTTTTCGAATTAATTTACTCCAATCAAAATCATCTCCTTCATTTAAGTAGGGTAATAAATCTTTAATATATAGAATGCCTAATATATCATCGAAACTCTCTTTAAATACTGGAATTCTAGAAAAACCAAATTCTTTTATCTGAACCAAAACTTCTGAGAATTTGACTGAGTCTTCAATCGCAGAAACATGTAAACGTGAACACATTACCTGTCTAACATCTGTATTTCCAAACTTAACGATACCTTCCAATATTTTCTGTTCTCCCTCAGATGTCAAATCATCTTTAGTTAACTCTAATGCATACTCTAATTCATCAGAAGATAAATTCACACCCCTTTTTCTGGCATATTTTTGAATCAAAACAGTACCGTTTACCAACCCGCTTTTCAACCAAGAAAAAGGAGGCAATGTATTTAATACATCCAATGGAAATGCCATTAACTTTGTAAAAAACAAAGCTTTTTTGTTTGCATAAATCTTAGGTATTACTTCACCTATCAATAAAACAATTAGTGTTATTACAAATACGTCTAAAATAAAATTGACAGCACCACTTCCAGATTCAAAACTTTGGATTTGAGATAGTAACGTACTTGCTATAATAACAATAGCAACATTTACAAAATTATTTACTATTAGTATTGTTGCAAGAAGCTCTTTAGGTTGTTTCAGAAGTTTTTCAACTAATTTAGCATTCCTAGATTCATCAGACTTGAGCTCTTCTTTATCCGTGGGTGACAATGAAAAAAAAGCTGCTTCAGAACCAGAGATCAAAGCAGAAAACAATAAAAGAACCATCAATACTAAAACTAGAATGAAAATTGATGAAAATCCAAAAACCGATAATAAAAACATAAATTTAACTAAAGGTAAAGGTTAAAAAGGTAAATCATCACCTTCTGCCAAATTCAAATCATTAGGAGATGGTGGTGTAGGAGTTCCAATAGAAGAGTAAGGTGAAGTTCCCTGACTTTGTATGGTTTGTGACCCTGTATTATTCGCATCAGGTCTAGATAAAATTGTCATAACATCCCCTAAAACTTCAGTTGAATAACGTGTCTTACCTTCTTTATCCTGCCATGATCGCTTTTTGAGTTTTCCTTCAACGTAAACCTTATATCCTTTTCTAATATATTTTTCAGCTACTTCAGCTAAACCTCTCCACACAACAATATCATGCCAATCTGTTATCTCTTTCTTTTCACCGGTTGTCCTGTCTGTATAGACCTCGGATGTTGCTAATGAAAAAGAGGCAACAACAGAACCATTTTCTAGTCTCCGAACTTCTGGATCCTTACCTAGGTTCCCTATTAATATCACTTTATTTATACTTCCTGCCATAATTCTTCTGTGTCATACAAATATATATCAAAACATTTACTTATGAAACTATAAAATATTTTGCTCTTCCAAAAATAGATCGATTAAGCGAGGTAAGGGATAATCAACCACATCTTCTTTTAAAACCTTTTGAAAATCAATACCCTCATTAATTTGAGATATATCTGTAAAACCAACAATTGAATAAATATGTTGATGAGACAAAATATGTTTTTTTAATTTCACAAACCTTGAAATATTCACATTAAAATTACTCTTATACAAATCAACCAACTCATCCTCTGCAATTTCTTCATCAGTTTCAAACATAGGAAATTCATACATATTTTGCCAAATATCTTTAAGCTCTCTTTTTTTTATAAAGAGGTAATCATCATCAACAATAAACAGGTAGTAAAAAAAACGTTTTCGAACTTTTACTTTATTCTTTTTCACAGGTAACTTATCTACCAAACCTTTGTTGTAAGCAAAACACCCTTCTTTAAGTACACAATCAATACAGGATGGAGATTTAGGAACACATTGTAAGGCACCAAACTCCATGATTGACTGATTATATAAAGCAGGATCTTTAGGTAAGATTAATTCTTCAGCAAGTCTTTTAAACTCCTTTTTACCTTCAGTAGAGTCGATCGGCAAATCAATACCAAAAAAACGACTCAATAATCGATATACATTACCATCTACTACTGGATAAACCAAATCAAACGCAAAAGAAGCAATGGCAGCTGCAGTATACTCCCCCACTCCTTTTAAAGATAAGATTTCTTTGTATTCTTTTGGAAAAACACCTTTAAGTCTTGACGAAATATCTTTAGCAGTGTAATGTAAGTTTCTAGCCCTACTGTAATAACCTAATCCCTGCCAAAGAGCCAACACCTCTTGTTCTGAAGCATTAGCCAAACTATTAATATCAGGATACTTTAAAATGAATTTATCGTAATAAGCTAAACCTTGATCCACCCTAGTCTGTTGAAGAATTATTTCAGACATCCAAATCTTGTATGGGTCTCGTGTAGATCTCCACGGCAAATCTCTTAGATTTAATCTATACCAATCCGTAATTAATCGTTGAAAATCAGTCATTAAGGCATTTTTTTAAAAATTAATCAAGAAAAATACAAAAATATAACTTTTAGAAATATACTTTTGCAAACTGAAAATCAAAAAGTTGAACAATTAAAAATAATACAACATGACAAAAGCAGATATCGTTGCTGACATTGCAGAGGAAACAGGATTAGAAAGAACAGAAGCTCTAAAAGCAGTTGAATCTTTTATGAATGCAGTGAAAGCTTCGTTAGTTAAAGGAGAAAACGTTTATTTAAGAGGATTTGGTAGTTTTGTTGTTAAAGAAAGAGCTGAAAAGACAGGAAGAAACATTTCAAAAAACACTACAATCATTATTCCTGCTCACAATATTCCATCATTCAAGCCTTCAAAAACATTCGTAGAAGAGGTTAAATCAAGTATAAAAGTGAACTAAAAACAAATTAATTCACTTAATAGTTTAATATTTAAGATTAAATTACTAATTTCGCGTTCCCGAATTCTTAATAATTATAAATGATTATTTTATTCGGTAAATTAAAAATAGAGTTTAATCAATTAAAAATATAAGTTATGCCAAGCGGTAAAAAAAGAAAAAGACATAAAATGGCGACTCACAAACGTAAAAAGCGTTTAAGAAAAAACCGTCACAAGAAGAAGAAATAATCTCTCTTTACAATTTTTAGAAAACTTAGCAAGTACTTTCTTGCTAAGTTTTTCTGTTTTGTTTTCTAACATTTAATTAAAAACAGTCATTCGTGAGTTTAGAACTAGTAGTCGATTCAAGACCTAATGGTATCTGGCTTGCTTTGTTACGTGACGGTAAATTAATTGAACTGCAAGAAGAGAAAGGAAACACTGAGTTTGCTGTAGCCGATATTTACCACGGCAAAGTAAGGAAGGTTGTACCTAGTCTCAACGCTGCATTTGTGGACGTCGGATACGAGAAAGATGCTTTCTTACATTATCTTGATTTAGGTCCTCAGTTTAATTCTCTCAATAAATTTACCAAAGAAACCTTAAGCGGAAAACAAAGCGTTGCTGATTTACAATATTTTAAAATCGAAAAAGATATCCCCAAAGAGGGAAAAATAAACGAAATAGTTTCATCTACTGCTCCCATTTTGGTTCAAGTTGCAAAAGAACCTATTTCAAGCAAAGGACCTCGATTAAGTGCTGAAATCACACTTGCAGGTCGATATCTTGTTTTAGTACCTTTTTCAGATAAAATTTCAATTTCACAAAAAATAAAAGATAGTGAAGAAAGAAATCGTTTGAAAGAATTAATGATGAACATCAAACCTAAAAATTTTGGTGTAATTATTAGAACAGTTGCTGAAAACAAAAAAGTAGAACTTTTAGATCAAGATTTAAAAAACCTTCTTGAAAAGTGGCGCTACATGCACAGTAATCTAAAGTCATCTTCACCACCAAAACGAGTTTTAGGAGAATTAAACAAAACTTCATCTATTTTAAGAGATTTGTTGAATTCTGACTTTTCAAACATTCACATCAACGATGTTATTTTAATGACTGAAATGAGTGAATACATATCAGATATTGCCCCTGGTCGAGAAAAAATCCTAAAATTACACGATAATAGAATCAATGTATTCGAGAAATTCGGAATCAACAAGCAAATAAAAACACTTTTTGGTAAAAAAGTTCCTTTACCAAGTGGAGGCTATCTGATTATTGAACATACAGAAGCAATGCATGTTATTGATGTAAATAGTGGTAACAGAAAAGGTGCTGAAGGTCAAGAAAGTAATGCTCTAATGACAAACCTTGAAGCAGCTGAAGAAGTTGCAAGAGTTTTGCAATTAAGAGACATGGGGGGAATTATTTGTATCGACTTTATCGACATGCATGATAAAGAGAATAACAAACAGCTTTTCGAAAAGATCAAGGAGCACATGTCAACAGACCGTGCAAAACATAATATACTTCCTCCTTCAAGATTCGGAGTTGTAGAAATAACCAGACAACGTGTAAGGCCTGAAACAGACATTAACACTTCTGAGACTTGCCCAACATGTAACGGTACTGGAGAAGTTCAAGCTAGTATATTATATGCTGAAGAAATTGAAACAAATTTAGATTATTTAATAGCTGAACGAAATGAAAAAAACATTTCTGTACTTGTTCACCCATACCTTGCAGCATATTTCACAAATGGACTAATTTCAAAACAAATGAAATGGTTATTTAAATATAAAAAATGGATACCTGTAAGAGCGATGATGAGTAATCGACTACTGGAATACAAATTTGTCAACAAAGAAAATAAAGAAATTACACTGTAAAGGCTATCAAGAAAGATAGCCTTTCTTGTTTTATTAAAAATGAAGTCAAAAATCACATTTTTAGAAGCAAAAAATAAATTAGAAGCTATTTGTGCATATCAAGAAAAATGTCAATTTGATATTGAGTTAAAACTTAATCAATGGCTATTTGACGAGGATCAAAAAAACCAATTAATTGCTCATTTAATTTCGCATAATTATATCAATGAAGAAAGATATGCTGAAGCATTTGTGAATGATAAGTATAAAATTAAAAAGTGGGGGAAACAAAAAATAATTGCTAAACTCAAACAAAAACGCATTTCTTCATACTCAAGTGATAAAGCTTTAAAAAACATCGATTTAGAATTATATTATAATAATCTCCTCACTATCAGTCAGAAAAAATGGACTGAGCTTAAAAAAAAGAAAGAGGATGTTTGGAGTCTGAAAAATAAACTAATGAATCACCTTGCTTCAAAAGGATATGAAAATGACTTGATTTTTGATGTTGTTTCAGAAACAATAGAATAATAATCGAACTCAGGTTAATAGACTTGTTGGCATAAAATTTACTGAATGTAAATTATATTATTTAGCATCGAACAAAATAATAAATGAATTATAATTATTTTAGCAACATAAAGCTTAAAAAATGTCAGACTCAATAGTCATAATCCCTACATACAACGAAAAAGAAAATATCGAAAAAATGATTCGAACTGTCATATCCTTTGAAAAGGAATTTGACGTATTAATCATTGACGATGCTTCTCCTGACGGGACATCTGAAATTGTGGAATCCTTGATGAAAGAATTCCCTAAACGAATTTTCATTGAAAAGAGAAAAGGAAAACTTGGTTTGGGAACGGCTTATATTCATGGTTTTAAATGGTCTATCAATAAAAGTTATGATTACATATTTGAGATGGATTGCGACTTTTCACACAATCCAAATGATTTAATCAGACTATATAACGCATGTGCTAAAGAGCATGCAGATGTTAGTATTGGCTCTAGATATTGTAAAGGTGGAAAAGTAAAAAACTGGCCTTTCAAAAGAATTTTAATGTCCTATTTTGCAAGTATATATGTAAGGTTAATTCTATTTATCGGTATAAAAGATACAACTGCAGGCTTTAAGTGTTATAAAAGAAATGTTTTAGAAACTATCAATTTAGATGCGGTAACTTTTAAAGGGTATGCTTTTCAAATTTGCATGAAGTTCGCCGCATTAAAACATGGTTTTAAAATTACTGAGGTGCCGATTACTTTTATCGATCGGTTATACGGAGAATCAAAAATGAATACCGGAATTTTCAAGGAAGCTTTTCTTGGTGTTTGGAAAATGAGAAAAATGAAATTATAAGCATATCATGAAGAATTATTTATTAAAAAACGGTACAATCATTAATGAAGGTAAATCATTCGTTGCTGATATTTTAATTAAGAATAATCGTATTGAAAAAATCGGTTCAGGAATTACTCCTGAAGGAAATGTAACTGAAATTAATGTTGAAGGAAAATATATCCTCCCAGGTTGTATTGATGATCAAGTGCATTTCAGAGAACCAGGATTAACTCATAAAGCGGATATTCATCATGAATCAAGAGCAGCTGTAGCTGGTGGAATTACATCTTTTATGGAAATGCCAAATACAGTTCCAAATACCTTAACACAAGAGTTATTAGAAGATAAATATATCTTAGGATCTAAAAACTCAATTGCAAATTATTCATTTTTCATGGGAGCCTCTAACGACAATATGGAAGAAGTTCTGAAAACAGATGGAAAAAAAGTTTGTGGAGTTAAAATTTTCATGGGATCTTCTACTGGAAATATGCTTGTTGATAATGAACAAACATTAACAAATTTATTTTCTAAAGTCCCTCCGATGTTAATTGCCACACATTGTGAAGATGAACATACAATCCAAAAAAACATCGCTGAATTTAAAGCTAAATACGGTGAAGATGTTCCTATTAATCAACACCCAATCATCAGAAGTGAAGAAGCTTGTTACCTTTCTTCATCTTTAGCTGTTCGGCTAGCTAAAAAATATGACACACGTCTACACATACTTCATATTTCAACAGCAAAAGAACTTGAATTGTTTGATAACTCAATTCCTTTAGAGCAGAAAAAGATTACAGCTGAAGCTTGTATACACCACATGTGGTTCTCTGACAAAGATTATGATTCAAAGGGTAGTTTTATAAAATGGAATCCTGCAGTAAAAACCGCGAATGATAGAGATGCAATCCTTCAAGGAGTTCTCGATAACAAAATTGATGTAATTGCAACTGATCATGCTCCTCATACATTAGAAGAAAAGCAAAACACTTACTTCAAAGCTCCTTCAGGCGGACCGCTTGTTCAATATGCACTTTTAGCTATGTTAGAAAAAGTTAACGAAGGTAAAATTACGATTGAACGAGTTGTTGAGAAAATGGCTCATGCTCCATCTCAGCTATTTAAAATTATCGATAGAGGTTTCATTAAAGAAGGTTATTTTGCTGATATTGTCATTGTCGATCCAAAATCAACTCACACCGTTTCAAGAAACACAATTTTGTCTAAATGTGGATGGTCTCCTTTCGAAGGATACACATTCAAACATAAAATTGATAAAACCTTTGTTAACGGAAATCTAGTTTATGATAATGGAAAAATAATTGAAGCTGGAAATGGTTATCGATTATTATTCAACTATTAATGAAAGTTTTAATTTTTATATCATTCTTAGGTTTGTTTGGTTGTTCGACAAAAATTGATCGACCTGATAAGCCTAAAGATATCATTCCTTTAGATACTTTTAAAACTGTACTTAAAGAAATGATTATTATGGAAACTCATATTAAGCAAAAACAACCAATTATCATGTATTACTATCCTTCCATGAGAGCTACTGGCAAGGAGGTCATGAGAAAATACAAAATTGATTCAACACGATATCGAACTTCTTTTGAATTTTACAGTAAAGATCAAGATGAGATGATTAAAATCTACAGTTCGATAATTGACGAGATTAATAGAGACATTGTCGAACTGAAAGAAAATTAATTGTTTTACCTTAATTTCCTATCAGGATTTGCCTTTACAAACTGACTCCAGGAGTCGCCCTTTACCTTATTATGCTCCCCTTTACCTTTCGAAAAATGATGACATACAGCGACAGCTAAACCATCCGTTGCATCTAAATATTTTGGTAATTCTGAAAAACTTAAGATTGTTTGTAGAATCGAAGCTACTTGCTCTTTAGAAGCGTTACCATTACCTGTAATTGCTTGTTTAATTCTTCTAGGAGTATACTCTTCAAAAGGTACATTATTACTTAAGGATGCTGCAATACAGACACCTTGAGCTCTTCCTAACTTAATCATCGATTGAACATTTTTACCAAAAAATGGTGCTTCAATTGCCATTTCGTCAGGTTTATATTCTTTGATTATAGCATCTATTCGATCAAAAATTCGCTTTAATTTATCAGGATGATTATCTAATTTGTCTAACTTTAACACACCAAAATTAATTAGAGATAATTTATTGTTAGTTAAATGTATTAGACCATAACCTAAAACGTTTGTTCCAGGATCTATTCCGAGGATTATCTTATCTTGAATTTTGGATTGCATATGTTTGATAAAATTATGAAAAATAAAAGAATAATTTTCCTTTTTATTAAAATTAGCTTGTCAATTTTGATTGGATTTATTCTGTACAAACAACTTCAAAAAATTGACTTTAATGATTTAAATCAAATTAAAATTCATTCAATTTCATACTTGATTTTTGCTTTTCTTTTAATACCAATTAATTGGGGTATTGAATTCATTAAATGGAAAATTACAGTCAATAAAATCATTCAACCTAAAACATCCATTTCACTTATAAATTCATTCTTTGCAGGTCTAGTAACAGGTACCATAACACCGAATATGCTTGGTAACTTTGTTGGAAGATTGTATTATTTTAAACGTTCGTACAGACCTTTAATCATTCTTACAACATTCTTCACAAATTATACTCAATTTTTCGCAAGTATGTTTTTCGGTGCAGTTTCAATTTTAATTTTAAATAAATCAGCTATTGGAGAATTAGGGTTGACCATAAAAGCTCTTATTTGTTTTACTTTATTCTTTTTATTTTTAATAGGATTATTTTTTGAAAAATTTCCAATTTATAAGTTTCAAAAATACACAAGTCTAAAAATATTAAAAGAAAGATTAAAAACCTTCAAACACTACAAAGCATCCATTTTTATCCTGAGTTTAACACGTCATTTCATTTTTTCAATTCAATTTTTATTTTTGATTAAATCATTATCTTGTCATTTTGAATTTCATAACATTTTATGGATTTGGCAAATTTATTTTTGGACAACTTTAATTCCATCGCTTTGGTTTGGAAAATTATTTATTCGGGAATCTGTTGCATTGGTTATTTTGACATCAGTAGGGTTAAATGAAATCACAGTTCTAATCAGCTCAATTTCATTATGGATAATGAATTTAGGTTTACCTTCCATACTTGCTATTGGAATCACTAATATGAATAAAAAATGAATGTAGTTGCAACATGTGTATATAGTGTTTTTGCTCTTCTTTCAATGATTGGGATTAAAATTGCGAAAAAAAAGGAATCTAAAAATAAATCGGATTTAAAGACTATTGACCTAAATGAAATTTCCGTAATTATTCCATTCAGAAATGAATCAAAAAGGATAAGCCCTCTATTAGAATCAATCAAAAATTCCAAACTTCTACCCAAACATTTTTATTTCGTAGATGACCATTCAACAGACAGTAGTGTTGAACTTATTTCTATGCACATTAATAAGGGTAAAATGAGTATTGTAACTTTACCGAAAAATAATGAAGGAAAGAAGTCTGCTATAGCTTATACAATTGGTAATTATGTCAAAACTAAATTTGTATTGACAATTGATGCTGATACTTATTTCACATCTAATTATTTTAAACAATTAGAAACATTAGCCATCTCAGAACTAACAATCTTACCTGTTCAAATGAATGGGCAAAAAATAATGACATCTTGTTTTGCATATGATTACTCAGTATTAAATACAGTAAATAGAATTGCTTATGGATACTCTACTCCTATTCTAGCAAGTGGTGCAAACTTACTTTTTTCAGTTGAAAAATACTTACTACACAATGGTTTTGAAGAACATAAAAATTACCTATCAGGGGATGATCAATTCTTATTGAATAATTTCATTTCCAATAATATTAAACCTACTTTTTCTAGTCACTATGCTTTAACTATAAAAACTCAATCTCCTGAAACAATCAAAACTTTTATTCAGCAACGAGTAAGATGGTTTCAAAAGAATAATGTGAGTAGTACTCGATATAGTAATTTAATATTATCATTAAACGCTTCAGTGCAATTAGTGTTTTATGTGAGTATAATTATGGGTGGAATTACTAAGGAATGGACAGAAATAACTTTACTTTTTTTATTTAAAGTTATTGTTGACCATTTTGTAATAAACGTTTTAAACAAACAGAAGCATCACTTTTTCACAGTATTATTGACTTCTATTATACAACCATTCTATTATTTAAGTCTATTAATATTAGTCTTAACTTATATTCCTCAGTGGAAAGGAAGAGAAACTATTCTTAATCAGTAGAGTTATCCAACGACTACCACCAAGTATTTAGAAACTTTCCAAAATTCATTTGGATTTTTAATCAAAATTTTAGAATTCTTATCGTCTTTGACAATTTCATAGGCTGTTGATGGATGATCAGTAACTATCTTTACCTTTAAACCCTCCACAAAGATTTCTTTTTTCTTTAAGATATCGATTTGAATAAAATATTCTTCATTAAAATTATCAATCAAAGCAGTCTTTCTACCTATTCCAATAAAACCATTTTTCTTTTCTACAACTTTATTTTCAACCAATTCTTTTAAAGTCCCATAAGTATAAAAACCTTTATTAATTTCATTTGTTAATTCATTTACAATAATCGTTTGCTCTATGTAGGCATCAAATAATTTAGAATATTCACTATTAACATTGTTTAGTTCTGATTGTAACATTTGAATCTGTTGATCTTTCAATGAGATTTCCTTCATTAAATTTTCGATCAACTTTTCTAACTCAACAATCTTAACATTACTATTCTTTAAAATATTATTTAATTCATTAATTTTTTTACCATTTTCTTCTCTTAAGAAATTGATACGCTTAATTTGTTCGATGATATAATCTTTATCTTCATCTTTAAATTCCGAATTTTCAGACTTTATATGAATTTCGTCTTTTTTTAATTGAATTGTTTCAAGGTTTAGTTTAATTTCATTAAAAAACGTAAGTGATTCTTCAATCATTTTATCCTTAGAATCATTGTCAAGCTTTGTTTGAAACAATTTATTTTCAAGTTCAGTTACACGTTCATTCCCATTAGAGTCTTCAGATTCATTACCACTATTGGTGCAAGAAGAAAAAACTACTGAAAAAATTATTAAATAAATGAAATTTCGCATCTTATTTTAAAATTGTACAGTTTAATATCACAAATCTACAATTCATCTTTTATCTTTGACAAAAAAATCAAAATATTATGTTGAAAAAAGCTATTCTACTAATTCTTGTTTCATTTTTAAACTTTATTCAGGCTCAAACAGTTTCTTATAAACTTTCAATGCCAAAACCTCAAAATCATTATTTCAATGTTGAAATGCACTTAGAGGGAGTGAAAGGAAAAGAAACTGAGATTAAAATGCCTGTATGGGCCCCAGGTTCATATCTTGTTAGGGAATTCTCCAAAAATTTAAATTTAGTTAAAGCTTTTGATGAGAAGGGAAATCCTTTAAAAATTGAAAAAAACGCCAAGAACAAATGGATCATTTCAAATTCAAAAGCAAAAAACATTATTGTTAAATATGAAGTATATGCATTTGAACTTTCTGTTAGAACTAGCTTTATAGACTTATCACATGGTTTTGTAAGTGGATCTGGAATTTTCATGTATACTGAAAAAACAAAAAATCAAAAAGGTAAACTTACAATTATTCCTTACAAGGGTTTTAAAACTATTTCAACAGCTCTCCCGAAGATTGGCAAAGATGTTTTTGAATTTAATAATTATGATCACCTTGTTGATTGTCCAATAGAAATTGGTAATCAGAAAATATTTGAATTTGATGCAGCTGGAGTTAAACATACCGTAGCTATGTATGGAGAAGGTAATTATGATATCGATAAATTAAAAATTGATATGAAAAAGATTATCGAATCTACTTCAGCGGTTGTTGGTGTGAACCCTAATAAAAATTATACGTTTATCATTCATAATGTAGTTGATGGACAGGGTGGATTAGAACACATGAACTCAACAACACTTAGTGTTAATAGGTGGACATATGAAGGAAATAATTACATCAACTTTTTATCACTTGTGGCACATGAATACTTTCATTTATGGAATGTAAAACGAATCAGACCTATTGAATTAGGACCTTTTAATTATGATGAAGAAAATTATACAACATTATTATGGGTGATGGAAGGTTTTACATCATATTATGATGAACTTCTATTGTATCGAGCAGACTTCATAAGCGCCGAGCAATATATCAATAAACTATCAAGTGCTTTGAATTATGTGGAAGGGACTGTAGGAACAAGAGTTCAACCAGTTGCTCACGCAAGTTTTGATGCCTGGATCAAAGGTTACCGTCCAAATGAAAATAGCAGCAATACTACAATGACATATTATACTAGAGGAGCAATTCTTGCAGCTTATCTGGATGCATTAATAATCAATAAAAGTAAAGGGCAACAAAGCCTAGATAATTTTCTTCAAGCACTATACACAGATTTTTACATCAATAAAAACCGAGGTTTTAGCGAAGAAGAGTTCAAAAAAGCTTTAGAAGGTTTTATTGGTGATGAAGTAGATTCATTTTTCTCAAAATACATACACGGAACAGAAGTACCTAATTACTCGGCTATTTTTGCAAATGTTGGATTAGATGTAACATATATTGGTTCTCCATCACCTTCATTAGGAGCTAGTTTTTACACCAAAGATGGAAAAACAATTATCAGAAGAATCCGAGCAAATTCATCAGCAGAAAATTCAGGTTTAAGTGTAAATGATGAGATTGTTGGATGCAATGGATACAGAGTAGATCGTAATTCTTTTGTAGATATGGTTTCAAGGGCAAACGTTGGAGACCAATTAAACGTATTAATTTCAAGAGAGGAACAACTTTTTGAAATCATAGTAACTTTAGAATCTTATGAGCGTCCGAAGTATCAATTAAAGCTAAAAGATGATAGTAAAACAGAAGTCAAACAACAAAAATGGTTAGAGAAAAAATAATTTTGAGTTTCTCGAATTAATCTCCTATCTTTGTAATCCAAATTTAAACTGTAAACTTTACACATACAGTTATATGTTAAACCCTTTCGAGTCTTGTAAAGTTGCTCGAAATACAATTTAAAAAGCCAAATGGCAGAAAACAAAATTACAGGGCAAGGAAATGCCGATTTTGATTGGGAAGCGTTATCATTAGATGGTTACACTTCTGCTCAACGTTCAGAATTATCTGATCGTTACGAAACAACATTAACTTCAATTAACGAAAAAGAAGTTATTGAAGGAACTGTTTTAGCAATTACTAAAAGAGAAGTAGTTGTAAACATTGGATTCAAATCAGAGGGAGTTGTTCCAGCTGGAGAGTTCCGTTACAATCCTGACTTAAAAGTGGGAGATAACGTAGATGTTTTTGTTGAGTGTCAAGAAGACAAGTATGGTCAATTGATCATTTCTCACAAAACTGCTCGTATGCACAAAGCATGGATTCGTGTTAATGAAGTACTTCGTACTGGAGAAATTATCACAGGATTTGTTAAATGTCGTACTAAAGGTGGTTTAATCGTAGATGTTTTTGGTATTGAAGCTTTCTTACCAGGTTCTCAAATCGATGTTAAACCAATTCGTGATTACGATGTTTACGTTGGTAAAAACATGGAATTCAAAGTTGTTAAGATCAACCAAGAATTTAGAAATGTTGTTGTATCTCACAAAGCTCTTATCGAAGCTGAGTTAGAAGAACAAAAGAAACAAATTATTTCTGGATTAGAAAAAGGTCAAGTATTAGAAGGTACTGTTAAGAACATCACTTCTTACGGTGTATTCATTGACTTAGGTGGTGTAGATGGATTAATCCACATTACTGACTTATCTTGGGGAAGAGTTAATCACCCAGATGAAATCTTAGAATTAGACCAAAAATTAAACGTTGTAATTTTAGATTTTGATGATGATAAAAAACGTATCGCATTAGGATTAAAACAATTACAACCACATCCATGGGATGCATTAGATGCTAACTTAAAAGTTGGTGATGCTGTTGAAGGAAAAGTAGTGGTTATGGCTGACTATGGTGCATTTGTTGAAATCGCTCCAGGAGTTGAAGGTTTAATCCACGTTTCTGAAATGAGTTGGTCACAACACTTACGTTCAGCTCAAGACTTCATGAATGTTGGTGATACAGTTAAAGCTGTAATATTAACATTAGACAGAGAAGAACGTAAAATGTCACTAGGTATTAAACAATTAGTTCCAGATCCATGGGAAGTTGTTGAAAGTAAATACGGAGTTAGTTCTAAACACACTGCTAAAGTAAGAAACTTCACAAACTTCGGTGTTTTTGTTGAGTTAGAAGAAGGAATCGATGGATTAATCCATATTTCTGATTTATCTTGGCAAAAGAAAATCAAGCACCCATCTGAATTCTGTAAAGTTGGTGACGAATTAAACGTTGTTGTTTTAGAAATCGACAGAGAAAATCGTCGTATTTCATTAGGTCACAAACAATTAGAAGAAAATCCATGGGATGTATTTGAATCAATTTTTGTTGAAGGATCTGTTCATCCAGGAACTATCGTTGAAAATAAAGATAAGTCTGGTATCGTTTCTTTACCTTATGGTGTAGAGGGAATTTGTCCTGCTAAACACTTACGTAAAGAAGATGGAGCGAATGCTAAAATTGATGAAGCATTAGACTTTAAAGTAATCGAATTCAACAAAGAATCTAAGAAAATTGTAGTTTCTCATACTAGAACTTTTGAAGAAGGTGAAGATTTACCTACAACAAAAGAAAAGACTTCTAAAAAGTCTACATCTAGTGCTTCTGCAGTAGCTAAAAACAATCAAAACACTGAAAAGTCTACTTTAGGTGATTTAGATGCTTTAGTTGCATTAAAGCAAAAAATGGGAAAAAATAAATAATATTGATTCTCAATCAAAATGAAAACAGGCATCGTAATCGATGCCTGTTTTTTTTTGATAAATTTTGTATATTTACAATGTAAAATATGACATTGTTATGAGAAAAAGTCTTGCATGTATCATTTTAGCGTTATTTGGTTTACTTTCATGTGGAAAGAAAATGCAAATCACGTATCCTGAATCTACAAACTATGGTGATAATATATTTTTGTTACCTTCAGGCATACCAGAAGCTCCAACTAGAGTTATAAGCGGAGAAAGTTATAGTCTTGAAGCAAACTTAACAAGAAAATCTAGTATTAGAGCTGTTTTCACGAATACTACTCCTGATGATCCACCTACTGCTTACAGATGGTTATTCAATAATAAGACTGGTTGGTATGCAGATAATTTTGTAAATGGGAAACAAGAGTTTTCTACAATTACAACAGGAAACAATGACATCAACATGGTTTTTCAAGGAGATAGTGGCTCTGTTCGAATTGATATTTATCATAACGGAGAAGCCGATCCAGTTGAGATCAAGTACCTACATTGGACTAATTATAATTAAAAAAAGGAAAGCATGAATGCTTTCCTTTTTTTTAAAAAGTAAAAATATTTCCTAAGCTTCAATAATTTCAATCGAATCAATAGTATCATTTTCTCTGATAGAATCTAATACATCAAGTCCTTCAGTTAGCTTACCAAAACAAGTATGATTACCATCCAAATGTGACGTACTATTCCTTGAGTGGACAACAAAAAATTGAGACCCCCCAGTATTTCTTCCTGCATGAGCCATAGATAGAACTCCTCTATCATGATATTGATTTTCACCTTTTGTTTCACAATCTATCTGATAACCTGGACCTCCTGTTCCTGGCATGCCTTTAGATCCTTCTCTTGTATTTGGACATCCTCCTTGAATCACAAATCCAGGAATTACTCTATGCCATTTTAAATCATTGTAAAAACCGTCTTTCGCTAACTTCACAAAATTAGCTACTGTATTTGGTGCATCTTTTTCGTAAAAAGATGCTTTCATTACACCTTTGTTTGTTGTAATAATTGCTTCCATTTATTTGTATTATAATTATATTTTATAAAATTAATAATTCTGTTTAATTCTAATGAACTTAATCTTTAATTGACTTTCAATTGCTCGAATCTTTTTCACTTGATTTCCTTGAACAATACATAATGACATACCTTTTTTTCCAGCTCTTGCTGTTCTTCCACTTCGGTGAGTGTAATATTCAATTTGATCCGGCAAATCATAGTGAACAACAAAATTCACATCATCAATATCAATTCCTCTTGCAGAAATATCTGTAGTAATTAATAGTTGAGCTTTATTCGTCTTAAAAATTCTCAAAGCCTTCTCCCTCTCTCTCTGTTGAAGATCTCCGTGAATTTCAATTATAGAAAAATTTTTAGCTTTTAATTGTTTAGCCAGTTGTTGAGTCGAAGCTTTAGTTCTACAAAAGACAATACCAGTATCTTGACCATGAATTTTTATATATTCAATTAAAGTTTGTAGCTTTTGATTTTTTTCACAAACTACAAATTCATGAGCAATTGCTTTGTTTACAACAGCTTCTTTTTCAACAATTTCTTTCTTTACATCCTTCGAAACAAATTTTTGAATTAATTCTTTTAAGTTATTGGGAAAAGTTGCTGAAAAAAGCCAAACACTTCTGTAGCCTTCTGATTTTCTTAGAATAGTCTCCAAATCTTTTTTAAACCCCATACTGATCATTTCATCGGCCTCATCTAAAATGATAGTTTCTACATCATGAAGTTCAATGGCTCCTCTATTTAAAATATCTATTAATCTACCTGGAGTTGCAACAATAATCTGAGTCGGGCGAGTTAATGCATAAATCTGTGCATCTATATTCTCCCCACCAACAAGCACTTCTGTAAATACACCTTTATTAAATTTAGTTAGTTTAAATAATTGTTTATGTATTTGTTGACATAACTCTCTAGTTGGACCTAAAATTATTGCTTGAGGCTTTGTGATATTTTTATCTACACGATGTAAAATAGGGATACCAAAAGCTAATGTTTTCCCTGTTCCAGTTTGTGCCTGGCCAATAAAATCAGTTCCATTTTCAATTAAAAAAGGAATAGATTTGATTTGTATTTCTGTCGGTTTTGAAACACCTTGAGCATCTAATGCTTTTAGAAAATGTTCCTTTACACCTAATTCTTTAAAAGATTTCAAAACGATTATTTATTTAATTGTTTTTCCCAATACTCATTTAAATGAGCTACTAATTTTCTTGAAGTATTATTGAAGTAACGTTTTGTTCTATAACCACTAACCCAGGTTATTCCTCTAATAGCATTAGTTATGAAAATTTCATCTGCTGCAATAATATTTTGAGGAAAGATTGTGCATTCATAAACTTTTATACCATTAGCAACAGCTAAATTAATAACTTGCATTCTCATTGTCCCTGCTAAGCATCCTTCATCTAAGCTAGGTGTGTATAAAACACCATTACTAACAACAAATAAATTTGAACTAGAACTTTCCAATATAGCCCCTTTTTCATTTACAACTAATACCTCATCTAGTTTTCGCTCCTTTGCATTTATAGAAGCCATAACATATAAAAGGCCATTTTTAGTTTTATAGTTTGACAAAGGATTTTTCACCTTTTTCATTTCTGTATAGAGATCAATCTCCCAACCCTTAGCATTCAATTCAAATGAATTATTTTCAATAGGATAAACCTCAATAAAATATACAGCTTCATTAGAGGTTGGCGTATACGTTCCACCTGAAATACGATCAAGAGATATTCTGCACCTTCCTCCATCAGTAATCTCAGATTTTTGGATTAACTCTATAATCTTCTCTTCAAAAAAAGCTTGAGTATAAAAAACAGAAGGCCTCATTTTTAAAGCTTGGGCACCTTCTAACATTCTTTGAATGTGATTATTCAAATTTAAAGGTCTACCATTCATTATTCGAATACTCTCAAATACACCATCTCCATATAAATGAGCACGATTTGCCGCCTGAATAGTAGGCGTATCATTAGCCATTACGGTTCCATTCGAATTAACATATAGTTTTGCCATACGCTTTAAATAAAAACATTTATAAATTCAATTCCTTTGTTTATATCAATCATCAAAACAAATAAAATCCCAAATAATGCTCCTCCTATGTGAGCATCGTGAGCGATGTTCGATTGATCTTTTTTATCTGCCCAAATCTCATACGACAGATACAATATTCCAAAAAACCAAGCCTTCATAGGTATGAACATTACCAATAAATCAGCTGAAGGATTCCATAAAACAAAAGCAAAAACAACAGCTGAAACTGCACCGGATGATCCTAGAGACCTATAACCTGAATTATCTTGATTTCGAATAAATGGGATTAGTGTAGCAAAAAATCCACCTAAAAAATATAACAATAAAAAATAAATCTCTCCTTGAACAATCCCAAACTTTAGTATAAAATATTGCTCTAAATATTTACCTATAAAATAAAAGGAAAACATATTAAATGCCAAATGAGTAAAGTCAGAATGAAAAAATAAATGAGAAACAAATCGATAATATTGATTATCGTATTTAACAAGATATGGCACAAACATATAGTCTTCAAAACGTCTTTTATTAATCGCGTTTAACGAAACAAAAACTGTAAGAATCAGTATTATTGTATGAATTGTGAATCCCATAGTATAACCTTATCTAAACTATTACGAGATTAAATAAAAACAGTTACAAAAAAAGTCCCACTATCTCTAGTGGGACTTCCTTTAGATAATATCCTTTATTAAGCTTCTTGGTTCTCAGAAGCCTTTTTTTCTGTTTTCTTTTGAGATGTTTTATCTTCGTCAACTAATTCTTCAGTTTCTGTTTCTTCAACCACAAGTAAATCAGCTTTATGTAATAAGTTGTACCATTGAAAAATTTTCTTGATGTCAGATAAGTAGACTCTTTCTCTATCATAGTCAGGAAGTATATCTTCCAAATAACTAACTAAATTAGATTCTGATTCTTTGTGTGAAATTGTTTGGCCACCATTCTCTTTTTTTAAAATTGTTTGAACAATATCTTTCAAAGGTTTATCCTCACTTTCTGTGTAAACGCTTATATCTTCTAATGCAGAAATTCTATCAGTTGAATAAGCAGGAATTTTTTTCCCATCCAATAAAGATTCTACTATTACGTTATTTTTACCTTGAGCTACAACTTTATACAATCCTGGTTTTCCTGAAATAGCTATAATTCCTGTTAAATTCATATCTACTTAATAAATTAGGGTCCAAATATATAAATATTCAATGAAAACTGATAATTATTTTATTATTGATATAATTCCTGTTTGATCTTTAATTGAAGATTTATTATATCTAATGATATAATAATAAGATCCAACTGATAATTCTTCCCCTCCAAATGTGCCATCCCATGGTGAAATTTCATACGAACCTTTTTCAGACTGAAACACTAATTCTCCCCACCTATTATATATAAAAACTTCATTCTGAGGAAAATCAGAATCAATGTTTGGAATCAACCAAGTATCATTCTGCATATCACCATCAGGTGTGATTGCCGTTGAAAGACTGAGAGCGTCAGTTTTAAAGTTAACCCTTACTAATCTGTAAATTGATTCACAACCATCTAAAGACTCAGAAACATACAAAACTGTATCTGTAGATTGAGGTGTATAATCATCTCCAACACTAATCAAATCAGTCTTCAAACTATCTGAGTACCAATACACGATAGAATTAGAATTACTTTTATTCGATTGAAAGGGAACTACTAGATCATTAATATTATAAGTTGTATCTATTGGAGTAACTACTATTTGATTAGGCAAAGCTTTAACAACTAATGTATCTATTAGAGAGTCTGGACAAACTGCACCAACTTTGTATTGAATGTAATAATTCATACTATCCGATGAAACAAATTTTCCTGAATTGCTATTTAAACTCTCTGAATTTATAAGTGGAGTTAAACTTGAAAAAACACCTCCTAAATCGCCTGATAGTATGGGTGAAATTGAATCACCTTCACAAATTGCATCATAGTAAAAAGATGGATTTGCAGTTATATCTCCATTTAAGAGCAATGTATCTTCAATAAAACAACCTCCCAAAGAATCACTAAAAAAAAGTGTATCAACTGATTGTAAAATGAAATCTCCTGCTAAATATTTAATTCCATTTCTATTCGAACTTGTATAATAAGCCTCATTTCCTGTTAATGTACCCCCATTAATTAAAGGCAATTGAACAGAATCACAAAATTGAAGAGGAGTAATTGGGTCTATTGACAATGGTGAGATACTATTTATCGTTTCTTGATTTAAAGAAGTAGTAAAACAGGTTGTATCATAAGATGACTTTGCATATAAGAAATAATTCCCAGGATTTAAACCATTGAAAACGGGACTATTTGAAGCAGAACCAACACCTAATGAATATAAAACATTTGGTTGATTAACAATTTCAATTGTTCCAAAAGGGGATATACATGTAGGCTGAGAAATTGATTCTAAAGTTGGTATATTAGGAATTATTGAAGTAACTGTAACTGTATCCGTTAAAGCTTTACATCCACCACCATAATATATTTGGGCAGAATATTGAGCAGGGGAAGATACATTTAAAAAAGAAGAATTATAGGTGTTTGAGCCATCTGACCAAACAATTGAATCATAAACTAAATGACTTGAGCTTGATAAAACGGTTGGAAGATTACATATAAGCGTATCACCATCAATTGTATAACTGTTTTTATCTTGTAGCAACTTTAGAGCATTCGGTTTTCCATGACCATAAGAATAGTTTGCTAATGGTCCAGTATAACTATCTTTTTCTGATGCCTCAATTAAATCTCTTTTAAAATCTTGATAGGTTGCTGTAGGACATCTTTCCAAATATAAAGCTGCCATACCTGAGATAACTGGAGCTGCCATTGAAGTTCCTCCATTTCTAATATGCCACCCTGTTTGAATAATTTTATCAAAATTTGCAGGGTTTGAGAGGTAAGAAATTCTTGCTGCTCCAAATGATAAATTACCGTTGGCAGAAACATCTGGTTTCATATTTTGTAAACGATTAGGACCTCTACTTGATGTATAATAAATTTCACCAGTTGGATAAATAGAGTTATCATAGAAGAGACCGTTTCTATCAGTATAACCTTGTCTATTATTAAAATTTCCAACAGTTATTATCTTCTCTGAATTCATGTAATAAGCTGCCAAAACATTTAAAGAGTCTGGTAACTGATAATTGATAATTTCAGGAATAATAGCAGGGGTTGGTATGGCTTCTTCAATTTTGTTAAATCCAACATCAGGGTGATCTGAACTCCACAAATCATAAGCTCCACTACCTTTTGTCATGAATCTAACTTTATAAGAAGATGAATCAATAAAAACAACATAAGTCTCCATATAATATGCTGAATCAATGACATCTTGATATGTTTGAATGATTGCTAGTTGGTTCGTGCCAGACCAAATCGTATCGTATTCATAAACACCTAAATTATTATAAGTATTCTTAAAATTTGTCCTTCCTCTAAATCCATAATTAGGAGCTGGTTTATCCATACCTATTGCAAAATCAAAATGAGCGTCATTTGTATCAGCATACATTTCAAAATATACTCCATGTTTTAGACCAAAAGCTGAAAAATCAGCAGTATTAAACCAAGTAAATGACGTATCAGGCGAAACATTTCCTCTTAAATGATAATTTCCATAACCACCATAATTCCCAGCAGATGCAACAGCTATTCTTCCTGATTTAGCATTCAATAAACTTTCAACATATTCAGAATATGGATCATTACCATCATGTCCTCCTCCCATTGGACTTCCAACACCAATATTAACTACCGCTGGTAACCCAAGGGAATCTGCAAATTTGAAAATATAATCACAGGCATCTGCTATTCTTGCTTGATAACCTGAAGACAAATCAAGGTTTATAAATACAATATTAGCATCAGGAGCAACACCTTTATTGGTTCCATCAGCTAGACCGTTACCTGCTCCCTGACCTGCAACTGTTGAGCCATGATCACTTGTTGGGTTGTAAGTACAACTTCCTGCATTAATTTCAGTACTATCCCATAATGTGCCATAACCGTAGTATCCATAAGATGTTACTGCTTCTTGGTCCCAAAGCCTGAGAACTCTTGTTTTTCCATTTACATCTTGAAAATCTGGATGATCTAATTCTAATCCATAATCAATGAAACCAATAATAACATCTTTTCCAGTGTATCCATTTGGAAGTCCACCTAAACCTGAATGAACAGGATCTATATTTCTAGTCGATCTGACTGAATCAGCAAGAGGTGATGCTTTATTCACATCAAATTGATAATGAGGAATATTACCTTTTGTTGATTGCTCGTGCATCCAGGCTAATGGTGCTCTAACAAACAGATAGCTATCGGATTGATACTTAATTTTAATATTTTCTTTTTCACAAAAACTTTTCGTTTCATTTGTCTTTTTAATGGCAAAATCAAATATTTTTTCAGGAAAGGAATCCAACAATGTTTTATACTTGGGATTTAATGATTGCCCCCAACTAACACCTAAATAAAAAACTAATAAAATTGATAACAAGTACCTCATCTATAATTAAATAATATTATGTGTCTTTTAAACGGTGATATGACTTTAAAGTTGCTTGATTTTTTCATCTATATCACAGAAAGCTACCACTCAACTATTTTTTAAACCTTTAAAAGTAAATATACACCAATTAATTAAAAAACAGGTTAATTCTCATTTTTTTTCTCATTTTTGTATTCTAGAATATAAAACCGTCAGTTTACTGACATAGAAACAAAAAAATATATGAAAAAAATCGTTATTACACTTTCTTTTGCTGTTTTTTCAATCGGTATCAACAACGTATTACACGGACAAGTTGAAAAGAAAGTTTTAAACTGGTATAATGGCAAAGGTTCAGGGATGCATACTGAAGCTGGCTATAAATTACTTAAAGGTAAAAAATCAAGCCAAGTCGTTGTTGCAGTTATTGATTCTGGTATAGATATTGAGCACGAAGATCTAAAAGGAAAAATTTGGGTTAATAACGATGAGATTCCTAACAACGGTAAAGATGACGACAACAATGGATATATTGACGATGTTAATGGATGGAATTTCTTAGGTAATGCCAATGGTGAAAATGTTGATGCTGCAACATTGGAAAAAACTAGAATTTTAAGAGATTTAACTCCTAAATTTAAAGATATTGATCCTACAACTTTAAATTCTTCAGAACAGGAAGAGTATAAATTATACGAAAAAGTAAAACAAGAAGTTGAAGAGGAGATTGCTAATTACTCACAGTATATTCCTCAACTTCAAATGTTACCTAAAATCATTGAGAACGTTCCAAAAAAAGTAAATGAAGTTTTAGGGGTTGAATCTTACACAGCTTCAGATTTAAAGAAGTGGAAGCCGAAAACAGATGAAGAAAAGCAGTTAAAAAAATTAGCTGAAGCTATTGAAAGTGGTGAATTATCTATGAAAGCTATTGAAGAGCAAAAAAAGCAAATCACAGATATGATAGACTTCAACTTAAATACAGAATTTGACGAACGTAAAATCATTGGAGACAATCCGAATGACTTAAATGACAAATTTTACGGAAACAATAATGTTGAAGGACCCGATGCACTTCACGGAACTCATGTTGGCGGAATTATCGCTGCGATAAGAGGTAATGAACTTGGTGGAGATGGTGTTGCTGACAATGCTGTTTTAATGGTTTTAAGAGCTGTTCCGAATGGAGATGAACATGATAAAGATATTGCTTTAGCTATTCGATACGCAGTTGACAACGGGGCTCAAATTATTAATATGTCATTTGGAAAAAGCTATTCTACAAATGCTAAAGCTGTATATGAAGCATTTGCTTATGCTGAATCTAAAGGTGTTCTGTTAGTTCATGCAGCTGGAAATAGTAGTCTTAATTTAGATCAAGAAGATCATTTCCCAACCCAAAAGTATGAATTCCAAGACAAACCATTTGACTTAATGTTAACTATTGGAGCTTCAACTAGATTCCCAAAAAAGAAACTTCCAGCTTCTTTTTCAAATTACGGTCAAACTATGGTTGATGTGTTTGCTCCAGGATATGAAATTTATAACTCTGTGCCTCAAAGTGAATATCAACAATTAAATGGTACATCTATGGCTTGTCCAATGGTAGCTGGTGTTGCAGCATTACTAAAATCTTATTTCCCATCTCTAACTATGAAAGAAGTTAAAGATGTGATTTTAAATTCAGCTGTTTCTTACAAAGGAAAAAACCAATACAGACCTGGATCAAAAGATCTAGTAGACTTTGCAAGTTTATCTGTAACTGGAAGTGTTGTAAATGTTAAAAAAGCAATTAAAATGTGTTTTGAGCTTGAAAAAACAAAAGCAAACTAAAAAACATAATTGCACAGCATAATTTCTATACAAAGGCTACCTTAAAGGTGGCCTTTGTTGTAACTCAACCATAGTTTATAACTTTTAATAAGAACATGATGAATTCAAAAAAGATATTTTATTGGGGCGCACAAATTACTGGTTGGTTTATTTTTGTTTTTATCGTTATACTTTCTAGTTATATTAAAAACCCAAAATCTATCCAAACTGACTTAATCATAGATCTAACAACTTTTATTGTCATAGCTATCATAATCAGTCATTTTCAACGGAGAATCTACAAATCTAAAAAATGGTTAGAACTGAAATTAAAACCACTAATTCCAAGAGTTATCATAATCTCTTTTACAGCTTCATTTATTGTTGTAATAATTAATGCAGGTATCAACCGGTTAACTTCTATTAAAAACGAACCTTTCGAAGTTCTTAACATTATTAATGCCACCTTATCTGTTTCAATTTTGTTCTTTTTCTGGAATGTACTTTATTTTACCTTTCACTTTTTTTCAAAAGCAAGACAACAAGAAATTCATAATCTTTCTTTAATTGCAAGTAAAAACGAAATAGAACTGCAAAACTTGAGATCACAATTGAATCCTCATTTCTTGTTTAATTCATTAAATAGCATAAGAGCTTTGATTGAAATAAACCCTTCTGAATCAAAATATGCAATCACTCAATTATCAAACCTATTGAGAAAGTCACTTTTAATTGGTAAAATAAATTTAATATCTATTCAAGAAGAGATGGATATTGTACATTCCTACCTTAAACTAGAGAAAATTAGGTTTGAAAAACGTTTAAATTATAGTGTTAAAATTGATGAAAATATTTTACACTTTAAAATACCACCTTTTTGTATACAATTGTTAATCGAAAATGCGATTAAACATGGTATTTCAAAAGAAATTGAAGGAGGTGAAGTTTCAATTAAAGGTAATGGTTTTGGTAACGAAATTAAAATTGAAGTTACGAATCCAGGTAAAATTGGAAAAGAAAAAGATCTAGGTGTCGGATTAACAAACCTAAGAAGAAGATTAATTCTACAATACACTAACGCTTCTTTTACAATTAAAAATTCTGAAAATAAAAAATGTGTTGTTTCAACTATAAGGATTCAACAGTAAATGATATTTAGAAATGAAAAAAATTAAAACAATTATAATTGATGACGAAAGACTTGCAAGAGAAGAACTAAAACACCTATTATCAAATCATGATGATATTAAAGTTATTGGAACCGCTCAAAATGGATTAGAAGGTATTAAAATTTGTCAAGAAACTTCTCCTGATTTAATCTTTTTAGATATTTCAATGCCTGGTATGGATGGTTTTGAAATGCTTCAAAAAATGGAACATATTCCAAATGTTATTTTTGTTACAGCTTTTGATGAATTTGCTTCTAAAGCTTTTGATGTAAAAGCTTTAGACTATATACTTAAACCAATTGATCCGATTAGATTAGAAGAAGCTATTCAAAAAATCAAGTCAAAAGATGATTTTGAAAGCCAAGTCAATCTGAAAACTGATTCTGGTAATCGCATTTTAACCATTAACGATCATATTTTCATCAAGGATGGTGAAAAAACATTTTTCATTCCTCTTTCTAAGGTCAGATATTTCGAATCGGAAGGAAACTATGTTAAAGTTTTTTTCGAAAACAAACGCCCATTAATTTTAAGGTCTTTGAATCAACTAGAAGAACAATTAGATCCTGATTTTTTCTTTCGAGCCAATCGTAAATTCATAATTAATATTCAGTTCATCAGTAAAATTGACAACTGGTTTAATGGTGGATTATTAATTGAATTGTTTGAAAATGAGAAAATCGAAATTTCAAGAAGACAAGCTACAAAATTTAAAGATTACTTTAGCATCTAAGTATGATATCTATAACTTTTTGTCCTTAGCTGTACAATTAATCATTTAAGTTGCAGACTGATTTTTAATAACTTTCCAAAATAAAGAGGGTAAAAATCGTTTTAAGGTGACAGCTTTAATTTCCTTGTTTCCAATTAAAACTTCCTTTTTATTTTTCTCAACAGCCTTTAGCAATATTTCAACACATTCTTCTACAGACATACCTGTAGCTTGATTATGGTCCATCACACCATGTTTATGGCCACTTTCATTTAATGCATTAACAGAAATATTGGTGTTTATTTTTCCTGGGCAGACGATTGTAACTTTCAAACCGTTATTCATTTCTTCTAAAAGTAAACTTTCATAAAAACCATGTAAAGCATGTTTAGACGAACTATAAGCTGAACGCAAGAAAAAACCAAACTTCCCAGCTATACTTGACATCACAACTATATGCCCTCCTCTATTTTTAAGCATATGAGGTAATACAGCTTTTGTCAAAGCAATATTGCCGAAATAATTGATTTCCATGATACGTCTATCAACCTCAAGAGGAGTATCTTTTACAGTCGAACGCTGACTAAGTCCTCCGTTATTAAATAGAATATCAATTCTACCAAAACGTTGAATGATTTGTTCAACTAAAACAGTAAAATTAGATGAGTCTTCTAAATCTAATGGCAAACATAAGTGTTTTTCTTTACTTGTTAATGATGCTCTAACCTTCTCTAGAGAATCGAGTTTTCTTGCAGATAAAATCAGCAAGGCCCCTTTTTCAGCCAGTAATCTAGTAATACCTTCACCAATACCAGAAGAAGCGCCAGTCACCCAAACCACTTTATTTTTAAAATAACTCATTATTAATTTAAAATTTGATGTTTAAACATACAAAAATATAAAATATAGCCTGCTATAAATGAATTTTTTATATCAGTGAATATTTATAACTTTGAGAAAAGCCTAAAATATTATGAAATTAAAAATTGATTCATTTCAAGCATATCAAGAAGCATATCAAGAAAGTATTGATAACCCAAAAATGTTCTGGGATAAAATTGCTAACAATTTTTTGTGGCAAGAAAAATGGAACACTACTTTAAACTGGAACTTCAATAATAAAAATGACTCAAATGCACCTGTAATTGAATGGTTTAAAGAAGGAAAACTAAATATCACAGAAAATATACTTGAACAAAATATTGAAAACACTCCTGACAAAATTGCGTTCTATTGGGAGCCAAATTCACCGAATGAAACAACTAAAACAATTACTTATCAAGAATTACATGATGACGTTTGTAAATTGGCAAATGGATTAAAGTCAATTGGAATATCCAAAGGCGATCGTGTATGTATTTACATGCCTATGGTTTTAGAATCTGTAGTAGCCATATTAGCCTGTGCTAGAGTTGGTGCAATTCATTCAATCGTTTTTGCAGGATTTTCAGCGCAAGCTTTAGCTGATCGGATTAATGATGCACAAGCCAAACTAATTATAACAGCAAAAGAACTGTATCGTGGTGATAAAACTGTAGCTTTAAAAGAAATAACTGAAGAAGCTTTAAAAAATTGTACATCAATTAAACACTGTATTGTTCTTAACGGTGAAGTCAATAATAAATTTGAAATAGATTTTCATACCATCCAAGCTAATCAATCTAAGTATTGCAAGGCTGAGCCAATGAATTCAGAAGACCCTTTGTTTATTTTATATACTTCTGGATCAACAGGGAAACCTAAAGGAGTTGTTCACACTTGTGGTGGATACATGGTATATACAGCCTACTCTTTTCAAAATGTTTTTCAATATGAAGAAAATGATATTTTTTGGTGCACAGCTGATATAGGATGGATAACAGGTCATTCTTATATTATATATGGGCCATTATTATCAGGAGCAACATCAGTTATATTTGAAGGCATTCCAACCTATCCTGATGCTGGACGTTTCTGGGAAATTATTGATAAATATAACGTAAATCAATTCTACACTGCTCCTACAGCAATTCGGTCTTTAATGTCGTTTGATTCAAAATTTATTGAAAGAGCTAACCTCAAATCCTTAAAGGTATTAGGCTCTGTAGGAGAACCTATTAATGAAGAAGCTTACAATTGGTATTCTAAATATATCGGTAAAAACAATTGCCCAATTGTAGATACATGGTGGCAAACTGAAACAGGAGGCATCATGTTATCTGGTTTAGGAAAACTATCTCCGAGTAAGGCAACATTTGCAGGTCTTCCTCTACCGGGAATTCAACCCGTATTACTAGATCAAGAAGGGCAAGAAATTAAAACACCAAATAAAGAAGGTTATCTATGTATGAAGTATCCATGGCCTTCAATTCTCAGAACAACATATGGCGATCATGATAGATGCCGATTAACCTATTTTTCTCATTATCCGAATCATTATTTTACAGGAGATGGTGCTAAAAGAGATAAAAATGGAATGTACCGTATAATTGGTCGTGTTGACGATGTAATAAATGTATCTGGTCATAGGTTCGGAACCGCTGAAATTGAAGATGCTATCAATAAAAACGAATTCGCTATTGAATCGGCTGTGGTTGGATTCCCCCATGATATAAAAGGACAAGCAATTTATGCTTTTATTGTCTCTAATTCTAATACTGATTTAGAAACTATCCAACAATCAATTATTGAAAGTATTTCATTAGAAATTGGTAAAATTGCCAAACCTGATAAGATTCAAGTTGTATCAGGACTACCCAAAACAAGATCTGGAAAAATCATGCGACGCATATTAAGAAAAATTGCAGAAGGAGAAAAGTCAAATTTTGGAGATACTTCTACTCTTTTAGATCCATCTTTACTAGATCAAATTATTAAAAACTCCCTTTAATGTAAAGACTATGAAAAGAATTAAGACAATTATAGCTACAGGATTATTTTTAAGTTCATGTCTGTATTTAAATGCACAACTTCCAAAAATCAATAAAGAATTATCTTCTAAGGTTTCTTCTTCATTTAAGAACTCAAGTTTAACTGAGGATGAAGTTGCAAAAGGAATCAAAGAAGCACTTAATAAAGGAATTGAAAATGGTGTAAACCTGTTGTCAGCAAAAGATGGTTACTACAAGGACTTAAGTGTAAAAATCCCTTTACCCAATGAAGCTGAACAAATCGAAGAAAAATTGAGAAAAATTGGACAAGGTCAACTTATTGACAATACAATTGAATCCATCAATAGAGCTGCAGAAGATGCAGCAAATAGCTCAAAAGAACTTTTCATTAAAGCAATCAAAGAGCTAACTCTTCAAGATGTAATGAATATCCTTAACGGAGAACAAAATGCGGCAACTACCTATTTAAGCAATCAAACAAGAGAAGATTTAGTGCTAAAATTCAAACCCATCATTGAAGCTTCTCTAAATAATGTCGGAGCAACAAAACATTGGAGAACAATGATTTCAGCTTACAACAAAATACCTTTGGTTCAAAAAATAAACCCCGACCTTGTTGATTACGCTACCAACAAAGCTATAGATGGGTTATTCATTAAGATAGAAAGAGAGGAAATCGACATTAGAAAAAATCCTGGAGCTAGAACAACAGATCTACTGAAAAAAGTATTTAAATAAACCTAAAAGTCTTCTGAATGAAAAAATAGATATTTATTTAGGCATGTATCTATATAGAAGGTATGCAATAAAGCCAAAGATTATATTCGGCATCCAAACAGCAAGATAAGTTGGGAAACCTACATTTTGAGCTGCAACAGTTGTAACCTTCATAGCAAAAATATATATGAAAATTATACCTAATCCTATAGCTATATTTATACCTACTCCTCCCCTTTTCTTTCGACTTGAAACAGCAACTCCGATAATGGTTAATACATATGTAGCAAAAGGAAGAGATGTTCTTTCGTACAATACAATTTCATACAAAGGAATATTTGGTGACCCTTTTTTCTTTTCCAGTTCAATAAAATCTTTGAGCTCAGAATAAGTCATTTTCTCGGCTATATTCTCTCTTTGAGCAATATCTGAAATTTCAAACGTAAACACAGTATCTTTTTCAAAACCATTATGAATCGTTTCAACTGAATCATGAATTATACGTTCATAGTAATTCGTCAATTTCCATTTTTTTGTGCCTGAAATATTTACAGCTGATTTTGCTTTTACAAAATACTGCAATTGATCCTTATCGTCTGTTTGTTCCATCACAAAGTTTGTAATCACATTTTCATCTGATAAGTAAGTTTCAAAATTTAATAAAATGTTATCAGGTAATTCAGCATAGTAATTATCAATTCGCATCCTAGCTCTGTAATAAGTCTCTTCGAAATCAAGCATTACAGAATTAGATCGTGGTAAAACAATATGATTCATCAATAAAGCAATTAACATCAAAATTGTTGAGGCAAACATGTAAGGACGTAAAAACCTTTTGAATGTTATCCCACTATTCATTATAGGTATGATTTCAGATTCCTGAGCCATTTTAGCTGTAAACCAAATTACAGAAACAAAAATGATAAGAGAAGAAAACATATTTCCATAATGCAAAATAAAAGTCAAATAGTATTTGAATAATATTTCACTTAAAGGTGCTTGTTTTTCAATAAATTCACTTAATCTAGATGACATATCAAAAACCATAGACAATAACATTATTACCCCCAACATGAAAAAAAATGTCGTTAGGAATTTTTTTATGATGTATTTGTCTAGGATTTTAATCATCTGATTCAATTATAATCTTGTTGCTAATTTTTTGACCATTACATCTTTCCATGCAGAAAAAGAACCATCAATAATTCGAGTTCTAGCTTCTTTAACCAATGAGACGTAAAACGCTAAATTATGAATCGTAGCAATTTGAAAACCTAAGTATTCGTTAGATTTTATTAAATGTCTTAAATATGCTTTTGAATAAACTTTATCAACGTATGAAGTGCCGTTTTCATCAACTGGAGAAAAGTCTTTTTCCCATTTTTGATTTTTAATATTTATGATACCTTCAGAAGTAAATAACATACCATGACGCGCATTTCTTGATGGCATAACACAATCAAACATATCAATTCCCAGAGCTATACATTCCAATAAGTTCACAGGAGTACCAATTCCCATTAGATACCTTGCTTTATCCTCCGGTAAAATCCCACAAACTAAATCTGTCATAGCATACAAATCCTCATCTGGCTCACCTACAGAAAGTCCTCCAATTGCATTACCAACAGTCCCATAAGAAGCTATAACTTCAGCGGATTCCACTCTTAAATCCTTATATACACTTCCTTGCACAATTGGAAATAAAATTTGTTGATGCCCATACAAAGGTTCAGTCTCATCCATTCTATCATAACATCTTTTTAACCACCTATGAGTCATATGCATAGAACGTTTTGCATAATTATATTCACAAGGATAAGGTGTACACTCATCAAAAGCCATTATAATATCTGCACCTATTGAACGTTGAATATCGATTGATTTTTCTGGAGTAAAAAAATGATAGCTTCCATTAATATGTGATTGAAATTTCACACCTTCTTCTGTTATTTTATTTGAGCCAGAAAGCGAATAAACTTGATATCCACCACTATCAGTAAGTAAAGGTAAATCCCAACCATTAAATTGATGTAACCCTCGAGCATTTTCAATTACATCCATACCTGGCCGCATGTATAAATGATATGTGTTACCCAAAATAATTTGAGCTTGGATATCATCTTTTAATTCATGTTGATGAACACCTTTGACAGTACCGGCAGTTCCAACAGGCATAAATATTGGTGTCTCAATCAATCCATGATCAGTTTGAATCAAACCTGCTCTTGCATTTGACTGTTTATCAGTATGTAATAATTCGAAGTGCATAAAATTGTTGAAAAATAAATTTTACAAAGATAATTGTATTTCTTAAAGCCCCCATATTTGTAATAAGCTTTTATTATATGATTTTTATACCTGATATTGATTATAATATTCCTTCTTTATTATTTTTCATCTTTATTTTGATGGGAATAACTCAGGTATTTTTCACCATTTTCATTCATGGCAAACTTGCTTTTTACAAAAAGAAAAAATCAAAGGAAAATACAATCACACCACCGATAACTGTAATTATATCAGCTAGAAATGAGTCGGATAATTTGTATGAAAATCTTCCTTACATTTTAGAACAAGATTACCCAAACTTTGAAGTTATCGTAGTGAACCACCAGTCAATTGATGATTCAACAACTATTTTAAATGCATACGAGCAACGTTATTTTAACTTAAGAACTATTGAAGTTGAAAAAAATAGGCATTTGAAACCAGGTAAAAAATTACCGCTCACACTTGGTATCAAAGGAGCTAAACACGAGTATTTAGTATTTACCGACGCGGATTGTAAACCTAATAGCAATCAATGGCTAAAAAGTGTAGCAACTAATTTTAATATCGAAAAGAAAATTGTTTTAGGATATGGCCCGTACATCAAACGAAATACTTTTTTAAATAAAATCATTCGCTTTGATACCGCTTGGATTGCTATGAATTATTTTTCAATGGCATTAAATAAACTCCCATATATGGGAGTTGGTAGAAACCTGGCTTATACAAAAGAAGTATTTAACTCTGTTAATGGGTTTAAATCTCACTATGCTCTCGCTTCCGGTGATGATGATTTATTTATTCAAGAAAGTGCTACTAAAAACAACTTAGAAATAAACTTAAACCCAGACTCCTTTTGCTTTTCAGAAGGTTCAGAAACTTGGAAAAAATGGTATCTGCAAAAATCTAGGCATTTTACAACTTCTGACAAATATAATGTTTTCAAAAAAACAATGTTAGGAATTTACCCCTTAAGCATGTTAATCCTTATGATATCATTTGTTAATTTGTTATTTAATATCAATTTCACACTGATAACATTATCTATTTTTATTTTTATTACGAGTGTAAAGTGGATAATTCAGGGGAAATGCTTTTCAAAGCTTCTTGAAAAAAGTTTAGTTTGGTATCTTCCATTATACGATATTGGATATGCATTATTAATGCCTATTTTGTTTTATACGACAGATAAAAAAGAATTAAAAAAATGGTAGACGGAAATCATTTATCAGACAAAGCACAACAAGATTTAATCTTAGTCAAACAAGCTATAGATGGCAAACAAAGTGCTTATGCTGAATTAATGGAAAAATACAGAGAGTCTATCTACTTCATGATGCTGAAAATGGTTAAAAACAATGACGATGCTGATGATTTAACTATTGAAGCATTCGGTAAAGCCTTTAACCGTCTAGAACAATATTCACCCAGTTTTGCATTCAGCACATGGCTTTTCAAAATTGCATCAAATAATTGCATCGATTTCATTCGTAAAAAAAGAATTTCTGTTACATCTATGGATTCAGGAAGAATTAACGATGATGGAGAAGTTATATATTTTGATGCAAAATCATCTACTCTTGATCCTGAGGAAAGTGTTATCCAAGACCAAAAAGTCAAATTGATGCGTGAACTGGTAACAAAACTAAAACCTCGTTATCGTGTCCTAATTGAGAAAAGATATTTTGAAGAGTTAAGTTACGAAGAAATTGCTCAAGAATTAGACCTTCCACTCGGAACTGTAAAAGCTCAACTTTTTAGAGCAAGAGATTTTCTTGCAAGCTTAATTGAAAAAACCAAAGACAGCATTTAAAAAACTCTGAAATTTGACTTTTTAACTACATTTGTAGTATGAATTCTGAACAGCTTATATTAAAGTATTTTCCTGATATTTCAGAAATACAGAAAGATCAATTCTCAAAATTATTATCCATTTACACTGAATGGAACAATCAAATTAATGTGATTTCAAGAAAAGATACAGATAACTTTTATGAACGCCATGTACTACACTCTCTTGGAATAGCGAAAATTCAAAAATTCGAAGACAATTCAGATATTTTAGATATCGGAACAGGTGGAGGATTTCCCGGTATTCCACTAGCCATATTATATCCGAACTGTAATTTTCTTCTAGTAGACTCTATTGGTAAAAAAATAAAGGTTGTTCAAGAAGTTGCTAAAACACTTAATTTAACAAACGTAACAGCTATTCATGAAAGAGCTGAGCATATTAATCAACAATTTGACTTCATTGTAAGTAGAGCTGTTACAGCCATGCCTGCTTTTTTAAAATGGACAAAAGATAAATTCAAGAAAAAAAGTGTTCATGATTTAAAAAATGGTATACTTTACCTAAAAGGAGGCGATTTAACAGAGGAAATGAAAGCTGTGAAAAAATTCTATAAAACGTACGACTTAAAAAGTATTTTTGAAGAAGTCTTTTTTGACACTAAAAAGGTAGTATACGTAAGACATTAATTTTTTTATAAATAACTACAAATAAAAAATCCTCATGAGTAATCATGAGGATTCAAACTAAGTAACAATTTTTCTAGTTTAATTTATACTTTTTAAAGAAGGCATCCCAATTCCAAATAAAATTAATCATAACCTCATCTAAACGCTTTAAGAATAAAGGATTTGGAGCCTGCATCCTCCTGAAATACTCATCTTGAAACTCATTCAATTCATACTTCTCAAAAATTGCTTTTGACATCCCATATACTAAATTCTTGGATGGCTTATTAACTTTTGCAATAAAACTTTGATATTCTCTTGCTAAAGATTCAAAATCTTTGGTAGACATCTCATATAACTTCCCTAGCTTCTCGAAAATCTTTTGTTCTACCCTCACAGCTTGATCTGCTTCGAATGTACTTTCTAGTGTAGATAAATTTGCAGCAATTACAATCAAAGCAAATTCTCCATTTAAATTCTGATTAATTTCAGGCGATTTAACAAAAACAACATCTTCATTTATTAAGTCAGCAATCTCTTTAAAACCATTTTCAACAACATCAAACAGTCCATTAATAAAAATATTAGATATCTGATCATCAGATAACTTCTTTTTAATAAGTGAGCTTAATAATACCATTTGTCGTTTATTTGTTATAACAAATTTAAGAAAGGTTAAAGGTAAATTAAACAGAGGTTAAATTGGGTTTTCAACTAAGTTTTCAACATTATTCTTTAATTAATCGTATTTTTGTTAATATCAAACTTGAAGAACAGTTTAAAATGAATAAGAAAAGTAATCCATTTTTATTTATTCTTTTAGTAATCATAGCAATTATTTTATACATTCTAATGAATAAAAAAGAAGCTAAAACTGTTGCTAAAAGAAAAACGGAAAAAAACATAGTCACTAAAACAGTGAAAGAAGTAAATTCAGACTTCATAGTTGTAGAAAATCATTTTCAAGATGTCATTCTAGAAGGAGAAGGTATCTATTGTAAAAAGAAAATAATTCCTATTCTAAGTACAAAAAATGGTGTTATTGACTCAATTTCAATCTTAAAGAATAAGGTTATCAAAAGAAATAAACTCGCTTTTATCTATGAGAACAATCAACTGTTTAAGAAGATGAGTACTAGAAAGGTTGAACTGAAAAAACAATTAATTGAAATCTTTGAAGAATTAAATATTGATTTCAAAAAAGAGGTTGTCTGGAATCAATTTATCGACTCGCTTTCACCTGAATTGATTTTACCTATTTTGCCTCAGATTTCTGATCAAAATCTTTTAGAGTTAATGCAAGAAAAAGGAACCACTGGTTTATACAACCAACTCATTGACGATGAGGAAAAAATGAATAAATTTTTCTTAATTAATAAAGAGAATGGTAAAGTCTTATCTATTAATGTAGAAACTGGAGATCAAGTTAATAAAGGGGATACATTGGCTATTTTAGAAGAATACATCCCTGAATTAATCAAAATCGAATTGAAAGAAAGTCAAATTGAAAAAATTAAAACTGCTGATAAAATTTTATTTTACGACCAAACAAAAACACTTGTAGGTAAAGGAAAATTCTTTTTTCTTAAAAAGGGCAATGAACAAAATACATGTTACCTTAGTTTTAATTTAATTGAAAACAATAGAGTTCATCCAGGACAAGAAATCTTTTATAAATCATCAAAAATTGCCACTGAGAAATGTTTTAGTTTACCCAAAACATACCTGTATGAAGATAGTAACGTTATTGTTGGTTCGAAAGTAAAATTACAAAAAAGAGTAAACATAATTTCAAGTACAGATTCTTATGCTTTTGTATCAGGGCTAAATGATGGAGACACTTTGGTTAGTCCTCAAAAATAAGTGAGCGCAATTGCTTTCTTTTCGCCTTTAGCTCTTCCATAGCTTTAGAATCACTAACCATCAATAAGATATATCTCCATTTATATGAAATGTGTTTTAAATATCGATTAAACCAATATGCATAAAAGCCTGATAATGGCATGGAGATTATATAAATAATCTCTACGATGGAACTCATTTCAAAAATATGACTTACTAAATAAAAGAAAAAAGTATAAAAACAGGGATATAAAACCATACTCAATAAAACAGCCAAAGGAGCATAATACTCAATATCTTTTGTGATTTTGGGAACAATAAAATCTGTCAATTTATATTGAATCATATTATGCCATAAACCATACAAAAACAAAGGCATTCCTATTATTACAAAAACAATTGAAGAAAACATCTGACGAATAAACATTACAGATCGAAACCTTCTGTCTAAAAAATCAGATTTAATATCTAATTTCCTCAATTGCCACAATATATTTTGAAGTAATAACTCAATTTCATTAATTCTTTTTGGATCATGGTATTGAAAACGATCAATATTCTCTTTAATTTTTCTTAAAAATTGTATATCGTGTTCAACTCCTCTTTTTCTTGACAAATATTTTGATGATAATACCTCTTCCAAGGAATCAATTAATCGCTCTTGCTCTTTTGTGGTTGTATGAATTAAAATCTCCTCTAGCTTTACACGAAATAACTCTGTCAATAATTTAGCTGTCTTTCCTGGATTTGATTTATAATCATTGATGTAAGGTTCAATTTTAATTGGTTCTCCTATATGAACTAAAACCGAACTCCTGAATTTCTCAGCTTTATGATAATTCAACCCCAATGGAATAACTTTTACCCCTAACTGCCCTGAATGTCTTGACTCTACCTCTAAAGCAATTCGAGCTGTACCCGATTTCAATTCTCTTAATTGACGCTCTAAAAAAGATGTTCCCTCAGGAAATACAACCAAAGACTTTTTCTGTTCTAATAAACGATAACATGCATCAAATGAATTTTGATTTTTTACTCCTCTCACAGCTCCATCACCTCTTCGATTTATAGGAATCATATTTAGATTCTTTAACAACCACAATTTAAAAGGTGAGTTAAAAAGTGTTCCTTTTGCCATGAAATAAACAGGCTTTTTTGTTATAAAACCTATCATCATTGCATCCATTAAAGTGTTAGGGTGATTCGAAATAAAAATTAGAGGACCATCTGTTCGAAGTACTTTTTTATTAAGGACCTTGACTTCCTTGTAATAACTTCTAATCCCTACACTAACTATTATTTTTAAAATCCTGTACAACATTCAATTTTGTAAACATTATTTCTTCTCGTACAATAATAATGCAATTTTTAATAATGTTAAAATTTCAAATAAAATATCAATTATTTTCAAACGATTTGGACTAACTTTGAAATATTATGAATAATCCTTTGATTTTTTTAAATGGTCAGTCAAATTTTTCTTTGCTCGGTTTTGGAAAAGAAAATGAATTGATTTTAAATTCATCTGATTCAATCGATTTAATTGATGAGTTTATTAAAAAAAATAAAGATCAATACATCTTCTGTGCTTTAAGTTTTGAATTGAAGAACCGTTTTGAGAATCTTCAATCTACCAATTTTGATGGTGTTAATTTTCCTGAATTAATTCTTTTCACAACACAAAATATTGTAAAAATAAAGAACAATGAATTTCAGTTTTTAAAAGGAGAGTCTAATTCTGTAAACATTCAATTTGTCCATAATTTTTTAAAAGAGATAAACTCTAGTAGTTCAACAGAAAAAAACACAATCGATTTTCAATTTAGAATTTCAAAGTATGAATATTTAAAAAATATTGAAAAATTAAAAAAACATATTCATCTAGGGGATATTTATGAAACTAATTTTTGTCAAGAAATATTTGCTGAAAATTGTGAATTAAAAGATCCTTTAAAAACTTATTCCAAAATTAATAAAGTTTCTCAAGCACCTTTTTCAGTTTACCTTTCATTCAATGAATTTGAAATAATGGGTGGAAGTCCTGAACGTTTCATCAAAAAAGTAGATAATAAAATTATATCTCAACCCATAAAAGGTACAGCTAAAAGAGGAGTAACATTAAAAGAAGATCAAAAACTAATTGAGAATCTTCAAAACGATCCAAAAGAACGATCAGAAAACGTTATGATTGTCGACTTGGTTCGTAACGATTTATCTCGAATAGCAAAAAAAGGAACAGTAAATGTAGATGAATTATGCAAGATTTATTCGTTTGAAACAGTTCATCAAATGATTTCGACTATAAGTTGCGATATAGAAGAATCAACCCCTTTTTCTAAAATTTTAGAAGCAACATTCCCAATGGGGTCAATGACTGGTGTACCAAAAATTAAAGCACTTGAACTAACAAATCAATACGAATCTTTTAATCGTGGTTTATATTCTGGAAGTATTGGATACATTTCTCCAAATGGAGATTTCGACTTGAATGTTGTTATTAGAACGATAATTTACAATAAAGAAAGGAAATACCTTTCTTGTGGTGTTGGAAGCGCCATTACTAACCGCTCAATTGCTCAAAATGAATATGAAGAATGCTTGATTAAAATTCAAAAAATAATTGATGCCGTTAACAAATAAAATAAAAAAAAATCTTTCAGATAAATGGCAACATTTAAAATCAAATAAACTTTTTGTTGCTTGTAGTGGTGGAGTAGATTCCATCTCAATTCTGTATTATTTATATCAGTTAGGGTTTAATATTACTGCTTTACATGTCAATTATCAATTAAGAGGGAAAGATTCTGATGAGGATGAAGCATTTGTTAAAACCTTTTGTAAAAAATACAATATACCTTTTCATTGTATAAAAGTTGATTTGAAAACACAGCTCGAAAAAGGAGGAAATCTTCAAGATTTAGCACGAAAAATTCGTTATAAATTCTTTGAAGATTGGAAAAACAAAAGCAAGGATAACTATATTGTTTTAGGCCATCATTTGGATGATCAAGTTGAAACTTTCTTTTTAAATATTTCAAGAAAATCAGGTATAATGGGACTTGCTTCTATGTTGGAAGAAAATATCCGTTATATCCGTCCTCTATTAACTTTTACAAAAGAAGAAATTATTGAACTTGCTAAAAAAGAAGGTCTTGAATGGCGAGAAGACACTTCAAACGCAACAAATAAATACAATCGTAACAAACTACGAAATCTATTTATTCCTAAAATGGAAGAACAGTTTCCTAATTTAAAATCATCCATTCACACATTAATTTCGGTATTTCAAGCGGAACAATTTAAACTGGAAAAAAAGATAAAACCAATCGTCCAACAAATCAAAAAAAATAATAAAATTGAAATTTCAACATTTTTACACCTTTCAGAATTTGAGCAGGTTGAATTATTGAGACAATTAGAAGTCCCACATTCACTTCTCAATGAAATTAAGAAGTTATCCAAAAGTGAAAAAGGGAAAAAAATTGAATTTTATAATCACCGATTATATGAACGTATTTATAAGGATGTCAATTTTTTTTCACTACAGTTAAAATCAAAATTAGAAATAAAACCTATCCTTTTAATTAAAAAAATCAGAAAAGAATTGGTACCAATCAATTTTAATAAAGAAATTCTTTATGTCGACTCAAAAAAAATAAAAGGTCAAATTTCAATTCGTAAATGGAAAATTGGTGATCGAATTAAACCTATTGGAATGAAAGGTAGCCAGCTGATATCAGATATCTTAAAAGATCAAAAAGTTCTAGCTACTGAAAAAGAGAGTCAATTAATTATCACCGATGAAGAGAAAATCATTTGGTGCTACCCTCATAAAGTGAGTCGTGAAATCGTTATCGATAATCAAACAGTTGAGGTTTTGAAAATTTCACTTAAAGCACCTTCTGACTAATATACCATCTTAAAAGAGAATTAGATTGCTGGTTAATAATCACAAGAACTATTTATTGAAAATTTCAACTTGACTTTATTAATCTATATGAGGATTTAAAATCTTTAATATTGGCTTTCCAGTTGTGGCATTTGGCAAAGAAACATCTAATAAAAATGCCAATGTTGTGGTGATATCAGTAATATCTAATTTTTCATAAACTTCTATTGATGGAATATTTTTCCCGTACCACAACAATGGGACTTGAGTGTCATAATTAAATGCAGAACCATGACTCGTTCCTAATCTACCTTTGGCTGTATCTTCATAAATCGACAAATAGCCAGGCTCTAACATTATGAATAAGTCTCCATTTCGATTCTTGACCCAACCATTCTTAATCATTTTCAACCATTTAGATGGAAACGTTTGTTGCTCTATTTCACTTGATGAGTAAACCCTCTTTACCCCCTTCCAGTTTTCAACCTCTTTTCGAATAAATTCTTGAATAGAATCTTTTGAAACATTTAATAATTTCAAAGTTGCATCATCTAGATAGATATTATTGTTTTGATAGGATTGAATAAATTTCGCTCCAAATTTTGTGCTTAATTTATCATTTAAATTAAGTATCAGCGTTGATAATGGCAGATAACCTCCAGACAACTTTTTATCAATCAATAATTGTGGCACAGGTAAAACAGCATGATCTGCAGTCAAAAATAAAGTAAAATCTTCTCTTCCGATTCTGGATTCTAAATAACTCAACAAGGCTGCAATTTCTAAATCTAATCTCAAATACATATCTTCAATCTCTACTGATTGTGGTCCAAAAGCATGCCCCAAAATATCTGTTGAAGAAAAACTTATCGCTAAAAAATCAGTTACCTCATCTTGACCTAATTTTTCATTTTCTATAGCTTTTATTGCAAATTCTTTTAAGTAAGAATTCGCTGCAGGTAAAAAAGTAAATAAACTATACTTTTTATTTTCTTTCGAAAAATTATAGGGAAATGTTGGAGTCAATTTTCCTGCTAATAAATGTTCATATGGAGAATTATCAGGACCAGAGGCATTATAATTTTCAATTGAATTCAACAAAGTCCAATCTGATTTCATTAAATAATCTGGTAAGTTCTGATTGTTAAATTGATTAACCCAATCTGGTAATGAACTTTTAAAATAATCGGATGTAATCATTTTTCCTTCCAATTTATCATACCAATACGAACCATCAGATAAATGTCCCCCAGATAAAATTGCTGATCTATCTTTAATTGATATAGAAATTACTTTGGAATTATTATACGTCATTTTTAACTGGTCTGTAATCGTGTTTACCATTAATTTTTGAGGTGAACATTGACCATTTGATGATGTTGATCCAACTGTATGAAAAGATTTATCTTCAACACAATTAATTGATTTACCTGTTTCTTTTACAAACCATTGATTGGCAATAATGCCATGATTATTAGGTGTTGTGCCTGTGTAAATAGATGCGTGTCCAGGCCCCGTAAAAGTTGGTACATAATTGTAATGAATATTCTTACAATTCGTTCCTTGTTGCATTAGTTTTACAAAACCACTGTCCGAAAACTGGTCGAAATAACGATATAAATACTCATAACACATTTGATCTACTACTATTCCAACCATTAATTTGGGAGCTTTTTTTTGTGAGAATGAGTTGCTACTTATTGACGTAAAAAAAAATAATATTAAGAAACTTAAAAACTTCATATGAATACAATTTATTTTATGGCTAATGTAATAGATCATTTAATTTTCATTTGTTCTTCAACAAATTGATTAAATAGCTATTTCACAGTTATTTTTTCAAAAATGTAATAGCCTCTGAAACATGTTTGGTCGCATTAAACACCCCGTTAAATTTCCAAATCAAAACTCCTTCTTCGTTAAATAAATAGGTCACTCTTCCATCTAATAACCTTAGAAATTTAGGAACTCCAAATAATTTTCTAACCTCCTTTTTATCATCTGCTAAAACATTAAAATTTAAATGATGAAATTGCGCAAATTTTTCGTGAGAAGAAGGAGAATCAGATGAAATCCCGATTACTTCACAATTATAGCTTTGAAATTGTTCGTATTCATCCCTAAAGCTACATGCCTGTTTTGTGCAACCAGGTGTCCCATCTTTTGGATAAAAATAGACCAATAATTTCTTTTCACCAATTAAATTAGTGCTTTTAATCAATTCGCCTCGTTGGTTTTTCAATTCAAAAGTTGGACAGTTATCTCCTATTTTAATCTCTTTTCTCATAACTAATTTGAAAGGGCTTCTTTATAACGTTGAATTACTCTTTCGCGAGCAAATTTATGTTCTACTATTGGTTTTGGATAATCTTTTGACCCGAATTCAGGAATCCATTTTTTAATATATCTAAAATCTTTATCAAACTTCTCTTGTTGTAAAGTAGGATTAAACACTCTAAAATATGGTGCTGCATCACAACCAGAACTTGCTGCCCATTGCCAACCTCCAACATTTGATGCTAATTCAAAATCTAATAACTTCTCAGCAAAATAAGCCTCTCCCCATCGCCAATCAACTAATAAATGCTTCACTAAAAAACTTGCAGTTATCATTCGAACACGATTATGCATAAAACCTGTTTGGTTTAATTCCCGCATACCAGCGTCTACTATTGGATAACCTGTTTTACCTTCACACCACAGGCTGAACAAATGCTTATCGTTTTCCCAGATAACATTATCGTATACAGGTTTAAATGCTTTATCAACCGAGTGTGGAAAATGAAATATAATCATTTGATAAAAGTCACGCCAAATCAATTCATTTAAATATTTTTCATTGGTATCCTTAGCAATTGTAGCTAACTTCCTAATACTAATTGTACCAAAACGCAAATGCAAACTCAATCTGGATGTACCTAAAACAGATGGTATATCTCTTGTCACATCATACTTGTTTATTACTGACTCATTTACTTTTGGAGATGGGAATTTGACTTTTTGCTCAGATTCAAACCCCATTTCCTTCAATGAAATCAAAGTTGTTTTATTATTTACCTGAATTAAATTATGAGCATATTTTTCAGCTGGATAAGTCTTTAAATAAAATGGATTTAAAAGCGCTTTCCATTTTTTACTATATGGAGTATAGACTGTGTAAGGTTTGCCATCCGCTTTTAAAATCTCATTTTTTTCAAAAACAACATGATCTTTTGCTCCTAAAAATTCAATTCCTTTTAGTTTTAATAAATCGTAAACTTGTTTATCCCTCTTTAAAGCATATGGTTCGTAATCACGATTTACATAAACAGTACTTACTTTATTTTTAAAGGCTATTTGAGGAATTAACTCAATCGGGTTTCCATAATAAACCTGTAAATCTGAACCGTAAGACTGATATTGAGATTTTAATTGCTCAATTGTTTGATGAATAAACAAAACACGTTGATCATCTTTTGGTAAATCATCTAGGATATTATTATCAAATATAAAAACAGGTAGAACATTACTTCCAGTTTTTAAAGCTTTGTATAAAGCCGCATTATCATCAATTCTTAAGTCGCGTCTATGCCAATATAGTACTTTCATTTTGGATCAGAATATTCAAAAATATTTTTTTCAGTTTCCCACATTTTGAGAGTTAATTTATACTTACTGTCTAATTTTGATCGAATAAGTTTGTAGATAACGATTAAAATATTTTCAGCAGTAGGTATTAAATTTTCAAACTCTACACAATCCAAATTTAAATTGCGATGATCAAAACGATTTAAAACTTCATTCTTAATAATCGTCTTTAAAACCTCCATATCAATAACAAAGCCTGTAATCGGATCAATTTCTCCATCTACCCATGTTTCTAAAACATAATTATGGCCATGAAAATTTGGATTACTGCATTTTCCAAAAACTTCTTGATTTTTTTCATCTGACCATTCAGGCTTATAAAGTCGGTGAGCAGCATTAAAAGATTCTCTTCGTCCTACTTTCATTTATTTATATTTTTTGAAATTGATTGGAGTAATTCATTTTTATATTTTGTAAGAATTAAAATAAACCAATAAGTAAACTCATTTTTATTCGTTTCAATTTGAGTCTCAATTTCTTCGATTGATAACCATTTAAAATCAGATGCTTCTTCAGGGTTTAAAATTGGATCTTCATTTGCAGCACCTATAATTACATGATCTAATTCATGTTCAGACAAACCATTTTCAAAGTCAATTTTGTAAATGAATGAAAAACCTTCTTTTAATTCGCAAGTGTAATTCATCTCTTCTTTTAGTCTACGTTTTGCTGCGTTTAAATTACTCTCATTAGGTTCTGGATGGCTACAACATGTATTTGTCCATAAACCTCCAGAATGGTATTTACTCAAAGCTCTTTTTTGAAGCAGTAACTCATTTTTATCATTAAAAACAAAAACAGAAAAAGCCCGGTGGAGCAAACCTCTTTGATGAGCTTCTAATTTTTCCATTTCACCAACTGATTGATCTTTTTCGTTTACTAGAATTACTTTGTTCATTTTAAAATTGAATTTAATCAGACATAAAATTATAATAATTAAATATCTGAAAAAATAGAATTCCTATTTTTTTGAAAGTTTGTATTAATCTTTGCTAACATTTGAAAATAACTAAAACAATAATTTTTAAATAGTGTGTAAAAAAAGTGAAACTAGTCCTTCAAAATATAAAAATATTTAATACCTTTGCAGTCCATTAAACGAAATGGAAAGCAATAAAATTCTATAGTCGTTAGAATTTTTTGGGGATATGGTGGAATTGGTAGACACGCTAGACTTAGGATCTAGTGCCTCGCGGCGTGTGGGTTCGACTCCCTCTATCCTCACTAAATTAATGGTATTAGTTCGCTAATACCATTTTTTGTTTAAACTAATATTAATAAAAGTACAATGATTGTTACAAGAGAAAATGTTGATGCTTTAAATGCAACACTAAAAGTACAAGTTAAACCTGAAGACTACAAAGATAAAGTTAAAGCGATTCTTGAAAAACAAAGGAAAGAAGCTAAAATCAAAGGATTTAGACCTGGTCACGTTCCTATGTCTTTAATTGAAAAGCAATTTGGAAAATCTGCTTTAGCTGATGTACTTAATAATATTGTAAATGACTCATTATACAATTACATTAACGAAAACAAAATTGAGATTTTAGGTAATCCAATACCGAGTGAAACAACGGAAGTTCAAGGAGACTTTAATAATCCTGCTGATTTCGAATTCACATATGACATTGGTTTAAGCCCTGAAGTAGAAGTTAAAGTTGACGGAAGAAGTAAATATGAATATGTTAAAGTTAAAGTTGATGAGGAATTAATCAACAAACAAATTGATGATTTACGTCGCCGTTATGGAAAATTAGTTGCTGCTGAAAATGCTGAAGACAAAGATTTAGTTTTAGCTCAATTTGTAGAATTGAATGAAGATAATTCGATCAAAGAAGGTGGAATTATGCATTCTTCAACTATTTCTATGGAATTTGTTGAAGATAAAAAAGTTAAAAAGGAATTAACTGGTAAAAAAGTTGGTGATAAACTAACTGTTGACCCATTAAAGGTTTCTCGTGGTGGAAAAGACACTGCAGCAATGCTAGGCATCAAAGAAGAAGAATTAGCTAACATTGGTAAAAACTTCCAAATTACCATCAATGAAATCAAAAGAATGGAATTGGCTGAATTAAACCAAGAGTTATTCGATCGTTTATTTGGCGCTGATACTGTCAAAACTGAAGAAGATTTAAGAGAAAAAGTTAAAAATGACTTATCAGAAATGTTTGTAAATGACTCTGATAAATTATTAACTCGATCAATCTTTGATGATTTATTAGAAAAAACTAAGCTTGAGCTACCTAATGAGTTCTTGAAAAGATGGATTCGTATGTCAAACGAAAAGCCGATTACTCCAGAGCAAATTGATGCTGAATATGATGGTTACGCTCAAAGTTTAAAATGGCAATTAATCCAAAATACAATTTTCAAAAAGAACGATTTGAAAATTGAACAAGAAGAAGTAGTTAGCTACACTAAAGAACTATTAAAAAATAATTTTGCTCAATACGGAATGCCAACTCCAGAAGACAAAGAGTTGACTGAAACAGCAATGGGATTATTATCAAAAAAGGAAGAGTCTAATAGAATTGTCGAAATGTTGGCCGACAAGAAGTTAACTGATTACTTTAAAAATACTGTTAAGTTAAAAGAGAAAGAATTAGAGTATGACAAATTCGTAGAATTAGCGTCAGCAAAATAATTATAAATTAAAATAATTTTAAAATGCTACTCAATCGAGTAGCATTTTTTTTATTATAAAACTTTAACAAAAAAAGAGGATTAAATCTAATCCTCTTTTTCAATATTTATCTTTTTCAATAATTAGAAAGGTAAGTCATCATCTTCGCTTTCCGAATTCATTGCATTAGATGTAACTTGAGAAACATTATCTAAAGACATTGATGAAGGACCTTCTGATGGCATTGCTCCACCTGTCGTTGCTCCAACTTTTTCAATTCTCCAAGCATCCAAAGAGTTGAAGTACTTTACTTCCCCTTGTGGACTTGTCCACTCACGACCTCTCAAATTAAAAGTCACTTCTACTTGATCATTTACTTGAATGTTATCTAATAAAGCACATTTATCTTGAGTTGTTTGAAACATAATATCTTGTGGATACATACTTGATGCATCAGTAACTACAAACTCTCTTTTAGAAAATTTCTCACTCACTTGAACCGTTTGGTTCACCAATTTCACAATTCCGTTTAATTTATACATATTATTATTTATTTATTTTAATGATTGTTATAGGACAATAATGTCATCCAAGCATCACTTAACTTGTTCTCTTTCAAAAAATCTTGGGCTTTTAAATGCAGTTGCTTTTCTAATCCAACAGCATCATCTTCATATTTCATAAATAAATCACTCAATTCAAGTAATTTAAATTCGTTTACATCCGTTTCATTAGGAATAGCTTCAATACCTGCTAATTGTCCCAAATCATTACCTGTTAAAACCTTACTAGTTTTTACATCTTCAGGAAGTGCATCGAAACCAATCCCACAAGTCGTTATAGGTTTTGTAATCTCAAACATAGAATTTTTATCAGCTCTACAGTACCAATTACCTCCCATCCTAGAAACCAAATCAATTTTATGTTGGTCAATCATTTGATTCTCATCTAACACTGCTTCATCGATATGAATTTTTACGACTTCACATATAATTAGATTTCCTGCAGCCCCCTCAGTTCCAAGTTCCATAACTTGATTTACTTTACACTCGAATTGAACAGGAGATTCTGCTACCCTAAAAGGTTTAACCAACTCTGATTTCAGAGGAGTAAAGCCTGCTTTTTCAAACTCACTAACTCCTTTTGCATAGGGAGAACTAGCTAAACTCATCTGGTGAACAATATCGTAATTTACAATATTAATAACAACCTCTGGATGAATTTTAACATTCTCATAAGTATCTTTAGTCTCATTAGTTCGACCACTTCTAGCAGGCGAAAAAATCATTATTGGTGGGTTAGCACTAAAAACATTAAAGAAACTAAAAGGAGCTAAATTTGTCGTCCCTTCAGCATCAACAGTAGATGCAAAAGCAATAGGCCTTGGACCCACAGCTCCTAATAAATATTTATGAACCTTTGGTATTGGTAACGATTTTGGATCTAATGATAACATCAACTTTAATTTTCCAACAAATATAACTGATTTTCAAAGGATATTCTTTAATTAAAAAAACAAATTATTCACAATTTATCGACCTTTTTAACGATGATTAATCAAATAAAGTTTAGAATTTATCGTTTTATTTCAACATTTAAAAAAAACAAAGTAAATTTGAAATCTAAATTTTAATGACATATTCAAGCTCAATGAAATTCAAATCTTTATTTCTCTTCATCGTCATTTTATCTTTTCAAAATACTATTCTCAGTCAAAAGAATATCAAGGATTCTGTTATTGGAGCTGTTTGGGTAGCTCCTTCTTATGGTTTAATATGGCCTAAAGGGGATATCGCTGAAAAATTTGGTCAACTGAACCACATTGGATTACTTACTGGATATAAAACCTCAAAAAACTGGTTTTACGGAATTGAATCTAACTTTATTTTTGGAAACCAAGTTAAACTTAACAATATGTTTAGTTTACTTTTGGATAATAAAGGAAATATAACAGACATCAATGGAGATATAGCTGTTGTAGTTGTTAGTGCAAGAGGTTTTAACTTTAATTTGAGCGCTGGAAAGGTAATCCCTATCTTTGGTTCTAACAAAAACTCTGGATTATTTATTAATGGAGGATTCGGAATACTTGGGCATAAATACAGAATTGACACCCAAGAACAAGTTATACCGCAGATTGAGTTAAATTATAGAAAAGGGTATGACAGATTTTCAATGGGACCAAACTTTCATCAGTTCGTAGGTTACGCCTTTATGTCAAATAAAGGGCTTATAAATTTTTATACTGGTTTTTATGCTCAGGAGGGTTTCACTAAAAATAAACGTACCATTTTCTTTGATCAGCCTGACACTCCAGTTTCTAAAAGCACAATGTATGATTATCAGTTCGGAATTAAATTTGGATGGTTTGTTCCCATTAGCAAAAGATTACCTCAAGAGTTCTACATTGATTAATGCATTTAATTTACAACATAGGAATTTATCTCTACGAAATAATTATTACTATTATTTCACCCTTTAATATTAAAGCTAAAAAATGGAAAGTTGGAAGAAAAGATTTTTTTGTAAAACTTCCTCAAATTGATTGCTCAAATATTCATTGGTTTCATTGTGCGTCCCTGGGTGAATTTGACCAAGCACTCCCCGTTATGAATCTATTGAAAGAAAAAGACTCTTCTATTTTTATTCTTGTAACATTCTTTTCCCCTTCAGGGTTCGAACATTATCATAAACGCAAACACAGAGCTGACTTTGTTTGCTACCTTCCTTCCGATTCTCCGAAAAATGCAAAACGTTTTATTAATCATTTTTCTCCAAAAAAAGTATATTTCGTTAAATATGAATTTTGGGCAAACTATATATTTGAAGCTAAAAAGAAAGGTGCTGAATTATATTCTATAAGTGCAGTTTTTAGAGAAAATCAACATTTTTTCAAATCTGAAAACAATTTTTTCGCTAAAACATTAAAACAATTCGACCATTTTTTTGTTCAAAACAAAAAATCTGAAGAGTTATTACAAACTATAAATATCAATAATATTTCTATTACAGGAGATACTAGATTTGATCGAGTAATCGAAAACAAACAAAACCTGACTTTAAATCCTGTTATCGAAAAATTCAAAAACAATAAAAAAGTTTGGGTAATTGGGAGTTCTTGGCCTGAAGATGAAGCTATTTTATGGAAAAGCATAAACTTAACTAACTATAAGGTGATAATTGCTCCGCATGATATTTCGGAAAAACACATAAATCAAATAAACTCAAACATTAGCACATCAAGCATTCGATACTCAAAAATTCAAGATGATACAAATCTTACAAATACTAACGTGTTGATTTTAGACACAATTGGTCACCTTGCAAACGCATATCATTATGGTGATTTCGCATATATCGGAGGTGGGTTTAAAGGTAGTCTTCACAACATATTAGAACCAGCTGTATTTGGACTACCTATTTTATTTGGGCCGAAACATGTCAAATTCCCTGAAGCATCTCTCTTTCTTGAAAAAGGTATCGCTTATCAAGTTGAAAACAGTAAAGATGTTTTGAAATGGATTAAAAAATGGTACAATGAAGATTTGACAGCTATAAAATCTAAGGTTAAATCTATAGTTGACGAAAATAAAGGAGCATCAACCAAAATCACCCATCACATATTGAAACAATAATAATATCAGGTGATTAACTGAACTAAACTTTACAAAACAATTTTTTCTAATTAATTTTGTTGTTTAAACGAACAATATAAAATACTATTTTACGTTAAGCTTTTCAAATGAAGCATCTTGTCTTTTTATTCTTCTTTTCAATGAACTTTTTTTTGGGTTTCAGCCAAAACGAGATAAGTTGTATTCAAACTGATGCTTTAGGAAACATAACCGTAAACTGGACTCAATCAAACGACCCTACGAATAGTTTTATTTCCTATCAGTTGAACAGTGTTGAAGATGGATTTTATAATGCGATTACTAATATCAATAGCACTAGTTCTGTTGTTTCTCCTTTAGGACTAATCAATAACTTCTACATTCAATCTAACTTTTCGTTAAGCAATAATCAATACAGTGACACTTTATCTAATATTTTCTTAATATTAAACAACCCTTCAAATGGTGTTGCAGGGTTAATTTGGAACAAACCTTCAACAAAAGATTTAGGAGGATATTACAAAATCTACAGAGAATATCCTTCTGGAACTTGGACTTTGAGAGATAGTGTACCTTTCCAAACAACCTACTATAACGACACTATAGATGTTTGCAATGCATTTTTTAACTATCAAATTCGATACGACTATAATGGGTGCACATTCACATCAAATATTGAAGGTGACAATTTTCAAGATATAATCACACCAGACATCCCTATCATATCGTCAATTAGCTATGATACAACAAATAATTATCCAGTAGTTTCATGGAATATAAATAGCAAACCTGATACTTATGGATACATTGTTTATGTTAGGAATCAAAATGGTTTTATCATTGAACTGGATACAATTTTTGGAAGAACAAATACTTCATACACTTACCCATTTACTCAAAAAGATGGAGTAGCTTTCTCCGTTGCAGCTTTTGACTCTTGCTTTCTAAATATAGGTAATCAAATTTTTCAAACATCAGCAAAAGCGCAAATTCAGGAGAGTATTAACTTAGAAGGAACTCTTAATGTCTGTGAACACGAAATTCAATTGAATTGGAATGAATATGACAACTGGGACTCAAAACAATATTATGTCATCCATTTTAAAAAGGGAAATCAAAATTGGGAGATTTTAGATACTGTTAACTACAGACAATATAATTTTACTGGTACCCCCTTTGAAACATACCATTTTACAATTGAAACAATAAATTCAGATGGCCGTTTTGCTTTCTCTAATGTTTATACACAAAAAATCAATAGCCCTTCAGTTCCTTCATTCAACTACATTGAAGTTGCTACTGTTACATCAACTAATACAATTGAACTAAAACACCAAATAGAACTGACGAGTGGAGTAAGTGCACTATCAATACAAAGACTAAATCATAAAGGTAATTTTGAAGAGTTAGGTATTATAGAAAATCCCTCATCGCAAAACTCTTTTGAAGATCAAAATATTGAAACTGGAAGAAACACCTATATATATCGAATTGTGGTTATTGATAGCTGTGGAAATTATGGCGACACTTCTAATATTGCTCAAACAATATTATTGAATGGTAATATAAATCAAACCTCTAAAGAAGTTTATTTAGAATGGAATCCTTATCAAGAATTTAATGGCCCAATTTTGAAATATGAAGTTTATCGTTCAATGAATAATATTTTTGAAATCAACCCCATTTCTTCATTGAGCAAAAATCAATTTTCATTCAGAGATCATATAGATACAATTGACATTGATGGTGAAGTATGTTATTACATCAGAGCCATTGAGACTTATAATCAGTTTAATAATGCCGAAATAAGTTATTCAAACATAAAGTGTTTCACTTTAAACCCTATTGTTTTTATACCTAATTCTTTTACTCCTAATGGAGATAGAGTTAATGAAACATTCAAACCTATTATTTCTTTAGCGAATTTAAATAATTACAATCTATTAATTTTCAATCGTTGGGAGCACCCTATTTTTGAATCAAACAATTATGATATTGGTTGGGATGGATCAATCATGGGCAGTAGTCAAAAAGCAGCAGTGGGAAGCTATTTGTATCAAGTAAGTTTTACTGATGGTTCAGGAGTATATAAAGTTAAAAGAGGTGTAGTTACACTCATGCGCTAATTTCTTACATTTGTTGCATGAAAAAAATCTTAGTCATACAAACTGCTTTTTTAGGAGATGTAATTTTAGCTACACCAGTAATTAGTGAATTAAAACGAATTTTCCCAGATACAATAATTGATATCCTTGTTCGAAAAGGCAATGAAAGCTTACTAAAAAACAACCCATATCTCTCCAAAACCTATTCATTTAACAAAAAAGAAGGAAAAATTAAAAGTATTTATCAATTGATCAAGACTTTTAGGAATAACCAATACGATCTAATCATTAATCTTCACAGATTTGGCAGCTCAGGAATTATAGCAGGTTTATCGAAAAAAAAGTTAGTTTACGGATTTTCAAAAAACCCTTTTTCATTTTTATACAGCAAACGCTTTAAACATGAGATTGGGAACGGAAAACACGAAGTTGAACGTAATTTATCAATTGTAAAAGAGTTTGGTGCTACTATTTTAAAAAGACCTGAATTATTTCCTTCTGATAGTGATTTTGAAATCGTACGACAGTATCAAAAGGATACATATTATTGTTTTGCACCAGCTTCTGTTTGGTTCACAAAACAACTACCAAAAGAAAAGTGGATAACATTAATAAAGAATTATAGTAAGCAAGGAAATATATACTTACTTGGTGGCCCAAATGACTTTGAATTATGTGAAGAAATTGCGTTAAAAGCAAACGTTGAAAACAGTTTTAATCTAGCAGGAAAACTAAACCTACTTCAATCTGCGGCATTGATGAAATTGGCTGAACGAAATTTCGTTAACGATTCTGGACCGCTCCATATAGCATCAGCAATGAATGCTCCTGTTACTGCATTTTTCTGTTCCACTACCCCATCATTTGGATTTGGACCATTATCTGATGATTCAAAGGTAAAGGAATTAAATAGTGTATTAGCTTGTCGTCCGTGTGGTCTTCATGGACATAAAGCATGTCCAGAAGGACAATTTAGATGTGGAAATGAAATCGAACTTGATTTTAGATGATACCTTCACGCATTAATAATCAGAAGATCTGTATTGCTTGCTTGAATTGGGGAATGGGACATTTATCTCGTTGTATACCAATCATAAATAGATTATTAAATCAAAACAATATCATTTTTTTTGCAGGAAATGAATCCCAAATAAAAGTTATTCAGACTTATTTTGATCATAAAGTTAAATACCTTAGTCTCGAGGATTATCCTTTTAAATTTAAAGGAAATGGAAATTTTAGTTTAGATATTTTAGTTAATTTAAAAAAACTAAAAAGTCATATTTCAACTGAACAAAAACAACTTCGTAAATGGGAAGAAAAATTTAATTTTGATATTGTTATTTCAGATCATAGGTATGGATTTTACTCCAAAAAATCTATATCAATCTTCATTACACATCAAGTCTATTTACCTACATCATTTTTTTTTAGGTGGATTAACCTATTTCACCACACAAAACTTAAAAGGTTTAATTATATCTGGGTTCCAGATGATAAAGCAAGAACGACAAGTTTTAAACTTAGCAAACCGATAGCAAAATTCGACATCAAATACATTGGTATCTTATCTAGATTTGAACTTTACGATTTAACAAATAAACTAGAAGAAAAGAACATAATTGTACTTGTAAGTGGTCCAGACCCATATGCTAAATTATTCTTTGAGAATCAAGCTCAACGGTTAGAGAAGAATTCAACCGTTACATTTATTCTACCTAGAAAATTAAATTCTGATTACGAGAATAAAAACTTAAATGTTCATTATGCTTCCAATTGGAAAAAAGTAGATTTGTTATTGATGCAATCAAAAAAAATCATAGCAACTAATGGCTACTCAACCTTAATGGATTTAAGGTATCTAAAAAAGGAAGTTGAGCTTTATCCAACAAAAGGTCAAAAAGAGCAAGAATACTTAGCTAAGGTCACCCTTGATTATTGACGCTTCAAGTTACCTTTTTTCAATTGATCCAAGAAAGTAGCCCATGCATATGGATTTAATAAGTTGTTAATCGGCTGCTGTCCATGAGAGTATAACTTCGTATTCATTTGTTGTTGAGTAGTTCCATATGATAAAGAAGCGTCTCCTTGAAGTTTAGCTGCTGTAAAAGCAAGGCTCTCACCAGAAAGTTGTTGTTTTGCTCTTTGAAAAGCGTCAGAATATGGTTCCATTTCAACGAAAGCTTTTGCAAAATTTTCTCTTGAGGGCCAAGGATAAATTACAACCTCTTGTAAAGTTGTTGTATCTTGTTTCAAAACATGAATCATTGAGTACCAATCATCCGTTAATGAATCAGGTACCACATAAGTTCCATTTTTGAAACCACCACTTGAAAAAGCCAAAGAATCTCCGGGTCTGACAACCAAACTAAAGAAACCATAATAATCGGTTAAAGTTCCTCTATTTGTTGATAGATCTATTACGGTTGTATAAGGTAATTGCTCTAAAGAACCTTCAGCTACAACAACACCAGAAAGTTGGATTAATCTTTGATCAGTACTTTGAGTAAAAAAGTTACTCCAAATAAAAACAAACAATAAGGTAAAAAGTATTCTCACAAGCAGATTTTTGAAACAATTATACCGCTTATAAACGGATAAGAAATGATTTTAATCTAAATTTAACAATATTTAGGATAAATAATAGTTATTAGTTGAAAAGTATAACACTTTGATAAAATAAAACTCAATAAACAATGTTATATTTGCACGAATTTAGTAAAAGATTCAAACATGTCACTTACAGATATCAATCAAATTAGAGAAGGATTAACATACGATGACGTATTATTAGTTCCAGCGTATTCAGAAGTACTACCCAGAGACGTTCAATTAAAAAGTAAGTTCTCTAGAAACATTACAGTTAATACTCCAATTGTTTCAGCTGCAATGGATACTGTTACAGAATCTAAACTTGCTATTGCTATTGCTCAACAAGGAGGTATTGGTGTAATCCACAAAAATATGACTATTGCTGAACAAGCATTAGAAGTCAGAAAAGTCAAGCGATCTGAAAGTGGAATGATATTAGACCCTGTTACTCTTCATGAAAGCGTTCTTGTAAAAGATGCTCATCAATCAATGAAAGAAAACAGTATTGGAGGTATCCCAATCGTTAATGATGATAAAAAATTAGTCGGTATCGTTACAAATCGAGATTTACGTTTTGAAAAAGATATGGAACGTCCGATAAGAGAAGTGATGACTTCAGAAAATATCGTTACAGCATTTGACGGGACAGATTTGATTACTGCAGAAGTTATTCTACAAGAACAAAAAATAGAAAAATTACCTGTAATTGACGAAAATAATCGTCTAATAGGGCTAATTACTTATCGTGATATTATTAAAGTAAAGCAACATCCGAATTCTTGTAAAGATTCATTTGGTCGTTTAAGAGTTGCAGCTGCAGTAGGTGTAACTTTCGACACTTTAGATCGAGTGGATGCTTTAGTAGATGCTGGAGTAGATGCTGTAGTTATTGATACTGCTCATGGTCATACTCAAGGTGTTGTTGCAAAACTAAAAGAAGTTAAGACGAAGCATCCGAAGTTAGAAGTTGTAGTAGGAAACATTGCTACCGCTGAAGCTGCAAAATACTTGGTTAAAGCAGGAGCTGATGCTGTAAAAGTAGGAATAGGACCAGGTTCCATTTGTACAACTCGTGTTATTGCAGGTGTTGGTGTTCCTCAATTAACTGCTGTAAATGATGTTGCAAGAGCACTTGAGGGAACAGGTGTTCCTGTAATTGCAGATGGAGGAATTCGCTATACTGGAGATATTGTAAAAGCAATCGCTGCTGGTGCTGATATTGTAATGGTTGGATCAATGTTTGCTGGTGTTGAAGAATCTCCTGGTGACACTATTATTTACGAAGGAAGAAAATTCAAATCATACAGAGGAATGGGGTCATTAGAAGCTATGCAAAAAGGTTCTAAAGACAGATATTTCCAAGATGCAGAAGATGATGTTAAAAAACTAGTACCTGAAGGGATCTCTGGAAGAGTTGCATATAAAGGTCATTTAATTGAAGTAATCTATCAAATCATCGGTGGTTTAAGATCTGGTATGGGATATTGTGGTGCACCTACAATTGATGGTTTGAAAAGAGCTCAATTTATTCGTATTACAAATGCAGGAGTAAAAGAATCTCACCCTCATGATGTAACAATTACAAGAGAAGCTCCAAATTACAGTATTAAATAATTCAAAAAAAAGTTTATGAGATTTTTAGCGATTTTAACTTTTGCTTTAACAGCTTTATCAATTTTTGCACAAAATGATCCTGTAATTCTCGAAGTCGGAGATCATAAAATAACAAAATCAGAATTTTTACAGATTTATTTGAAAAATAATCCTGCCCCTAAATACGATCAATTATCGTTAGATGAATATATGGATCTGTTTGTGAAATTTCAACTTAAAGTTGCTGAAGCTGAAGCTTTAGGGCATGATACTATTCCCAGATTGGTTCAAGAATTAGATGGCTATAAAAAACAATTAGCTGCCCCTTATTTAATTGACTCATCTAAGAGTGAGGCTTTAGTTCAAGAGGCTTATGAAAGATATAAAACTGAAATCAGAGCTTCACATATTTTAGTGAAATTAGCTCCAGAAGCACAACCTCAAGACACACTTAATGCTTACAAAAGAATTATGGTGTTGAGAAATCGTATTATTAATGGTGAGAAATTTGAAGATGTAGCAACTAGTAAAGGTGGTTCTGATGATCCTTCAGTTCAAGAAAACAAGGGTGATTTAGGTTTCTTTAGTGTTTTTCAAATGGTCTATTCTTTTGAGGATGTTGCCTACAAAACAAATGTGGGAGAAGTTTCAATGCCTGTTCGGTCAAAATTTGGATACCATTTAGTTTATGTAACTGATAAAAGATCCGCAAGAGGAACAATTAAAGTCGCTCATATCATGGTAAATTGTCCAAGTCACCTTGATAATGAAACACTTTCTTCATGTAAAAAGAAAATTAATGAAATTTACGAAAAAGCAATTAAAGGTGATGACTTCGAATCATTAGCGAAAACATATTCTGATGATCCAAGTTCTAATCGTAGAGGTGGATTGTTACCTGATTTCGGAACAGGTACGTTAACTCGAATGGTTCCTGAATTTGAAAATGCAGCTTTTGATTTAAAAAACAATGGAGATATTTCAAAACCAATTCAAACAAGTTATGGTTATCATATTATCAAACGCATAGACTGGAAACCTATTGCTTCATTTGAAGAAACAAAGAAAGAACTTGAAAGAAAAGTTGGTAGAGATTCTCGTTCTTTAACTACTCAAAATTCATTCATCGCTAAATTAAAGAAAGAGTATCACTTCAAGGATAAATCTGATAAATTAATCAAATACATGATTAAAGAAATTGATTCTTCTATTTATGAAGCAAAATGGAACAGTAAAGATTTATCAGATAAAAAATATATATTCAAAATCAATAAAGAAAAAATAAATGCTAATGAATTCTATTCTTTTGTTGAGAACAGACAAATTGGTATTAACAAAAGGAATCTAGAATCTCAATTAAAAGATTTATATCAAACGTTTGAAAAAGAACGTGTATTGAGTTATGAAAATGGGAGATTAGAAACTAAATATCCTGCTTATAAAGCCCTAGTTGATGAATATCATGATGGAATCATTTTGTATGATATCATGTCTGAAAAAGTTTGGAATAAAGCAATTGAAGACACTAATGGTTTAAAGCAATTTTTTAAAACAAATCAGAAGAAATACCAATGGGGAAAAAGATTAGATGCAACCGTATATGAGTGCTTCTCTGAAGATATAGCTCAAAAAGTTTACGAACTAATTCAAAATGATTCTATTTCATCTGCTAATGTAATTGATATTATCAATCAAGACAGTGAATTGAACCTTAATGTTAAAACAAACAAATTTGAACAAGATAAAATAGCTTATTTAAAAGGTCAAGATTTAGAGAAAGGTATTAATAAACCTTATGAGTTTGAAGGTAAATTCTATGTTGTCGATGTTACTTATTTTATTGAACCAGGAAATAAAGATCTAATTGAAGCAAAAGGTTTAGTTACCTCTGACTATCAAAATCACTTAGAATCAACATGGTTAGATAAATTACAAAAAAAATACACGATTACAATTCACAAAGAAGTATTATACTCTTTGAAAAAATAATCTCATTTAATGAAAAACATTTTCTTATTTACCTTATCCATTTTATTTATTAGTAACATAACTCTATCACAAGATGGAAGAATTGTTTTAGATAAAGTTGCTGCTCAAATAGGCGATAAAATCATACTATCTTCAGAAATTGAAACTCAAATAGCTCAGTTAATAAATAATGGAGATTCAATTTCTGCTAATATAAAATATGATATTTTGGAGGAAATGATGTTTCAGAAACTATTATTACATCAAGCAGCAATAGATAGTATAGAAATCCCTGATGCTCAAGTAGAAAGTGAAATGGAAGGTCGATTAAGACAGTTGGAACAGCAAATTGGGAGTCGACAAAAACTCGAGGAGTTTTACGGAAAGTCAACTATTGAAATTAAGAATGAATTTAGAGATGCGATTAAAGAGCGATTAATTGCACAAGAAATGGAACGTACTATTACTGATGGAATGACTGTAAGTCCAAAAGAAGTGAAATCATTTTTTGAATCAATTCCAGAAGATAGTATTCCTTATGTGAATATGCAATTAAGTTTTCAGCAGATTGTTCATTATCCAGAAATAACTCCTGCAGACAAAGAGATCTCCTATCATAAGTTAAAAGAGATAAGAGAAAATATTTTGAATGGAAGAAACTTTGAAACACAAGCAAGAATCCACTCAATGGATCCAGGAAGTGCCAGTCTTGGAGGAAAAATTAGTGCTACTCGAGGAATGATGGTTACTCAGTTTGAGGCTACTGTATTTGCTTTGAAAGAGGGAGAAGTATCTGATGTTTTCGAAACTGAATATGGATACCATATTGTAAAATTAGAAGACCGAAAAGGTGATGATTATGAGTGTCGTCATATCCTAATAATTCCTGAAGTTAATCACAACGCAATAATCCAATCTGCAACACTGATGGATTCTTGTTACAAATTATTAAATGAAGGAAAAATTTCTTGGGAAGAAGCTGTTCTTAAGTTTTCCAATGATGAAATAACAAAACAAAATTCAGGAGTAATCACAAATCCAATTACTGGTGAACAAACTTGGGACATGGAACAATTGAATCAAGTGGATCAACAAATTTTTGTTCTTACAAATGTTATGAAGGAAGGAGATATTTCTCAACCTAATGTTTACACTGATATTTTTTCAAGAAAACAAGGTATTCGTATTGTAAGATTAATGAAGCGTAAAATACCCCACATAGCAAACTTAAAAGATGATTATGCATTAATCAAAGGTGCTGCTGAAGAAGACAAAAAGCAAAAAATAATCAACGAATGGATTGTGAATATGATTAATAAGTCTTATGTCAAAATAGACAATAGTTATAAAAATGCTTCATTCCGATACGATTGGTTGTCTAACAATTAGTAAAATTTATGTCTGATCAAATACAAGCAGAGAAATTAGTAGAGCAATATAAAGCACTCAAAAAAGAAATACACAAGGTAATCGTTGGTCAAGAGGACATTGTTGATCAAGTTCTTATTTCTATTTTCTCTAAAGGACATTGTTTATTGATTGGTGTACCTGGATTAGCTAAAACATTATTAGTAAATACAATTGCTCAAACATTAGGACTAGACTTCAACCGTGTTCAATTTACACCAGACTTAATGCCATCTGACATTATCGGTTCGGAAATTTTAGATCAAGATAAAAACTTTAAATTCATCAAAGGACCTTTATTTAGCAATATTGTCCTTGCTGATGAAATCAATAGAACTCCTCCTAAAACACAATCTGCTTTATTAGAGGCGATGCAAGAAAAAAGTGTTACTACAGGCGGAAAAAATTACAAATTACCATCTCCATTCTTTGTATTGGCCACACAAAACCCTATTGAGCAGGAAGGTACATATCCTTTACCTGAAGCTCAATTAGACCGTTTTATGTTTAACATTTGGGTAGATTACCCTGAATTTGATGAAGAATTAGCTATTGTAAAAAATACGACATCAGATTCAAAAATTGAATTAAATCAAATAATTACAGGAGAAGAAATCGAAGCTTATCAAAACTTAATTCGTCGAGTTCCTGTAGCTGACAATGTATTAGAATATGCTGTTAAACTAGTTGGAAAAACAAGAATTAATTCACCTTTTGCACCTGAGATTACTAAGAAATATATTTCTTGGGGAGCAGGACCTCGAGCATCTCAATATTTAATTGTTGGTGCAAAAACTCATGCGCTGTTAAAAGGAAAATTCTCCCCTGACATTGAAGATGTAAAAGCAGTTTCAAAGCCTATTTTAAGACATCGTATCGTCAGAAATTATAAAGCTGAGGCTGATGGTTATTCAATGGATCGATTGATTGAAGAACTTTTGTAATTGAGAATTCAGAATTGAAAAAGGATAGTTGATATTAAGACATACCTTTAATTCAACTTAAAAATCAATTAGAGACTTACTTTATCAACCTAATTGGTTTACCTATCTTATTTGCATAAACAGCTGTATATTTAGCTCCAAAAAAGATAATCTGAGAAGAATAGTAGACCCAAGCTAAAATGACTAATATCGTTCCTGCGATACCTGAATCAGCAGCAAAAAAATAATTCGTTAAATAATATCTGATTAATAATTGACCAAAGTACAACAACAAAGAAGTTAAAATCGCTCCATTCAAAGCTATTCTCCATCCAACAAGACCATCATTTAAAAATTTAAAAATAAAGGTAAAAATAATTACATTGGACAAAATTGAAAGTCCATGTTCAAATAACAAGGTAAAAATACCATTGACGACTTCAATATTCCCAAGAAAATAACTTCCAAATGAAAGTAACATTGTTTGCGCAAAGTAAATCACGATAATTACAACACCAATTAATGTCAAAATAGATATAGATACTAAACGTGCTATTAAATGACTTAATATGATTTTTTTTGAACCTTCTATTTTAGGTTTTATATTATAAAAAGCATTGATGCTATTTCTCAATGAACCAAATAGAGCTGTTCCAGAAATTAACAAGATGACAACACCGATAATTTGCATCACAAAATTTCCACCTTCTAGATCTACTCCATCTAAAAACGAAAGAATTCCATTGATGTCTGTGATTCCAATTTGTTCCTTTAATAAATATCCAATTATTTCTAACATCCTTTTATTTCCAACGATTCGTCCAAATGTTGCAAATGAAAGATATAATAATGGGACTAATGCAAAAATAGTATAGTAGGACAACGCTGCGCCATGAAAAAAACTATTTTCCTCAACAAAACCTTTGAAAGTGTCTTTAACAACCTCTCTCCTTTCCTTCCAGCTTAATCCTCGCATGATATATAAATTTTCTTAAGAGTTCTTTTGGGTTTCAAAGCATACAATAAAAGTATCTCTTTTTTGGTTTTAGCTTTATAAAAACATTTGTAAAAAGCACCGCTAAAAGAGATGTGAGAAAATTCAACCTGTACTTCTTTAGAAAATTTTTTTGAAGCTCTTATTCCATATTCATTTGGACGAAAAAATATTTGTTTTTTCCCTTCTTTTATGATATTAATAGGACCGAAAAAAAGAGCTTCTTCTTTATTTAATGGATGATAATAAAAGTCTTTCGGTGTTGTTTCTCTTACAATTTCACCTTTACTCAAATACAAAATCTTGTCGGATAACTCAAGTACCTCTTCCCCATTATGAGTTACTATTATTACGGCGGTCGAACGAATTTCTTTTAAAGCAATTAAATAATTCGTTAACTTTTCTTTTAACCTTAAATCTAAGTGAGCAAAAGGTTCATCTAACAACAAAATGGATGGTTCTAAAGCCAATGCCCTTGCAATTGCTAATCGTTGTTGTTCTCCACCAGATAATTCAAATGCTTTACGATTCGCTAGATCCGTTAATTCAACTAAATCTAACAACTCTTCAACCAATTCATTTTTTTCTCTGTAAGGGAGATGTAAAACTTTCAATGCTAAATTTTCCTTGACAGTATGGTAAGAGTCTAAACCAAAATCTTGATTCACCAATTGAATTTCTGGATGACCAGGAATTAACTGATTCGATGGTCCCTTGACCAAATTATCTTCAAAAGTCACACACCCTTCTGAAGCATCTAAAAGTCCTCCTATAATTTTTAGTAAACTCGTTTTACCAGACCCACTTCTTCCAACAACCCCTATTACTTCCCCTTTTTTTAACTCAAAGGAAATAGAATTTAAAACTTGCTTTTGAAATGTCAGTGAAACCGAATCTACTTTTAACATTACTCTTCTTCGATTAATTCTAACGGGAATTTCTTTGCAGCAATATAAATACCTGCGATAGGATTAACTAGAAATTGATTTTGATTCAAATAGAAATGTACTCTATCTTCTTCAACCCATTCTACTTTTTCTAAAATCTCTTCAGAACAAGCCAACTCCGATTCAAAACCATTTGTTAATTTGATTTTCATCACTGCAACATTTTCAATCAAGTAGGAAAAATAATCATCCTCTCCTCTTTGTCCTTGTAAAGTATATTCTGAGCTTCTTAAACATGATGGCTTTTCAGCGATATCTTTCACTAATAATTCATCTTCCCACTCATATTTCAAATTGAATTCAGACTCTTTCCCCTCATGATGAGTATCTGCGTGTTCTTGTGAAAAATCTTCATTAATCAAAAAGAAATGTACGTGTAATTGCATTTTTTATTTTTTTATAAAAGTACAAACATTCTAGTTAATTAGCGGTTTCAAATTAGTAACTTTATCTTTTTTTTGAAATGAAAACAATTCAACTCCATAAACATAAAGTTCAAACGATTGAAAGAAGACACCCTTGGATTTTTTCAGGTGCGTTAGCAGGTGATACTTCTGGAATTTCAAATGGTGAAATAGTTACAATTACAGATCACAAAAGTCGTTTTTTAGCACGAGGTCATTTTCAACACGCTACCATTGCTGTTCGTGTTTTAACGTTTGATGACGTTCCTGTTGATAAGGCTTTCTTTCAAGAAAAATTGAAGAATGCTATTGAACTTCGAATACAATTAAACCTCATCCGTGAAGATTCAAATATTTGTCGTTTGGTTCATGGTGAAGGTGACAGTTTACCCGGATTAGTCGTTGATTATTATAATGGTGTCGCTGTAATTCAATGTCATAGCATCGGAATGTATCATTCCATCAAATGGATTACTGAAGGGTTACAAAGTGCTTTAGGAAATCAATTAACTGCTATTTACAGTAAATCATCTGATACCTTAAATAATGTTGAGAGTGAAGAAGATGGCTACCTTTTCGGCACTTGTAAAACTCCTCATGTAGCATTAGAAAATGGAGTTAAATTGGCAATTGATTGGGTTAAAGGACAGAAAACAGGATTCTTTATCGATCAACGTGAAAACAGATTCTTGCTAGGAAAATATGCGAAAGACAAAAAAATCTTAAATACTTTTTGTTATTCCGGTGGATTCAGTTTACTTGCATTGAAAAATGGTGCTTCACTAGTTCATTCGTTGGATAGTTCAAAAAAAGCAATTGCATTGACGAATGAAAATGTAAGGCTAAACAATTTTGATGACAAACATGGATCTATCGTAGCTGATGCAATGGAGTACATGAAAGATTTACCCGAAGATTACGACATAATTGTATTGGACCCTCCTGCCTTCGCTAAACACAGAGATAAAAGGCATAAAGCAATTCAAGGGTATAAACGCTTGAATGCACACGCTATACGTCAAATAAAACCTGGAGGTTTGATTTTTACATTTTCTTGTTCTCAAGTGGTTGATAAATATTTATTTAACAATACAATTATTGCTGCTGCAATTGATTCAGGAAGAAATGTTCGAATAATTGAACAATTACATCAACCAGCAGATCATCCAGTTAATGCTTTTCATCCTGAAGGAGAATATTTAAAAGGATTAGTTTTAAAAGTTTATTAATGCTTGATTTTAAGTACTTGTCTATCCTTAAAGTTGCTATCCCCTTGATGACATCAAGTTTCATTCAAGCAATTGTGACGATTACAGACACTGCTTTTTTGAGTCGCTACAATACATTATCTTTTGATGCTTCTGGTAATGCTGGAATGTTGTATATGACATTATTCATTGCAATGATGGGAATGAGTGATGGGTCTCAAATTTTAATGGCGAGAAGAATTGGCCAAAACAAACTTAAACGTATTGGTTTAATATTTGGGACTTCATTGATTACACTCTTCGGTCTAGCCTTTATCTTTTATTGTGCATTACATTGGGTTATTCCTTCCTTTTTACATTCTGTTTCAAAAAATCAAACGATTGCTTCACTGCAAGTTGACTTCCTTTCAATTCGAAGTTATTCGCTTTTTTTAGGTGTTTTCTTATTGGTGACACAAGCCTTTTTGTATGCTACAGGAAAAACAACCATAGTCGTTATCAATGCATTATTGGTTGCATTATCTAATGTTATTCTTGATTACGGATTGATATTTGGACAAATTGGTTTACCTGAACTCGGAATCAAAGGAGCAGCTCTGGCTTCAACCATCGCAGAGGGAATTGGAGCTTTTTTTTTAACAGCCTATTTATTCTTCGGAAAACAGCGAAAAAAATACCATTTATTCTCACATTTTGTTTTTCGTTTAAAATCTGTTATCGAACTTATCAAAGTTGGAACTCCTATGTTGTTACAAGGTGTATTTTCATTAGGAACTTGGACAGTTTTTTTCATTTGGATTGAACAAATGGGAGAATTTGAATTAACAGTTTCACAAAATATTCGTGCAATTTACTTTTTAATTTTCATTCCGATTTGGGGCTTTGCAACTACAACAAAAACATATATTTCTCAATATATTGGAGCAAAACGATTTGATGACATTAAGATTATTCAGAGACGAATTCAGCTTCTAACAATGTCAGTTCTTGCTTTAATCGTTTTAGCTTGTGTTATATTTCCTTATCAAATAATCGGTGCTATTAACCCAGAGCAAGAATACCTTGTAAAAACTAAAGACATTCTCTTATTCATAGCTGGCTCTACTTTTATTTTTGGTTTTTCTAGTGTTTATGTTCAAACAATAAGTGGTAGTGGAAATACATTTTTTACTTTTTTAGTAGAGGGCGTTTGTGTTGGAATTTACATTATAGTTGCATATTTATTAGTAAAAGTATTTAAACTTGATATCTTTTGGGTTTGGTCTGTTGAATACATCTATTTCATTTCTATGGGATTAATTTCGATTGGGTATTTGAAGTTTTTTAATTGGAAGGAAAAAGTGATTTGAAAATATTTTTTCTCATTATAAACTATTACCGATAGACATAAAATAATAGTTTGTTGAATTTAAATCTAACCTATTGTCTGAATTTTCAAAGTAAACCTTTTTATCCTTCCCTTTCCCATTACTGAATATCTTCATCCCTTTATCTTCAAAAAAATATTCTCCATCCCTCAATTCTAAAAACCTTACCTCTCCAGGATAAATTTTTAAGTAGTTATTCATTAAATATTCTGCATCTTCTTTGTCAGTGTAAAAACAAATATTTTCAGAGGCTTGACGGACAACTATCGTCTTTTTTTTATTATTAAATGTATATAGATGTTCTTCAGAATGATTAAGAAAACGGTTGTAATTCAATATTATAAGTATGGCTGTAACTCCAATAAAATAAGCTAAAACTAAATTCTTTTTCCATTTTACAAAAACCAATAAAAATACTATTAGAAAAATAATGATTAATTGAAAAATGGTTAAGTCAAAACCTTGAGCTATACTCATTTTCAACTCTTGAACCTGCACTATCCCCCATTGCATTAATTCTAATAATTTTCCAAAAACATAATAACTCAATTGATTGACAAATGGTATTGCAGAGAATAGTAATGATATTAAACCTGTAACCATCACCGCTCCAATAATAACCATCAAAAATAAATTTGTTAAAATGGAGTAATTCGGATATTGGTGGAAATAATACAGTACCAAAGGAAAAGTAAATACCTGTGCTGACAAACCAATAACTATTCCTTGCCAAACTTTTAAGAGGAGTTTACTCTTGAAATACCACAAGGATGATATTGGCTTGTATGTAGTTAGGATCCCAAACATTGCCATGTAAGACAATTGAAAACCTACATCAAATAACCAATTGGGGTGAAATAATAACAATACAAAGGCCGAAAAGAATAATGCGTTAATTGAATGATTGTTTTTAGAAAACATCATCCCAATGTAAACAACTGAAAACATAAAAGCAGCACGTACAACCGAAGCAGGTAAACCGATCAACAAAGCATACAACCAAATGATAATTAATGCTGTAACAATCGCTTTATTACGTGAAATAAATTTTGAAAATTGTCTTAAAAATAACAATATCACTTGCAAAAGAATACCTATATGTAAACCTGAAACAGCCAATACATGCATTGCTCCAGCATTAGAAAAAGATGTTTTAGTTTCCTTTTGCAAGTATTGTTTATCTCCTAGTATTAATGCCATTGACAACTCAAAATTATCTTGATTCAGATATAATTGTAGTTGATTTTTAAAAACACTTTTTAACTGACTTCGATAAGCGTTTAAGCTTGTCATATAAGAACCATATGTTTTTACAGCTTTAATTTGTGATGAATCACTTAAAAACGAATGTTGCGTAATTCCTTTAGACCTCCAATATTGTTCACTATCCATTTCTCCAGGATTGTTGGTGTTTTCAATCGAAAGAAATTCTAAATCAACTGAATAAATTTTTTCTGATTCTAATTCAAAAGGACTATGAATTAAAACATCTGACTCTAATTTTCTTTTATTATTTAAACTCTTAGCTGTTACAATATAATTTTTCCAAGTCTTCTTACCTTGGACAGATTTAACTTTAAAAGCTACAATCCCCTCTTTAAACTTTTCAATTCGATAATTCTCATTTCCAATTTGTGCTCCTAATGCTGTAAAAACAAAAATTATGATTGGATAAGTAATCATCGTTTTATCAGTTTTAAAAATTCCAAAAAGTGCTAATAAAATTAAGAGAATTAAAATCCAATTTGGAATGAATACAAAATTAGATAGAACCAATCCTAATATTAAAGAAAGTGTAATGAATACAAAAGGTGACTTGGAAAATTTCATTATTAAATATTGGTCAAATTAATTATTTTTTAAATTAGGTTTAATCGATGTCAAATTTCATAATAATTTTCAATCTTATCTAATTATTTTGTTATTTTTAAGAGATAATAAAAACAGATTAATATTTATATCAAATTATATACAAACGCATGAACAGACATATCAAAAAAGTTGCCGTTTTAGGTTCCGGAGTGATGGGTTCAAGAATTGCCTGTCATTTTGCCAACATCGGATGTGAGGTTCTATTGTTGGACATTGTCCCAAAAGAATTAAATGAAAAAGAAATTACAAAAGGACTAACTACAGAAAGTAAAATATTCAGAAATAGAATAGTAAATGATTCCTTACTCTTTGCCGTTAAATCAAATCCTTCTCCATTATATAAAAAAGAGTTTGCGTCCAAAATTACAACCGGAAACTTTGACGACAATCTGTCAAAAATTTCTGAATATGACTGGATCATTGAAGTTGTAATTGAACGTTTAGATATTAAACAGCAAGTTTTTGAAAACGTTGAGAAATACAGAAAACCTGGAACGATAATTAGTTCTAATACTTCCGGTATTCCTATTCATATGATGATTGATGGTAGAAGTGAAGATTTCAAAGCAAACTTCTGTGGAACTCACTTTTTTAATCCCCCTCGTTATTTACAATTATTAGAAATCATTCCTAGCCCACATACAAATCCTGAAGTCATTGATTTTTTGATGGATTATGGACGTAAATATTTAGGAAAGAAAACAGTTTTATGTAAAGATACACCCGCATTTATCGCTAACAGAATTGGAGTTTATGGAATTATGTCATTATTCCATATCGTTGAAGAAATGGGACTAACAATTGAGGAGGTAGATAAGTTAACTGGACCCGTAATCGGCAGGCCTAAATCCGCAACTTTCAGAACATGTGATGTAGTTGGTTTAGACACATTGGTTCACGTTGCGAATGGATTAAAAGAAAATTGTCCTAATGATGAAGAAAAAACATATTTTGAATTACCAAAATACGTTTCAACAATGGTTAAAAATAATTGGTTAGGTTCAAAAAGTGGTCAAGGTTTTTATAAAAAAACTAAGAATGCAGAAGGTAAAAAAGAAATCCTTTCATTAGACTTAAATTCATTAGAATACCGTTCTGCATTGAAAGCAAAGTTTGCAAGTTTAGAAACTACGAAAGCAGTTGACGACTTAAAAACAAGAATGAAAATGTTATTCACTGCAAAAGATAAAGCTGGTGAATTCTACCAAAAAATTTTCGGAGGATTATTTGCTTATGTAGCCAATAGAATTCCTGAAGCATCAGATGATTTATTTAAAATTGACGATGCAATGAAAGCAGGTTTCGGTTGGGAATTAGGTCCATTTGAAAACTGGGATATCATCGGATTAGAAAAAGGGATTGAATTAGCGTTATCTCAAAATAAATCACTTCCTACTTGGATTTTGGAAATGAAAGAGGCTGGTCATACTTCTTTCTATAAATCTGAAAATGGAAAAAAATTATTTTACGATATTCAATCTAAATCGTATAAAATTATTCCTGGAACAGAAGAGTTAGTGATTTTGGATGCTCTAAGAAACGATAATAAAGTTTGGAGTAACTCTGATACAACTATTGTTAATTTAGGCGATGGGATTTTAAATATTGAATTCCATACAAAAATGAACACAATCGGAAGTGGTGTTTTACAAGGAATTAATAAGGCAATTGAAATCGCAGAAAAAGATTACAGAGGTATAGTTATATCTAATACTGGTCAAAATTTTACTGCAGGAGCAAATGTTGCCATGATTTTCATGTTGGCTATCGAACAAGATATTGATGAATTAGATTTCGCAGTACGTTACTTTCAAGATACAATGATGCGTATTCGTTATTCAAACATTCCGGTAGTTGTTGCCCCACATAATTTAACATTAGGCGGTGGGTGTGAAATGTCTATGCATGCAGATAAAGTAATCGCTCATGCAGAGTTATATATGGGATTAGTTGAGTTTGGAGTTGGTCTGATACCTGGTGGTGGTGGGTCGAAAGAATTTGCCAAACGTTTATCAGATGAATTGAAAGATGGTGATATTAAAACAAACCGTTTGAGACAACGCTTCTTAACAATTGGTCAAGCAAAAGTTTCAACTTCAGCATATGAAGCTTTTGATTTAGGGTATTTAAGAAACGGAATTGATGAAATTGTAATCTCAAGAGATTTACAACTAGCAAGAGCAAAAGAGGCTTGTTTAGAATTGGCTAATAATGGATATTCAGCTCCGAAAAAAGAAAAGAATGTAACTGTTTTAGGTAAAGAAGGATTAGGTTTAATCTATGTTGGATCAAACTCAATGTTATCAGGAAACTACATGAGTGAGCACGATGGGGTCATTTCAGAAAAATTAGGATTCGTACTTTGTGGTGGTGATTTATCAGAAAATACGGTTGTCTCTGAACAATATTTATTAAATCTTGAAAGAAAAGCATTCGTTGAATTGTGTTTACAAAGAAAAACGTTGGAAAGATTAGA
>CAZOLZ010000004.1:0-82992 GCA_964580965.1 uncultured Flavobacteriales bacterium | reverse complement strand
AAAAAGAAAAATTCATCAAGAAAATAAAAGGTAGACTCGATCCATTGGATTTAAAAAAATTAAATATCAATGCCAAAATGAGTTATGATGGTTACGAATGCCATGACTTTAGTAAATTTATTGAAGAGATACAAGAGAAAATTATAGATGCAAAAAGCAAGAATGGAACACCTAAGGAAAAGGGTAAGCTTTTTTATGAAGTTAATTCAAATGAATACGATTATTGTAAAGTAACATATCGTGCCATTTTAGGCTGGATTAAGACACAGGAGATCATCTTAAAAATTGATAAATCATTGTTTGCACTAAAAAAAGAAACAGAATATTTTTATAGTGATGAAATGAAAGAAAATCAATACAATAAAATTGAAAAAGTGTGGAAAGAAGTTAAAGAAAAATTTCATCCAGTAAATAATAAAGAAGAGTCACGAAGTGAGAGAACAATAAGAAGGTTAGAGGAAAAAATAATTAGAGAATTAAGAAGTTGTCTTGGCCTATTAGTACTTTCAAATTATGTGACATCCGAAAAGAATTTCGAGGACTTAAAAAAAATTGACGATTTATTGGAAGATTTTAAAAATAACTAGATATCTCTTTCACCATGAATTAACAGAAAACTTATAACCTTTTTATGTATGAAACTAAAAAATTACGAACAGTTTTACAGAGATTGAAGCTGTTTTATTATTCAGAGATTAGGGTTATTTTTCAATTATAAATATGTTTTGTACTTTCACATAAAGAGGAGCTAACAGAAAAATTTTAAATACTTCACGATAATAATAAGAGATTTACTAGATATAATGAATAGTTTTTATTTTGATTATTAGCTATAAACTGTATTAAAATCAAAATGTTAAAATAATCAATTACATATGATAAAAGTTAAAATTTAATTAAACTTCCAGCCATATATTTTTAGAATATTCATTTCCGGATGAACTAAATCATCAAATTCAATTGAACTCTGAAAATCAAAATCAATATTTGGAAAATCTCTACTTATTAGATCATTATAATTTTCGACTGTTGATTCAACCATATTTCTTGAGTCTTCATTAAAATGAGCAAGTAATATTATCGCTTTATCACAATTGAATCCTGATTCTATTAATTTTCTTACATCATTATAAGAACTATTTACATTTTCAAAAGGATATAGTATTTTACTATACCAATTAGCTCCATTAGGCTGACCATTGTTACCTAATGGTCTCAGTAACTTTGCTTCAACCACCAAAGAATTATCAATCAATAAATCAGCTCTGTATCTATGATTGTTTGGATATTGAACCTCCCTTTCGGACTCATAATTATTAGATATTAAATAATCACTTACAGCAGTAACTTGTAACACTTCTCTACATGGACCTATACCCGGATCATAACCTTCTTCTTGAACATTGTCATCAGCCTCATAAAGTGCTTGGGCAATAAGATTTAATATATCATCAAACATAATTAATAATCATTAAAAAAAGTAATTATTCAAAATATACGAAGAGTGAGGGATTATTTCGTTTCGTTACATGTGCTCCAATGCGTTCCGGAACGAATCCTTGGGTTTTTACTTCGTATAATCATAACAGAATATAAAGCTTAAACTTAAATCTAGCAAATTTAACTCTCTGTAATTATGCGGAGAGAGCGGGATTCGAACCCGCGATACGCTTTCGGCGTATACACACTTTCCAGGCGTGCTCCTTCAACCACTCGGACACCTCTCCAATATTCTCTGCAAAATTAAACTTTTTTGATGGATTCAAGACCTTAAGCAGTCTAATTTCTAAAATTCAATTATCTAATTTTTTTTACGATATTTCCCCTTGAACTGATTCTGACAATCTTTTCTTTCTAAGATCTAAATCTTGATAAGCTCCTAAAACATACATCATTTTAGTGATTGCTGCTTCTGTTGTCATATCTTTTCCTGAAACAACGCCAATTTTACCAAAGAATGAACTTGTTTCGTATTTTCCTTGTTCCACACTTCCAGAATTACATTGCGTTATGTTTAGTACGATACCTCCTTGTTGAATATAGTCCGTAATTAAATGACGGAATGTCTCGTCACTAGGGGCATTTCCCGATCCAAAAGTTTCAAGAACAATTCCTTTTACCTTTTCGATATCAAATAACTCCTTGTAAACCGATGCTGGAAAACCTGGGAAAATCTTAAATAAAGCAACACGATTATCAAAATCAGTAAACAATTTTAAGGATTCATTTTGAGGTCTGTACAACTTTTGAATGTTGTATTCAATAGTTACACCTGCGACAGCTAATGTGCTGTAATTAGGTGAAAGAAAAGCTTCAAATTGATTAGCAGAAACCTTCGAACTTCTATTTCCTCTGTAGAGTGAATATTCAAAATAAACGGCAACTTCTTGTATTAAAGCTTGTCCTTTTTCGTCTTTTGCAGCTGCGATTTCTAATGCAGTAATTAAATTTTCCTTACCATCTGTCCGAATTGTTCCTATAGGTAATTGTGAACCGGTTAAAATGATAGGTTTTTTGGTTTCTTGCAACATAAAACTTAATGCAGAAGCTGTATAAGCCATCGTATCAGAACCATGAAGAATTACAAAACCATCGTAATTTTCATAATTTTCATGTACTTTTTCAGCAATTTCTTTCCAATAAGATGGATTCATTTCTGATGAGTCGACAGGTTTATCAAAACTTATCGTTTGTATATCAATATGTAAACGCTCAATTTCTGGTACATGTTGGTATATATGTTGAAAATCAAAGCTGATTAACTCACCTGTTTTTGGATCATTAATCATTCCAATCGTTCCACCCGTATAGATCAATAATATTTTTGGTTTTTGACTCATCTTTTAATTTTTAATATTAAAAAGTCTTAGCGCATTTTCTGTTGTAATTCGTTCAACTTCTGTCAATTTAACTTGATGTACATCTGCTAATTTTTCTGCAGTATGAACGAGATAGCTACTTTCGTTACGTTTACCTCTGTATGGAACAGGTGGTAAATATGGTGCATCTGTTTCCAATACTAAATGTTGTAAATCTATCTGTTGAATCACCTTATCCAAAGCAGCTTTTTTATAGGTCAAAACACCACCAATTCCCAATATGAAATTACCGTAATTCAAGATGTGATTTGCTTGGTCTAAATTACCTGTGAAACAGTGAAAAATCCCCTTCAATTTTTCATCATTCAATTGATCCAAAATTTCAAAAATTTCATCAAAGGCTTCTCTTGCATGAATAATAATTGGTAAATCAAATTCTTTTGCTAATAAAACCTGTCTTTCAAAAGCAATAGCTTGTTCTTTTACAAATGTTTTGTCCCAATATAAATCCATTCCAATTTCACCTATTGCAATATATTTATCCGAATTATTTCTGAATTCAGTTTCTATTTGTGCTAATTGAGATTCCCAATCTTCTTTTATATATCCTGGGTGTAAACCCATCATTGGATAACAATGAGTTGGATATTTTTCGACTAAATCAAGCATCGGTTGAATACTTTCTACATCGATATTTGGAAGGAATAATTTTTCGACCCCGCTTTTCAAGGCACGTTCAATCATTTCAGTTCGATCTTGTTCGAATTCCTCAGCGTAAAGATGAGTGTGTGTATCGATAAACATGTTTCGTCAAAATTTTAGGTAAAGTTAAGGTTTTTCTACTAGATTTGAAGAATGATTCGAAAGCATCAATTTAATCTAAAAAAATATCAATCACCCAAAAAAGGGAAAGGATTCATGATTAAAATTATACTTTACATAATTTTATTAATCGTGATTTTCATATTTCTTCAAAGAAGGTTGAAAGAATCGAAATTAGACCAAACAGAAAATATTGATACAGTTCATATGAATCATCTAAATATTGATACAACAGGATATTAATGTTTAATTATCTGAAGTGCTAGAAGATTTTAAAGTTTCGTTTTTATAGTAATCCTCTAACTGTTTATAATACTGATAAAGTTCTATTTGAGAATGCCAAGAAACATTTGTTTTGGCTCTGTATGTGTTCTTTTGATAACAATCGATAACCCGAGCTTTATTGTTTCCCTTCCACTGAAAACTAAAGATTAAGTCAATTTCTTGTTGTATCTTTTTGTCTAAAATAGGACATCCAACCTCGATTCGCTTGTCTAGATTTCTTTCCATCCAATCTGCACTAGAAAGGTAATATAATGGGGTTCCATTATTTCCAAAAATCATAAAACGAGCATGCTCTAAATAACGATCAACAATACTAATCACTTTGATGTTTTCACTCTGTTTTTTTACTCCAGGAACCAAACAGCAGATTCCTCTGATAATCAATTCTATTTTTACACCAGCATTACTAGCTTCATATAACAGTTTGATGAATTCTTGATCTACAAGGTTGTTGATTTTAAGACGAATTAAACCTTTTTTGCCTCGTTTGGCAAAGTTTATTTCATTTCTAATCAATGTATTAATTTTTCTTCGTGTATTAAAAGGAGAAACCATAAGGTGTCTAAATAAACCACGCTGAAAATGATTATCAATTAAATTGAATACTTTTTTAACTTCTCTTGAGATACTAGTCTCTGATGTCAATAATCCCAAATCACCATAAATCTTAGAAGTTTTTTCATTGAAATTACCTGTTCCAATATATGTTATAAATTGCTCTTTACCTTTAGATAAACGAGTGATTTGAATTAATTTCGAATGTATTTTTAATTGAGGTAACCCATGTAAAACTTTCGCTCCATTTTCCCTTAATCTATTTGTCCAATAAACATTATGTTCCTCATCAAATCTAGCTTGCAACTCCAACACCACTGTCACCTTTTTACCATTACTGATCGCATTTAATATTGCATTCATAACTTGTGAATGTTTTGCAACACGATAAACATTTATTTTAATCGATTTAACCTTAGGGTCTATGGCAGCTTCTCTCAGTATATCAACAACATAGTCAAAACGTTGATAAGGAAAATGCAAAAGCACATCTTGTTTTAAGATTACTTTTAACAAACTTTTTTGTCCTTCTAATAAAGGGTGAGCTGATGGTTCCTTTTTGTCAAATAGAAAGGAATTTCGATCAAAGTGAGGAAAAGATGTAAAATCTTTAAAATTATGATATTTACCTCCAGGAATTAAATTCATTTCCGTTTTTAAATTCAATGATTTAACAAGATATTTCAATAAATCATCGGACATTTTTTCATCGTAAACGAAACGAACAGGCTCTCCTTTTTTTCGTTTTTTTAAACTTTTTTCAATCCTCTCGATAAAAGAAGTTGATATATCATCGTCTAAATCAAGCTCAGCATCTCTGGTGAATTTAAAAGTATAAGCATCTATTTGATTAAATTCGAATATTGAAAAGATATAAGGTAAGTGAACACGAATGATGTCATCCAAAAGAATAAAATTATCTTGTTTTCCTGATTTCAATATATAAAATCTTGAAAATTCATCGGGAACCCTTATTAATGCAAATTGAGTTTTGTCTCCTTTAGTTATCTTGACAGCTAAATAAATGGCATAATCTTTTAAGCTAGGAAAAGGAGTTTTATCATTCAGAATTATTGGAACAATTTCATGTTTTAATTCTAAGTTATAAAACTCATATAGTTCTTTTAAATGTTCATCTGATAAATTGCTTTCATCTAATTGAAAAATATTTTCACTTGCTAACTCATCTAAAATTTCTTGGTAAGCCTTTTCAAATAGTTTTTGTTGTTTTAAAACTTCAAGTCTTATTGAAGCGTACAACTTTTTAGGTGTCCCGTTAAATCCAGTAACTTCTTTTTCATTCACAAAAATAAGTCGTCTCAAATTAGCAACCCTTACACGGAAAAATTCATCTAAATTATTGGAATATATGCCAAGAAAACGCATGCGTTCGATAAGAGGGACACGTTTGTCCATTGCTTCTTGCAGAACACGCTCGTTAAAAGCCAACCAACTTAATTCTCTATTGAATAATTCCATGATGCAAATTTGAAAGAAAATTTAAGATAATGTATTAACCCAATATTAAGTTTTAAGGGATAAATTATCGAAATAAATAATATAGTGATTTTTTTTGATATAATTTGTAATAAATTTTCAGACAAATAATAGTGTTAAAGGCACTTTTTTTAAAATTAAAAAATGAGTAAAAGTTAAAGGTTATTTTTAATAAACATTCTTGTATCTTTGCTTTATGGATTTTTCAACGATAAAGGCGTTACATATCATTTTTGTGGTGAGTTGGTTTGCAGGACTGTTTTATATCGTTCGCTTATTTATTTATCACACAGAAGCACAAGAAAAATCTGACCAAGAACGAACAATCCTATCGGATCAATTTCAAATAATGGAACATAAATTATGGTGGATAATTACGACACCTGCTATGATTTTATCCGTTCTATTTGGTGTCTGGATGATTTTATTGAATTCAGAATACTACCTTTCAGCTGGTTGGTTTCACATTAAATTAGCCTTCGTAATAATATTATTATTCTATCACTTTAAATGTCAATTGATTATCAAACAATTGAAAAATGGAATATTTAAATGGAATTCTAACCAACTGAGACTATGGAATGAATTAGCAACTCTTGTTTTGGTTGCTGTTGTTTTTCTGGTCGAACTTCAAAATAATCTAGATTGGATAAAAGCAACCCTTGGATTTTTTGGAGTGGCTTTGGGATTGATGATAGGAATTAAAATTTATAAAAGATTTAGATTAAAGACTAAAAGATAAAAAACTTAAAATTATTTTATAATTTGTTAGTTTGCTAATAGATAAAAGCTAACAACTAAAAGCTAAAAATATGTATAACAACATTTTAACAGAACAAAAAGGACAAATTCAAATCATTACGATTAATAGACCAACTCAATTGAATGCTTTAAATAAAGAAACAATTGAAGAGTTAAATAAAGCACTTGTTGCAGCTGATGCTGATGCTCAAACTGGCGTTATTATTTTAACTGGTTCAGGAGAAAAGTCTTTTGTTGCTGGTGCTGATATTAAAGAGTTTGCAGATTTTAATGTGGAACAAGGAGCTCTATTGGCAAAAAATGGTCAATCGATTTTATTTGATATTATTGAAAATTTAGGAACACCAGTAATTGCTGCTGTTAATGGTTTTGCACTAGGAGGTGGCTTAGAATTGGCAATGGCTGCTCACCTTAGAATTGCTTCATCAAATGCTAAATTAGGATTGCCAGAAGTATCATTGGGGGTGATTCCTGGATACGGAGGTACTCAACGTTTGACACAATTAGTTGGAAAGGGAAAAGCAAATGAAATGATTTTTACAGCTGGAATGATTTCAGCTGAGGAAGCATTCAAATGGGGTTTAGTAAATCATGTAGTTGACCAAGAGGTTTTACTAGAAACAGCTGAAGGAATTGCTTCAAAAATCTTAAAAAATTCTGCAAGTGCTATCGCTTCTGCAATAAGAGCGGTAAATGCTTCGTCAACAGATGGTGTGAATGGTTTCGATAAAGAAATAGAGGAGTTTGGGAAATGTTTCGGAACACCTGATTTCATTGAAGGTACTACTGCGTTTGTAGAAAAAAGAAAAGCAAAATTTAGAGGATAAATGTCAAATCCCATTAAAAAGTTAGCCGGTCAAACGGCAATCTATGGAATACCAAGTATTGTTGGTCGATTCCTTAACTATTTAATGGTTCCTCTATATATTTATAAATTCAAACAAACATCTGATTATGGTGTTGTTTCAGAATTATATGCTTGGGTAGCATTTTTGGTGGTTTTCTTAACTTTTGGAATGGAAACTGCCTTTTTTCGTTTTATTCAAAATGCCGAAGATAAAACCAAAGTATTTAATAACGGTTTCCTAACAGTAATACTATTAAACACTCTGTTTTTTTTATCGCTAATTGTTTTTAGTAATCCAATTGCAGATACCTTATTATATTCGGGGCACAATGAGTATATTTTATTATTAGGTGCTGTAGTCTGTGTAGATGCAATTTCAGCACTTCCTTTAGCTAAACTAAGAGCAGAAGAAAAGGCAGTCAAGTTTGCAACAATACAATCATTATCAATTGTTGTAAATATAGGATTGACCTTAATTTTAATGTTGTTTTTCTTCGATAATAATAATCCAGAAGAAGGAGTTATTTATATTTTCTTTGCTAATTTATGTGCTTCGTTGATGAAACCTTTATTCTTATTTAAAGACTTCTTAAAGGTGAAATTGAAGTTTGATAGGCGATTAGCAAAAGAAATGGTTCTCTATGCTTTACCGCTGATGATTGGAGGTTTAGCAGGAATTGTTAATGAGACAATAGATAGAATTTTATTAGTCCATCGTTTGTATGAAGGAACAGATGTTTCTTTAATTTATGCAAAATCTCAAGTTGGAATTTACAGTGCGAACTACAAACTAGCCATGTTGGTTACAATCTTGTTACAAGCGTATCGTTTTGCGGCTGAACCATTCTTTTTTTCTCAGATGAAAAATGAGGACAAGAATACAATTTATGTTCGTGTAATGAACTATTTTATTGCGGTTGTTTGTTTGGTTTTCTTGGTGGTTTCAGTAAATGTTGACTTTATTAAAATGGTTTTTATTCCAAATGAGGCCTATTGGGCTGGCTTACAAGTTGTTCCAATTTTATTATTGGCAAATGTCTTTTTAGGAATATATTACAATCAAAGTATTTGGTACAAGTTAAGTAATCACACTCGTTTTGGTGCATATATTGCAATTATTGGAGCGTTTATCACGTTTTTTATCAATTTTAGATTTATACCTATTTATGGATATTTAGCCAGTGCTTGGGCGACATTAATTGTATATGGTTTTCAGATGATATTATCTTATTTGTTAGGTCAAAAATATTACCCTATTGCATACAATGTGAAACGTTTTTTAATGTATTTAGGAACAGTGATAGGTTTTTATTTTATTACAGTTTGGATAAATTTGGAAGCAAGTAGTGTCCAACAATTTTTAGTAAACAATACGTTTGTTGTAATCTATTTGTTCTTGATTTATAAAATCGAAAAGCCTAAAATCAGAATGAAAATAGGTTAATTTAAATACTTATCTTTCAATATTTGTAGGCTATCAGCTGTTTTATTTGCTCTTTCTAATTGCTCCAAAGTTTGCTTCGTCGAGCTCATTTCTTTGTCAATTTTATTCTTCAAAAAAATAGTGCTTTCAGCAATTCCTGGAATTGTTTTTTCAGAAAGATTCTTTACGGGTGAATATAAGAGTGATTCAGACTTCGTTTCTTCGGGGAAAAAGTCATTCTTTTCATCGTATGATTCTAAAATTACCAGAAAAACACTAATAAAATAACCCATTTTAACAACTGAGAATAAAATTCCAAATGTTTTATTAATAGGAGATAATCCAGTAAAACGAACAACTCTTTCAATTGCTTTTCCAGCAAAATAAACCATTGCACCAATTGCTAAAAAAGTAATTGTAAAAGAGACAACAGGGAGATATTTAGAGTGCCAATTGAAAGAATTCTCTATAAAATTAGAAGCGTAATCAGAAAAATGAATTCCAGCGTATAAGCCAACTAATAATGCCAATAGAGTAAAAATCTCAATGATTAGTCCATATTTAAAGCCTTTGTAACCTGCAAAAAGTAGTGGTAAAACTAAAATTACATCTAAAATATTCATATATCGCTATTTACTACTAAAATAATGAAAGTTTTATAATAGTTGAAAATTCAGCTTTTGTTAATTTTTTTGTTTCATTTTGAAAAGCTATTATTTAAGATGTGAATTTGAATTAATGTATTTAAAATAAAGTGATTAACTCGTATTTTGTGTTTTTTTGCAGAATGTGTTTAAGTGAAGATTTAATTAAAGATAAAATCTAGTATTTATAAATTAGAGATTCGGAAAGTGATATTGGATTATTAGGAACTTTAATTACTTTTGAAATTGGTAAATTAATTGATATGTATAAGTATCATTATTTACTAAAAGTTATGTTTTAAATAAAAAATTATGAACGAAGCACATTTTCATTTGACTGTAAATCACTTACCTATTATTATTCCGATTGTTGGATTTTTAATCTTAGTTGGTGGAATGATTTTAAAATCAGAAATCATTAAAAGAACGGCATATGCTGTATTCTTTTTTGGAGCATTGACAACTATTCCTGCTTTCACTTCAGGTGAAGGAGCTGAAGAAATTGTAGAACATATGGAAGGTGTAACGCATCACATAATTCACGAACATGAAGAGGCTGCTGAAACTTTTGCTTTATTATCTTATGCTTTAGGTTTACTTTCATTAATAGCATTGTGGGCAAATTGGAAAAAGAAATCAATTGCAGGTAATGCTCAATATGTTATTTTAGCTTTAAGTTTAGTTGTTTTGTTCACAGGTAAAGTTACTGGAACAACCGGTGGTGAAGTTAGACACACAGAAATAAGACCAGGTTATGTTCAAGATCAAGATTCAATGGATCACGATGAACACGAAGATCATGATGAAGATTAAACAATCATTAAAGATAAATGTTTATCATGAGTGAAATAGCATCCATTTTAGCTCAGGCATTTGAAAAGAATCGATCAGTTTCTTTTGTAGTTAAACAAGATTCTAAAAAAGACCAACGAATAAAGCTTTTAATGGTCTACTCTTTATTCAGAGCTTATCATTTTGGAAAGGTATTTATGAATGCTGATAAAACAGCTTGTGCACTTGTGGTAGACAGTAGTAAAAAAAGACTGACTTTTCAATCTTTAATTTGGGATTTTAAATTGATAATTCAATGCGTTGGACTTTTTAACTTGCCTCGTGTTCTGAAGCGGGAAAAGATTCTGAAAACATTTCATCCAAAAGGAAAGTTTTATCATTTATGGTATGTTGGAGTAAAGCCAGAAAATCAACGAAAAGGTTTGGGGACAAATGTTTTGCGTCAAATTTTACAAGATTGTAACGATGCTCCCATTTATCTTGAAACATCATCTGAAGAGAATTTTCCTTTCTTTGAAAAATTTGGTTTTGTAAAAGTAATAGACTTAAAACAAGACCAAAATATTTTACGTATGTATAAACTGGAAAAATCGTAATCACACCTGTGAAAATTTATTCTCTTACGTTTTTTTCTTAACTTTGCACTCTAATTTTTTTTCGATACAAAATGAGCCTGAAATACAAGGAATATAAAGGATTGAACTTGCCGAATGTGGCAACTGAAGTAATGGAAAAATGGAAAGCAAATAATGTTTTCGAACAGTCAGTTACTTCAAAAGATGAAAATAAACCTTTTGTGTTTTTTGAAGGTCCACCTTCAGCAAATGGTTTACCTGGAATTCATCATGTTATGGCTCGATCTATTAAAGATATTTTTTGTCGTTACAAAACATTAAAAGGGTATCAAGTAAAACGTAAAGCAGGTTGGGACACACATGGTTTACCTGTTGAACTAGGAGTAGAAAAAGAATTAAATATTACAAAGGAAGACATCGGTTCTAAAATCACTATCGAAGATTATAACAAAGCTTGTAAAGAGACTGTAATGCGTTATACAAGCATTTGGAATGATTTGACTCAACAAATGGGATACTGGGTGGATATGGATAATCCATACATTACTTATGAACCAAAATATATGGAGTCTGTATGGTGGTTATTAGGACAATTGTACGAAAAAGGGTTAATTTATAAAGGCTATACAATTCAACCATATTCACCAAAGGCAGGAACAGGTTTATCATCACATGAATTAAATCAACCAGGTTGTTACAGAGATGTGAAAGATACAACTGTAGTAGCACAGTTTAAGGTAAAAGGAGAAAAGTTTGATAAAGAAACTTATTTCTTAGCATGGACAACAACACCTTGGACATTGCCCTCAAATACAGCTTTATGTGTTGGTCCTAATATTACATATGTTTTAGTTAAATCATACAATCAATATACACACGAACCAATTAATGTAATATTAGCTAAGGATTTAGTTACGTATCAGTTTTCTAAAAACTTCTTTGCAGTAGAAAATGTTCAAGAATTAGAAAATTATACCAAAGGCGATAAAAAGATACCTTTCTTCATTTCGGATGAGTTTAAAGGATCTGATTTAGTTGGAACTCATTACGAACAGTTATTACCTTATGCTTTACCTGCTGAAAATCCAGAAAAAGCTTTTCAAGTAATAAGTGGAGATTTTGTAACAACCTCAGATGGTACTGGTATCGTTCATATCGCACCTACTTTCGGGGCGGATGATGCTAAAGTTGCTGCTGATGCTGGTGTACCAGGAATGTTAGTTAAAGACGAAAATGCAAATTTAGTTCCATTAGTTGATTTAACAGGACGTTTTAGAAGAGAAGTAAAAGATGAGCAGTTTGGCTTATCTGAAGAATTTGTAAAACCTGATTATTTAACTGAAGAGGAAATAGGTACTGAATTGGAAAAACAAAAAGAATTGTTAAAGCCAATCATCCCTCAATTAAAAGCATACTTATCTGTTGATGAACGGATTGCTTTAAAATTAAAGATTGAAAATAAAGCATTTAAAATTGAAAAATACGAGCATAGTTATCCTCATTGTTGGAGAACAGATAAGCCTGTATTATATTATCCATTAGATTCTTGGTTCATCAAAGCAACTGCTGCGAAAGAAAGAATGATGGAATTAAACAACACGATTAATTGGAAACCAGAAGCAACTGGTACAGGTCGTTTTGGAAAATGGTTGGAAAATTTAAATGATTGGAATTTATCACGTTCTAGATATTGGGGTATTCCTATTCCAATTTGGTCTACAGAGGAAGGGGAAGAAAGAATTATAATCTCTTCTGTTGAGCAGTTAAAAGAAGAATGTGAAAAATCAATTAATGCAGGTTTGATGTCAACAAATCCTTTTGCTGATTTTAGGGTAGGGGATATGTCAGATGAGAATTATTCAAAAATTGACTTACATAAACATATTGTTGATGGTATAACGTTGGTTTCATCTAGTGGAAAACCAATGACACGTGAGGCAGACTTAATTGATGTTTGGTTTGATTCAGGTTCTATGCCTTATGCTCAATGGCACTATCCTTTTGAAAATAAAGAATTAGTTGACCATCATTTAAGTTGTCCAGCTGACTTTATTGCTGAAGGAGTTGATCAAACAAGAGGTTGGTTCTACACGTTACATGCAATTGCAACAATGGTATTTGATTCTGTTGCTTATAAAAACGTGATATCAAATGGTTTAGTTTTGGATAAAAACGGGCAGAAAATGTCAAAACGTTTAGGTAATGCAGTTGATCCATTCGAAACATTACAAAAGTATGGTCCTGATGCTACTCGTTGGTACATGATTACAAATGCTCAACCATGGGATAACTTAAAATTTGATGTTGATGGTATCACTGAAATTCAACGTAAATTCTTTGGTACATTATATAATACTTACTCTTTCTTTTCTTTGTATGCAAACATCGATGGGTTTGATTACAGTGAGGCAGAAATTGAAATTTCTAAAAGACCTGAAATTGACAGGTGGGTATTATCTCGTTTAAATAGTTTAATTCAAGATGTTGATGAGGCTTATGCAGCATATGAACCTACTAAGGCTGGTCGTTTAATACAAGATTTTGTATCTGACCAATTATCGAACTGGTATGTTCGTTTATGTAGAAGACGTTTTTGGAAAAGTGATGATTCACAAGATAAATTATCTGCTTACCAAACGTTATACACGTGTTTAGAAAAAGTAGCGATTTTAGGTGCACCGATTGCTCCTTTCTTTATGGATCAATTGTTTAGTGATTTAAATGCTGTAACGAATAGGCATCAAGTTGTATCAATTCATTTAGCTGATTTTCCTAAAGTAAATGATTCAATAATCGATAAAGAACTAGAGGTACAAATGGATATTGCTCAACGAGTTTCTTCATTGGTTTTAGGGATTCGTAAGAAAGAAAAAATTCGAGTAAGACAACCGCTACAAGCGATTATGATTCCAACTTTAAGTGAACAATTCACTAAAAATATTCAACACGTTCAAAATTTGATTTTATCAGAAGTGAATGTTAAGGAATTGAAGTTGATTGAAGAGGGAAGTGGTATTATTGTAAAAAGAATCAAGCCTAACTTTAAAACAATTGGACCGAAATACGGTAAACAAATGAAATCAATTGCTGCACTAGTAGGAAAAATGCAGGCTGATGATATCGCTAAAATTGAAAGTAATAGTGGTTGGAAAGGTGATATTGATGGCACTAAAATTGAACTAGATTTAGCTGACTTTGAAATTTTAGCTCAGGATATTCCAGGGTGGTTAGTAAGTTCTGAAGGAAATTTAACTGTTGCACTAGATGTAACAATTTCAGAAAGTCTAAGAGCCGAAGGGATAGCAAGAGAATTGGTAAATAGAGTTCAAAATTTACGTAAAGATTCAGGTTTAGAAGTTACGGATAGAATTTTATTAAAAGTAGAAACAAATGAGTTGATACGTGAAGCTATTCAAGCGAACAAAGAATATGTTTGTAACGAAATATTAGCGAATGAAATTGTTTTTGAAACATTAGATAGTTCAGCTCTAATTACAGATATTGAAGCCGACGGAGATGCTAAATTAGCTCTTGTTAAAGGGTAATTAATTGGATAATATAAAAACAAAAAGCCTTAAGAATTTCTTAAGGCTTTTTTATGTAATTAATAAATTGAGTAAATTAAGGTTTCACTAGTTCTACCTCAAATAATTTATTCCAGTTTTTACCTGTCATATAGATTTTACCGTCGTTGTATGCAATCCCATTTAAGACATCTCCAAACCCTCTTCCTTCTTTTTCAAGAATACCAGCTTCAATTATTGACTCAACTCTTCCTGTTAAAGGATCTATAACAGCTATTTTAGTTGTAGTATATACATTCGCATAGATTTTACCTTCGATATACTCTAATTCATTTAATTGTGAAACTGGACCGGTATTATCAAATACTTCAATAGTTTTTTCAATAGCAAAGGTCTCTGGATTTCTGAATGTAATTCTTTCGGTACCATTTGACATGATGAGGTATTTACCGTCGTTGCAAAGTCCCCAACCCTCTCCAACATAAGAAATACTTTTTTCTAACTTGAAATCAGGTAGGTTGTATATGAAACAAGTTTGTTCTTGCCATGTAAGTTGATACACTTTGTTACCTAAAATTGTAATTCCTTCTCCAAAATAGTTTCCTGCTAATGTAATAGATTTAGTATCATCTGGTTTACCAGTTTGAAGATCAACTTTGGTAATTTTACTACTTCCATATTGACCAGTACCTTCGTATAAATCATTATTCAAAAATTCTAATCCTTGAGTGTAATGAGTTGTGCTATGAGGGTAAGCACGTTTTATTTTTGCTGTCCAAATATTAGGAACGATATCTGATAGAACACGAACCATTCTGTTGTCGTTTACAGAAGTTCCATTTGTTAATTTTGAAATTAAACTGATTGGTTTTGTTCCGATTCCAAACATACTAGGATTGAAATTCAGAGTGATGATACCTTGTTTTGGATTATTCCAAGATTTAAGTATTGTATCACCGAATGCTAATTCTAATTTTTGAATAGCTTGATTGACTTGAATACTTAATTCTACAGTTTCATTATATCTAATTGCTAAGTTTTGCTCAAAAGTAAATTCGGACGGTAATGAAGAATCGTATTCAGTATCATTAGAAGATGAGTTTCTAACCATTGGAATAATCACCATTGAGCCAATTACAAGAATGATAAGTCCAATTAAAAGGTATTTCTTCATTATATTATTTTTTAAATAATGCTTGTATCTCATTGGCATCAATACCATTGTGTGATGCTTGGTAAATAACTTCTTTGTTTTTTAAAACAATGACTTGTGGTGATTGATGTTCAACACCAGTTTTTTCAGCGATTTCATTGGAGATTGGCCTAAATGTTATTAAATCCAAATAATATGTTTGACAAACTTCATTGTCAAGTTTCCATTCCTTTTCAAAACGACTTTTGGCCATTGAAGAAATACTACATCTTGTACTATGTTTAAACAAAAGAACAGCGCTTTCATTTGACTGTTCAATGATTTCGTTTAATTGTTCCGATGAATTTAAATTTATCCAATCAAAATTAGATTTATTGTCTTTAAAAAAAAGCCCCATAGTTAAATACTTCCTTTAAATTGTTTTAAGAAACGAACATCATTTTCGGAATACAAACGTAAATCATTAACTTTATATTTCAACTGAGTAATACGTTCAATACCCATCCCAAAAGCAAAACCAGAATATTCTTTTGAGTCAATCCCACAAGATTCTAAAACTGCAGGATCTACCATTCCACAACCTAAAATTTCTAACCATCCAGAATATTTACAAACATTACAACCTTTTGAGTTACAAATTGTACAAGATACATCTACTTCAGCACTCGGCTCTGTGAAAGGGAAGTATGAGGGTCTTAATCGGATTTGAGCACTTTCACCAAACATTTCTTTAGCGAAATACAGTAACGTTTGTTTTAAATCAGCAAACGAAACATTTTTATCAATGTATAATCCTTCAACTTGGTGAAAGAAACAATGTGCTCTAGCTGAAATAGCTTCATTTCTATAAACTCTTCCAGGAGAAATGGTACGAATTGGAGGCTTTTGATTTTCCATCACACGCACTTGAACCGATGAAGTATGTGTTCTAAGTGCCATCTCATCTTTTTCACTTTTTACAAAGAAAGTATCTTGCATATCTCTAGCAGGATGCTCAGGCGGAAAGTTTAATGCTGAAAAATTATGCCAATCATCTTCAATTTCAGGCCCTTCAGAAACGGTATACCCAATTCGACTAAAGATCTCTATAATTTCACTTCTAACTTGCATCAATGGATGACGTGCACCAATTTCTGAAGATTCACCGGGCATTGAAAAATCGATACTTATTTTTTCAGAAGAAACAGTGTCTAATGTATCTTTAACGGAATTAAATTTTTCTTCAGCAAGACTTCTCAAACCATTTAATAACTGCCCAACTTCTTTCTTCTGCTCATTCGGTACAGTTTTTAATTCTCCGAATAAATCTTTTAATTTATTTTTTGAACCTAAAAATTCAATCCTAAACTTCTCTAATTCAGATGAGTTTTTTATGGAATAAGTTTGAATTTCCTGTTCGATTGATGCGATTTTTTTTTTCATTTGTTCGCTATTGTTATAGTGAATTTTTTTACAAAGGTTAAAGTTAATGATTTTCTATAAACCATTCAATGTATTGGTGAAAATGGAGACAATTTAAGACTGAATCTGATAAGCTAAGATTACCTTACCTAAACCTTATCTCCCATCCTTTACTTTTCAAGACACGATAAAAATTAACTAAATCATTCGAATGTTTAATTTTAGATGCAATTTTTGAAAATGTAAGTTGATTATTTTCTATAGTTGGTTTGAGATAATGAGGGAATTTGATAATATCAAATGAATCATTTGCTTCAATGTGTTGAATATAATTTTTCAATAAACGAATTGTTTCGTTATCCGTAATTCCAAAATCTGTTGATTGAACAGAACTGAAAAAGTGAATTTTTGATTTTGCTCTAGAGAATAACACATTTATGCGCTTATTTCCTCCTTGTTGGTTTAAAGGTCCAAATTGTTTTAAAAATTTACCTTCATTATTATATCCATATCCAAAACTAATAACTAAAATGTCACATTCATCTCCTTGTATGCTCTCTAATGATTTAAAAAACGCAGAGTTGTTGTCTATTCTGTTTTGTAATTTTTCTTGTGAGGAAATAGAAAGTTCATTCCAGATAGTTTGTAATTGTGCTTTTGAAAAAGCAACTATTCCTAATTTTTCGTCTGAAAGAAGATGAGATTCAATAATTTTCACAACTTTCTGAGCCTCTTTTAAGTTGCAATTATTGGCATAGATTCCATCTCCAATAAAATGAAATTCAATAGGCTTTTCTATAACTGGAAAATTTGGATATGGAATTAATTTATTGTCGTAGAAATGTTGATTTGAAAATTGAATAAGTTTAGAATGATTACTTCGATAATGATTTTTTAACTGAACTTTATTCCAGTAAAACGATGCTTGGTGTAATAAATCAACTGTCTCTTTGTTCGATTTAAATAATTGAGATGGCCCCATTTGTTGTTCATCACCCGCAATGACAACTCTTTTGCCTCTTTGAATTGCACCCAATGCATTTGCAATAGGAATCTGGCTAGCTTCATCAAAAATAACAAGGTCAAATTCATTTTGATTTAATGGTAAACTTGTAGCTAATTGTGCTGGACTACTGAGCCAAATCGGTTTTATTAATTTTATCCAATAAGCAGCATCACTTTCTAATAATTCACGTATGCTTTTATGTTGTCGTGTTTTAGAAAATTCTTTAACTAAAATCGCCTTTCCTTGTTTTAATTTCTTTTTTAGAACTTTTTGATCTTCGGATAATTTATAATTCGGTTGACTTATTATAAAATGATACTCTTGAAAACGTTCGTAAATTTTAAAAATAATCGATTGAGCAAAGTTTTCAAATTCAGTGTTTTCAGTTTCGGTTATCTGCTCTAATTGTTGATTGAAATTAGTGTAATCAAATTTAGAGAATTCAGGGAACAAACGTTCAAAATGTAAAAAGTTTGAATAGTAAACAGAACGTTCATATTCATCAATTGAACAAACTTTTTTGATAAAGTTATACGATTCTTCATCTAAATTTTCTATCAATTTTTGTTCTTTATAAACGGCTTCAAAATGATTGGTAAGAGCAGTTAAAAAATCATCTATTCGATCTTCGTCATCAAGTACAAAATGATACTTAATACTAGATTTTATTCTTTGTAAAATAGAATGCGTTTTAATCAATTTGTTTTGCTCTTCTTCCTTTAGATTGAAATAAATTTCCCACTCAAAATCTTTAATTTGTTGTTTTGTTGTTTCAATAATTGAAATGTCAAGTTTAGGGTTTTTAATACCTATTTCGTAAAAATCAATTTCTAATCTCGAAAATTTTACTTTTAACTGATGATATCGAATGATTTCATTTAAAATTAAGGGGGCATTAGATGGATGAATTTTTGAAAGTTGTTTGAAACGTTTTACAGCTTTTCTTTTCGATATAAAGCCTCCTTTTTCAATATTTTCTTTTAACCAACTTGCTTCAGTAATAGAAGGAATCTCACGCCAATTTAGTAACGTATCCTCAATTTCTAAAAAGGTTTTTTCTAGTTTATAAAATTTCTTTTTTAATTGGTTAAATTTCTTTTCAAACTTACTTTTCGGAATTAAAACTTCATAGTAATTTTTTGTTTTTTCATTTTCAATGACTTGACAAACTGCCGCTTGTTTCATCAAACTATTTATATCTGAAATGGATTTAATTGTAAAGTCATTTGAAAGAAGATTTATATCATTTTTAAATGCTATTATTCGTTTATTTAAAGACAAAATGTTTTCTGAATCGAAAATTGATTTTGGTAAAAATCGAAGCAACTGCCACCAATCATTTTTGAAAATAGTTCTAAGTTTATTTTCATCCTTTTCCCAAGAAAGAATTGAAGGGGTGTTCGGGTGAAAAATTGCATTTGAAAAATCAATATTTTGACTAATCGATTGATAACGATCAAATGAAATTCCACCTATTAAGTTCGGTTTATTCAATAAATCCAACTGAATTTGAAGATGTTTTTTTAATTCTTCAGAAAGTAAAAGGTTATTTTGAAAATGATCCTGATTATTTTCAATAAAATTCCAAGTTGATAACAACGATTGAATAAAATCATTTGGATTTGTTTCGTTTGAAGTAATAAAAGCAAAGTGATGTAGTTCCCTTTCGATTAATTTTTGAACAATTACTTCAAGTGCTGCACGTTTTTCTGAAATCACAAGTAAAGGTAAACCTTCAAATAATACTTTAGAAATTAAATTTGTAATTACTTGTGATTTACCAGTTCCTGGAGGACCTTTTAAAACCACGTTTTCCAATTCTATTTTCCTAAATAATTCTTGTTGATATGTGTCAGTAGGAAATATCGTTTCTTTTCCTAACTGAAGTTTAAATTCAGCTTGATATTTATCACCTTCAATTAAATTTAAAAGAGAAGGATTATAGCTTTCGGTTAATAATAAATTTTCTAATTCCTTTATTATTGCATAACGATGGTGATGAAAATTATCAATGATTAAAATATCTTCATCAATTTTTCCGATTTCAAGTTGTCGTAAAAAAGAACAAAATTCAGATTTCTGCCCCTCATAGTCTGATTGGATGATCTCTTCTTTTTTTAAAAAAGCAATCAAAAAAGGGTTGATGATTGCATTTTCTCGATCAACTTTCAAGGTGAATCTATCAAACTTTTTTTCAACACTAATTGGATTTAAAAGAATAGGAGCATTAACAGAGAGATTGTATATTTTAATTACACCTTTCGCTAGATAAAGCGTTTGAATCCCTGATTCTTTAAAATGAGCTTTTGATTTTCGATAAAGCTTTAAAAAATTTTGATTCTCTCTAATTTCAATATCTTCATCGTTAAAATGATCAAGTTGTAATCCATTTGATGAAACATTGACTAATACATCTTTTGCATTAAAAATTGATAAATCTTCAATTAATTGTTGAATGTATTTTTGAATAGCCAATTGCATTGAACAAACTTACAAAAAGTTGTTTGATGTTATTTTAGACTACTAAAGTAACTTTCATTTATTTGATCGATATAGTTTAAGATTTTTTCTTTACCAAAACCAGATTCACTTGAAGATGTAAAAACAGGAGGAATTTCATCCCAGGTTTTTAATAATTCTTTTTTGTAGCGTGCTAGATTTTTTCCTAAAACAGAACTTGAGATTTTATCTAATTTAGTAAAAATTATCGCAAAAGGAATTTGTTTTTCTCCACACCAATTAATAAATTCTACATCGATTTTTTGAGGCTCGTGACGACAATCAATTAAAATGAAAACATTCGTTAAATTTTTACGATGTAACAAGTATTCTGAAATAAAAGCTTCAAATTTAGCCCTTTCTTTTTTAGAAACTCTAGCGTAACCATAACCAGGTAAATCAACAAGATACCATTCATTGTTAATTTCAAAATGATTGATTAATTGTGTCTTACCAGGAGTTCCAGAGGTTTTGGCTAACTTCTTGTTTCCCGTTAACATATTTATCAATGAGGACTTACCTACATTTGATCTACCAATAAATGCGTATTCAGGCTTAGTATCTGTTGGACAAGCCTTATAAGTTGTATTTGATACTAAAAATTTTGCGTCTTTAATAATCATAAATTCTATATTTATCTAACCTGAGCACCATTACTAAATACTTTTTTAGATATAATTTTTTTATTTGCTCCGTAAATTACAAAATTACCATGCTTTAATCCTTTAGCATAGTTTATTTCAGTTGTAATTTCTCCGCGTCGTGTAAACTCTTTCATTGGGCCATCCAATTCTCCTTTATTGTAATTTGTTTCAACCGCTACAATCAGCCCTCCAGGATAATAAGCTTTCCATTGTCCATGTTTTTTATTTTTGAAATAAGAACCTTCCTCAGTTAATTTAAAATCTTTAAGTGAATAAGATTGATACTTTCCATGTCGAACACTTTCTGTAATTTTATGGTCTTTTGTGACGCCATAATTCATTACAGGTTTATGCTCAACAACCTTGTAAGTCATGACTTTTTTTGTCATTCCATTTGAGAAAAATTCAGTCCAACGACTTGTTTTAAAATTATTTTTATATTTCCCATCAATCATAATTTTCCCGTCAGGGAAGTATGATTTCCACGAACCGTTTAATTCACCAGCTTTGAATGTTGCTTTATTTTTTAGATTTTCATTTTCCCAATAGTTTAACCAAACACCCTCTTCTTTTCCTTCAATGTATTTACCATCCATTAAAAGTGTTCCATCCTCATACCATGTTTTCCATGGACCATCTTTTAAATCGTTTGAAAAATTACCCTTTTTAAACACTGTTCCATCTTTGTACCAGTATGTCCACTCACCAGTTTTTAAACCTCTATCAAAATAAGCTATATAAGATTTTTCACCAGTTGGATACCAATAATTCCATTCTCCATCTTGAAGGTCTTCAACAAAATTACCACGCATATCAGGTGTTCCTTTGTTCGTAAACCATTCCCAGAGACTATCTTTTTTATCATTTTTGTACTGCCCTTTAACATTTATAGTGCCATTATCATAGTAATACAAGTAAGACCCCTCAAGTTTATCATTTTTGTAATGGCTGATTTTTTCTAGATCTCCAGTGTAATAAAAATATTTCCATTCACCATCTTTTTCACCATCTTTAAAATTACCAGTTAGTAAATCGTAACCATAAATACTAGTTTCAGTGAAAGGTCCATTAGGAAGACCATTTAAGTATGTGTAATTTTCTTTGATTGTTCCTGTAGTGTGAAATGTAACCATTTCCCCCTTACCGTCTTTTATTGTTTGTGTATGCTCTCTATTTTCTAACCAAAAATTAATAACTTGATTGACATCATCTTCGTGTTTTTCATGTGATTTTATCCTACCGTCAATGTAATAATAAGTCCAAATACCTTTTTGAATGTTTTTTTCAAATTTACCTTCAATAGCTAAAGTTCCATTTTCATTCCATTCACGATATATACTATCTTGTTGATCTAATTTAAAGTACCCTTCTTGTTTTATTTGACCGTTTGCAAAATATAGAGCTACTTTTCCATCAAGCATACCTTTGTAATAACTTCTTTCTTCTTCCAGAACTCCATATTTATCATAGTATTTCCATTCACCATGTTTTTCTTTTGTTTCACCATACTGATCAACATAGTAACATCCAGCTGATTGAACTTTTGTTTTGTTAAAGTCCCAGTATATTAAATCTCGTTGACTTAAGTTTTCTTTTTTTATCTCATTTTGAGAAAAAGCTAAAAAAGGAAATAAGAAAATAGTAAACTTTAATGAATTAATTTTCATTCTAAAATTCAATTTAAGATTCAAATTATTTTTATTTAAAATTGACATAAGCAGTAATTAATAAATAAAAGCCAAAGCCAAGAAATACAATCCCTATTAGTTGATTAAATGCTTTTAAGATATTTTCAGTCATTAATGGACGTAATTGTTTAGCTCCCAATATTTTTAAAACGTCAAAAGTAAAGAAACTTACAAGTATTATTCCAATAAATGCAAGAACTGGCATTGACTTTCCATTTGGAAGATCAGTACTTTTTGAAGCAAGTGTCATAACACTAAACCAATAAAAGATCACCATTGGATTTGCAAAGTTTAATATAAATCCTTTGATAAATGATTTCCAGTTATCGTTTTCATTTGTTATGATAATTTTTCCTTCTTCATCAACAGGTTGAGGTTTGAACTTTTTAAAGAAAATGATGACTCCATAAATGATGAACAAACTACCCCCAATAATTTTTGCAATTTCTGTGTTTTTTCCTTCTGTTAATGATTCAACTTCAGAATAAAAAAGATAGGCAATCAATATGTAAATAAAATCACTAGATAAAACACCTAAATCAAATGAAATGGCTGCTTTAATTCCTTTACGTATACTTGTTTCTAATAATAAAAAGAATACGGGTCCAATCATTATACTTAAAATAAAACCAGTCAGAACTCCTTTTAAAATTAAATCAATCAAAATATTTTTTTACTTTTTTACAAAAGTAACACTTTATTCACTCTTTTCAATTGTTATTGATTGAAGTATTCAAAATATGAATAGTTATTTTTATGTTTTAAAAAACTTAACTTTTAAGTAATATATTTTTCATTAAGAAAATTAATCGTATTTTCACAAAACATTAAAACTACATCCAATGGCTAAAAAAAAGAAAATTTATGTACTAGACACATCTGTTCTATTGCATGATCACCATGCAATAACATCCTTTGTAGATAATAATATAGCCATACCAATTACAGTTCTTGAGGAATTAGATAAATTTAAGGTTGGGAATGACTCTAAAAATTTTAGTGCAAGAGAGGTTATTCGATTTATAGATAAATTATCAAACGAATCTAGTTTACAAGAATGGATAAGTTTAGGTAGGGGATATGGTAAATTTAAAATAGCTTTAGATAATAGTCCCAAAGAAATTAACGCTGAATATATTTATTCGGTTGGTAAAAACGACCATAAGATTATTAATACTGCATTATCGCTTAAAGAGACTGAACCAAATTTTGAAGTCAAATTAGTGACAAAAGATATTAATATGAGAATTAAAGCTAAGGCTTTAGGTATTATTGCTGAAGATTTCAATACTGGTAAAGTAAATACTGTTGAATTAGAAAAGACAGGAACATATACTATAGAAGGTGTTGATTCTGAAGTTATTCGACAAATTTTTACATATGGAAAAATTGATGAAGATGGATTGTTGGGTGATCAAAAGATTACTAATGGCTATTATATACTAAAGAATGGAAAAACGTCATCATTAGTTGCCTACGATCAGCCAACCAATCAATTGAAACGAATTGAAAAAGAGTTTGTGTATGGTATAAAACCAAAAAATGCTGAACAAGCTTTTGCATTAAATGCATTGATGAATAATAATGTAAAATTAGTAGCGCTTCAAGGAGTAGCTGGAACAGGTAAAACTTTATTAGCTTTGGCTTCTGCTTTAGAGCAATCTAAATCGTATCAACAAATCATAATGGCAAGACCAATTGTTCCACTTTCAAATAAGGAGATTGGATTTTTACCAGGTGATGCAAATGATAAAATCAGTCCATACATGGAACCGTTATTTGATAATTTAAAGTTTATAAAATCTCAGTTTGGTGAAAATGAGAGAAAACATAAAGCTATTATTGAAATGGAGCAAAACGGAAAAATTATCATTTCTCCATTAGCATTCATTCGTGGCCGAAGTTTATCAAATATTTTGTTTATTATTGATGAAGCTCAAAATTTAACCCCTCACGAAATAAAAACAATTATCACACGTGCAGGTGAAAACACGAAGATTATTTTTTCAGGAGATGTCAATCAAATAGATACTCCTTATTTAGATGAACAAAGTAATGGTTTAGCTTATTTGATTGATCGCTTGAAAGGCCAGTCATTATTCGCTCACATAAAACTTGAAAAAGGTGAACGTTCTGAATTAGCTAATATTGCAAACGAGTTATTGTAAAGATTAGTTAAGCATAAATTTTTAGGAGTGAGTCAGTTTATGATTCACTCTTTTTTTGATATAAATCTTCAAAAGTTCTATGAAGATTTGTGTACTTAAATTTAAACCCCAAATCATTCATTTTTTGATTCGAAATTTTAACTCCTTCTAAAACTAATTCAGCTCTTTCACCTAAAATTAATTTGAGTAAAAATTTTGGAACTCTTGGAAGCCAAAAACCTTTATTTAAAAAAGTTGCTAAAGTTTGAAGGAAAACTTTATTTGTTTCATTCCCTCCAACAATATTGTAGGTACCATGTATTGGGTTTTCAATGAAGAATAAGAACGAATTTATAAGGTCTTCTATATGAACCCAAGAAATCATTTGTTCACCATTTCCGAGAGGTGAGCCGAATCCCATTTCAATTGGTTTTGCAATTTTAGGAAAAGCCCCTTTATTTTTTTCAAGAACAATTGAAGTTCTCATTTTAATTACAGGACAAAAACCATTAAATTGATCAGCTGATTTCTCCCATTTCTCAACAATTTCAGATAAAAAATCTGATCCATAGGGGTCTTTCTCATTGTAGGCAATCATGGTGTTTAAATGGCCGTAACAGTTTGCTCCAGAAGCTGTTATATAAGCTTCAAGCTTTGAGAATTTTTTAACTATTGAAAATAAAAAGTCTGCCGGTTGTGTGCGAGATTTTTCTAATTCAATTTTTCTTGTTTTAGTCCATCTCTTATCTCCAATGTTTGCACCACAAAGATTGATAATGATATTTACATTACTTATACTTTCAGTATCAATTTCTTTTTTGACAGGGTTCCAATAAAACTCATTATCATTTTTAGGTCTTCTGGTCAGAATTCGAACTTCATGACCTTTAGCTTTTAGTTTTTGTTCTAAAGCTTGCCCGATTTGACCCGTTCCTCCTGCTATTATGATTGTTTTCCCCATGTTTTAAATTTTCAGAATCAAAAGAAGATTCTTCCGTTTAACCATTCATCATCTAATATAGCATTTTTCTTTTTATAAAAATTAATCGCATTTTCATTCCAGTCTAAAACTTGCCATTCCATACGTTTAACATTTCGATTTTTAGCAATATCTACGACTAAGTCAAACAGTTTAGATCCAATACCTAATTTTCGGTATTCAGGAAGAACATAGAAATCTTCAAGATATAAACACCTCCCTTTCCACGTTGAATATGATGTATAGTATAATGCAAAACCAACGACTTTATCCTCTACCTCTGCTACAAAAGCATCGCAAATTTGATCTTCAAAAAGATCTATTTTTAATTGTTCAGCGGTATTTACCACTTCATTTGGCGCTTTCTCAAATAATGCTAATTCTTTAATTAACATCATTATTTCTTTTTCATCACCTTTAGTTGCTTTTCTAATGTTAAATTCTTCTTTCATAATGTTTTATTGAACCCCTGCTAAGTTAAATCTTAATCTTAGTCCACAATTTAAATTTCCTGTTGGATAAGATGTAGCTATTTTTGGTGTTGTTATAACTTGATCATAATAAAATTGAAGTACTAAGTTTTGACTCATATTGTAATCTGCTGAAGATTTAATTGAAACGACTCTTTGACCTGCAGTTGCTTGATTAGAATTTTCAACAATTTTTCTTACTACAGTCAAGTTATCTCTGAAGGTAAAGTCTATTCTGATATTTACAGGACTTGCGGGAATTTTATTGATTGGCATTTTAACTTTTTCAAATTTAAAACCTGTCCCTATAACCCATTCTGTTCCTAAAATTTCTGTTACTTGATTGTTATTTAAAGATAATGTCGTATTTCTATCTTTTTTGATCTCAAATTTTGTTATAAGTCCTTGATTTTGAATATTCCAAGTAGCATCAAAACCAATTAATGGAGAGAATCTCTCTGCAATTGAAATATTTTGAATAACGTTAGGTGCTTCAAAGTTATTATTAATATCTCTTACGTTATTAGACTGATTTGCATTTAAATTTGTTTGCATTCCAGAGACTGAAATTGAAGAACTATATGAATGTCGAATAACTAAATTTCTAGCATACTTTTTCATGAATTTCATTTTAGATAATCCATTGTAATTCACAGACCAATTTGGGAGAGGTATATTTCTGATAGGGTTAATATTTCTAGAATTTATTGGCTTATTTGTATAAGTAGATAAAAATGCACCTAAAACTACTTCTTGTTGAGAACCGTCGTATCCATCATAAAAACCATTAATTATACCAGTTGAGCTTGAATTATTCTGACCAAGTAGTTTAGATACTTCAGCTCTATTAGTCAAGAGGTTTTCAAATGTTGAAGAACTGTATAAATTCTTTTTATTAGACTTTATAAAAGCTGTGCTCATTGATATGGCTGAATAACTAATATTTGAAGTCTCAACCCTACTTTGTGATAAATATTGACCATCATTTATGTCAATACTTCCTGAATTAACTACCCATCTGTAAAAATCTGTTGAGTTAACTGAGTAATTTCGATTTAAACTCATTTCAATTTTGAAATCTTTAAAAGGCTCTAAACTAGCCCTACCACTTATGTTTTGTGTGTGATTAATAGTTCTAGCTTTGTTTAAATCTTCATTTTTAATTAACCAATTTGAGTCCGTTCCTGAGTTACCAGTAGATTTACCTGCTGCAATTTGAGCAATATCATAACCATTAGAACGACCAAATAAGTCGTAACCTTGTTGACCAAACGTAAATCCAGCGAGAGGAGAAATTAAGCCATTAGGAGTTCCTAGAATTTTAGCCTCTTGATTAAATCCTGGTAAAAGTGTTCCATCTGTTAAGCTGTATGTTCCTGAGACATTGCGAATACTCATTAACATATTAGCTAAAAAACCACCAAGAGGTTGTACTTCTTTTGCAGCTTTTTCTTTTTTCTTTTTTTCTCTTTTTTCTTTACGTTCTTTTTTTCTCTTCTCTCGTAACTCTTTTTTAGTCATTTCAGACTCAGGTTTTTCTTGTATATTTTCCTTTCTTGTAGGGGTGTTTTTGGTTGGTACGGCTGATCTTCTTCCATTATTTCTTGAGTTTTTACCTTGACTGTTTACTTTTTTCAAATAAGGAACTTTATTGTACAAGGTAATGCAATTAAGCTGAGTAGTAACATTAATATTTCTACTGTTTTGAATAGTATGACCGAATTCTGGTTGACTAAGAGGTGCTCTCTGCCAATTATATGTACCACTATATTTTGTATTCGCATTAATCCAATCTAATGCTGGTATTTTATTGAATGGGACATTGTAACTGAATGAATAGTTTTGAGTGTAATCCATCATTTTACCTCCAGTTCTCGCTTGTGATAAAATAGTATCTCTAAATTCTTGATATCCATTAGGATCCAAGTTTTTATTTACTTGTCCCTGTCCTTCAACAAATATCGCTTGAGCAACGGCATTAAATGTGAATTTTAAGTTTTTAGTCAAGTCATAACCCAAATTGTACTGTCGTTTCCAATTAAATTGTTTTAAGTATACAGGGGTGATTTCATAATCAGGAGCTAAATTATTTCTAATTTGTCTTTCATTATATGTTCGATTCACTTCATTTTTAAATGAAATTGTTTTTGGTGTAAAGTAAATATTACTTTCTCTAATGATTTTGAACCATTTAGATTTTTTTAGAAACTTAGATTTTTTAAAAGGTTCATATGGTTTTGTATTAAATGAATAATTATAATTTAGGCCAGAATTCCAAGTTTTCGTCCGATCATATTTTGTATTAAAGTCTTTTCTTAAATTTTCAGAGTATGAATAACTCGTTGACCAATTACTTAATTTCCAAAAATGAGGTGTAGCACCTTGAGCAGCTTCTTTTCTAACATTAGTAAAATTGTAAGATATTCTTTCTGTTAAATCTTGTCCTAATTTTGCTCGTTCTCTTTTTGTAGCTAAATCATAACTACTTAATTTAATATCAGGGTTATAGGGGTCATATTCTGGATTTACTACATTAATTGAATGGCTGTAGAAAAAAGGTAAGGAAATTCTTGCTCTTCTTCCGAAAAATTGACCTAATTGCATATTCGTATTCAAATCAAGTCCCAACCTTTCATTACGCTGCCGCTCTTGTACTCTACTATCAACACTTCCCCAATTTATTCCACTATAGTTTCCAGATACTTGTAAGTTTCCAAAATCAGCAGCTTTAATTTGAGCTTGAGCAATTGCAGCTGAACCTCCTTCACTTGTAAAATCAGTAAGCCTTAATTCGTTAATCCAAATTTGCACACATTCAGCTTCCCCATTATCCAATCCACCATTTGGCCATGGATTAATATCATTTTTTGCTGGATTTCTTACACCAATCATAACGGTTTTTAGACCTTGTAAGTTTGGACTACCTTTAACCTTCAAAACTCTCTTAGCATTTTTAGGGTCAATTTCACTGTATTCAACTGAGAAAGCAACGGATGTACTACCATTCTGAATAGCTTGATTTCTATTGTTTTTTAGATTCAATAAGTCGTCAAAAATAATTTCCATTTCATTTTCAGAAGGCCAGATGTCATCTGCTAAAGACGCTCCATACTCTGTTTTATACAAAGGGAATTCATATTCGTAATAATTATCTGTAAAATCAGAACCTAATCTCATAAACATTGTTAGTTCCTCATTTGCATATGGATATAACAAAGGGTCTGATTCTTCAAGATGTACAAACATTTTTAATTTTTTATAAGTTCGAACATCAAATGTTACATTTTTGTATGTAGCTCTAGCATCTCCATCTTGAAGGTTGCAAACATTTAAAACTAAGGATTGCTCATTTAGTTGTCTTTGAACTGCTTGCGAAGGGTCACTTTCTCGAATAATACCAGGTGGGATGACATAGTTGATAGGTTCTCTTTGATCATTTTCCTCGACATTAACAATCCCAATGTTGAAGTTTGTTGAATTAGGTTCAGGGGTAATACTTTCGCCAGGGTGAGTTAAGTCTTCAGCATATACTCTCCATTCACCTCTTAATAATTCCAATCTTGCAAATCTAACTACAATTTCTTCATCAAAATTCTTCAAAAACATTCGCATAAAACGAATAGACCTGAAATCTTGAATACCATTCACCTTTTTTTCATGTTCAACTATTGGAACTTTAAATTGATACCAATTTTCTGTTTTTTGAGCTGAACCAGTTCCGACGGTAACTTGCTGAACACTTGTGATGTAGTTCTTACCTACCACCATATCGTTAGGCCTCAAACTTATTCTATATTGAAAATAACTCTCTGATTCAGATAAGTTGTTATCAAGGTTTAAATCTTCATTATCAGGGGTGTTACTTGCAGCAGTTGGATATCCTTCTTGATTAATTGTTTTTGACATATCAGGAGTAGGAGAGTTTCCTTCCATTCCATTGTATTTTTTGTAACGTTTCAGTATATCAGCACTTTCTGTATCATATTGATCGTTTCTGTAAAAAGTATAATCATCATTTGAAGGGTCGGTAATCATACGAGTTTTTACTTCAGGTAAAATTGTAGGGTTATTCTGAACCCAATTGACATATTTTTGAAATGCTTTTGATTCATCACTGTCTATCCAACCGTCTAAACCAACATCCTGATTTAGGACTGCTTCGTTATCTGTGTCAAAAGCATTTACAACAGGCTGTAAAGTTGAAACTCTTGCCCAATTTGTTGTATCTAAATCACTTGTATTTGTTGTATTGTTTGCAGGTAATCCATTTTCATAACTTTTATAGGAATCTGGTAAAATATCTTCTGAAATATTACCTAAATTAAAATATAAATCTCCTCCTGAATGCGTGGTGTTTGGGTTTAAATTTTCAGTATCTTGGTTAAATGGATCTAAAATCCAAAATTGAATGTATTGGATATTACTTTGCTCAAAGTTATTTGTACTTAAAGGGCGCATAATTCCAGCCCATCTATTTTCTGGATCAATCCAATTTCCGTTAGCGTCAACAGTATTTGTTGTGTCGTAATTGTACATCCCTCTTTCAGCTGGATAATATGCTAAATCCATTGTTTGAAGAGGAGTAGGTGTACCATATGCTAACTGGGTATTAGGGAAAATTTCTGTTGTTTGTACTATTCTCATTCTACTATCAGCTAACATACTTGGATCTTCTTTGATATGTTTTGGAGTGAGTGAATTATTTGAGTAGAATAATTGATCAATGGTATACCAAGCAAGTTTTGAACGTTTAAAATTACTTGACAATTCTTTTGATACAGCTTCAGGGAATATATCATTCTGACCTTGAGGAATACTAGCTAATTTCCATGCGATAGAAGACTTTAGATCAATTGTACTTTGAGCACCTTCGAAATCATCAACATATGATATTCCACTTTTACTTACCGCTTTAGGAGATCCTGGAATAATATGAGCGAACTCACCTGTGAAAGATAATGTTGACTTTTCAGTTGTAGATAGAACGGGTAATTTATCAATAAACTTAGTAAGAAATGGTAATTCTGTCTTGAAAGCAATGTCAGTTCCAATAATATTATTTTTATATGGCTCACTTCCAATATCTACTTTTTGAGTAACAGGCCTTTCCATCATTCTCATCCAAGTAGCTCCAACATTTAAGTTCTCACTGAATCTATAATTATACCTCCCGCCAACAAGTGATTTAGATTGAAAGCCAAATACAGAATTACTTTCTACAGAAACTTTTATTGGAGTGTTTGATTCTAATATTCCAGAATTTAAAATTTTAACTCTTCCTAAGTTATAGTCTACTGTATAATCAACACCTTCAACAAGTTTAATTCCTCCTGCAGTAACGCTCACTGCACCTTCAGGAACATTTAAAGCATTTAATGGAATATCTGATGAAACAGATGATTGATATTCACCCTTGAAACTATATCTGTTTTTTGATGGTATTTGCTGAGCAGCAGTTTGTGTAGAGTCATATAATTCAGTAAAAGCAACTTGATTAATAATGACATCAGGAACGTTTACAGCTTTTAGTTTTTCAGATAAGGTTTGTCCAAATGGCTCTACAGTTGAAAAATAAACGCGACCATTTCGTGCGTTGATCGTCCCTCCATTTGTAGCTTTATTTCCTTCATAAGTTATCGGAGCAAAATCAAAAACACCATCAGAAAATGGTTGGTTATTTTGATTGATTTTATCCATTTCAAGAAGGTTTACAAGAAGTTTGTCATCAACGCCAGTGTATGGAAAGAAAGGGATTGGTAATGATGTTGCTGGATTATTGTATAATAAATCCATCCTAAATCCTTGTTGACTCACTTGGTAAGCTCCAATTGAGTACACATTTTTCATCATTAAATCCCAAATTTTATTTTTTGGATCAGTTATTGTGGATTTTAATAATTTAACAATAAGAGCATCTTGACCAGCAACTCCATCAGTTGATAATTCACCAACTTTGTATGTTTCTCCTCTGTAGGTATACTCATACGCAACACCTAAAACTTCATCATTATTTAATGGTAGATTTAATGAAATATAACCAAGTAATGCATTATAAGTAAATTCAGATTCAGTTAGTTTTCTTGCGTTTTGAACTTTTTCATAATGTATACCTTGTTGAAAAGGACCGGGAGAGGTCGTTTGTGCAGAGAGAGCATTTACAGCATTTGAAAAACCTCGAATGTCTGGATTTGAAGGATCTGAAACCCATTCATATAATGCATTTGCATCATTTGATGGAACTTCATTAGCATTATAATTACCTGGATCACCCTGACAATTCGATGCATTACTTTCTCCTAAATCAGAAAAAGCAATAATATTTCGAGTATTTTCAATGTTATTTGTTTTATTTGTTAACCATACTTCAATTCGAGTTATGTTTACTCCTGAATTGACAATTGGTAACGTTTTCATTGCTTCATCATAATGATCTCTGTGGAAAAAGTTTAAATAATAATGGCGATTTGCTTCGTAATTATCTGCACTAAATTCAAACTCTTTCACTTGAGCCTTACCTGCAACATTAATTTCTTGTCTTTTACCTTTTGAGGAAGCTGCAATTAAATCAACAGTTGCTCTTCCAAATTTGAGTTGGGTATATGCTCCAAATAATGTTTGCGAACCTTGAATTAAACTTGTCGGTAAGGGCATAGAGACATTTCCAAGAGCAATTTTTTGCATTATTTGATCTTCTTTGCCTGTAAATTCAAGTTTTGAGATATTATTAAAATCAAAAGTTGCTTGTGTGTTGTAACTGGTTCCTATTTTTAATTTTGTACCAATTTGTCCAACAAGATCCAACTGGATTTGTTGTTGAAAATCAAATCTTGTAATTTTTCTCTGATTGACAGGTACTATCGGATTATCGTATCGGGATGAGTTAACCCCAAACTGAAGTTGAACTGAACCGGCCGGGCGTATAGTAATTTCATCTGACCCGAAGAAGTTTTCGAACAATTTACTTCCAACTTTTATAGGAAATTCCAATGTTCTATTCTCTTCTGTTTGTTCATCGATGTGTTCTTTCCAGTTGACCTCTCTTGCTTTTGATGCTTCGTAATCAAGGTATTCTTCTAGGGTCATAAGAGAAGAATTACGATAGTTTAATTCACTGTCGCCAATTGTTTCCTTAAAAACATAAGTTCCTGTCTTAGGATCGTAAACAATTGTTTTATTGACTGAAGAAGGGTCTCCTAAATCAAAACTTTGCTTTCTAGATTGTGTTGGGTCATTTGGAGATTGAATAGGATATCTAAGGGTATCTTGACCCAATAGCATATTCATTACCCCCATTGAAAAATAGGTCAAAAAAAGACTAAAAAGAAATTTATATTTCCCCTTCAACAACAAACTCACAAAATTTTTAGAGCTCCTTTTATTAATTCCTCTACACTTTCAGTTCCTGTAGTTATTTTGTCTAAAGCTTTATCAATTGCTTTTTTATCAAAACCTAAAGAACTCAATGCTGTAAACGCATCAAATCGATTTGTATTGTTATTGTTGAAAATATTTTCACTCGCAATTTCAATTTTACTCATTTTATCTTTCAAATCAACAATTACTCTTTGTGCTGTTTTTAGACCAATTCCTTTGACACTTTGAATCGTTTTTACATCTTCACTTTGTATTGCCGAAATGACCTCTTCTGGGGTTAATGAAGAAAGCATAATCATAGCAGTATTTGGACCTATACCTGATACAGATATTAATTGATTGAAGATTTGTCTTTCTTCTTTTGAGTTAAAACCATAAAGTATTTGTGCATCTTCTCGAACGATAAATTGAGTATGTATAAAAACTGCTTCATCATCAGAAAGCGAAGAAAAAGTATTGAGTGAGATTTTAACCTCATAGCCAATACCATTACACTCCACAATAATTTCAGTAGGGTGTTTTTCAACTAATTTACCTCTTAAATGAGTAATCATAATTTATTTGTTTTGTGCATCAACAACTGCAACCTTAACCATATTAATGATTTCTCTCACTGAGGATCCTAGTTGTAAAACATGAATAGATTTTTTCAATCCGACTAGTATTGGTCCTACCGCATCACCTTCGGTCATTTCTTGAAGTAATTTATAAGCAATATTACCAGAAGATAGATTAGGGAAAATAAGAACGTTTACTTGTTTGTTTGCTAGTTGGGAAAAAGAGAATTTATCCATCATTAAATCATTATTCAAAGCAAAGTTGGCCTGAACTTCACCATCAACTAATAGATTTGGATGATTTTTGTGGAGAATTTCAATAGCTTTAGCCATTTTTTTTGGATCCTCTCCTGGTGCTGAACCAAAGTTTGAATAACTTAATAATGCTATTCTAGGTGTTACTTTGAATTTACGAACCATTTTAGCAACATTATTTGTTAATTCTGCAATCTGTTCAGCAGTTGGGTTCATATTAATTGTAGTATCAGCCAAAAATAAAGGACCTCTTTTAGTAACAAGAATATACATTCCACCAATTGTATTGACGTCTTTCTGTAAACCAACAGTTTGAATTACAGGCTTTACAACATCACGGTAATTTCTTGTTGATCCTGAAATCATTGCGTCAGCATCTCCAGATTCTACCATCATCGCACCGAAATGATTTCGTTCTCGCATTATTTGAATGGCTTCAAACTCTGTAAAACCTTTACGCTTTCTTTTTTCAAAGAATGCTTTTCCGTACTTTATTCTTCGCTCTTCTTCATCATCAGATTTAGGATCAATAATCTCAACTTCCGAAAATTCTAAAGAATATTCTTCGATTAAAGATTTGATGACATTTTTCTTTCCGAGCAAAATTGGAAAAGAAACCCCTTCTTCAAGAGACGTTTGAGCTGCCTTTAATATTTTTATGTTATCCGCTTCAGCAAAAACAACTCTTTTAGGATTGTTTTGAGCTTTAGTGGTTAAGTCTCGGATTAATTTATTGTCAATACCTAAACGTTTTTTAAGTTCCATTTCATAGGCATCCCAATTTTCAATTGGATTTTGTGCCACACCTGATTCCATTGCAGCTTTTGCTACAGCAGGAGCAACGTAATAAATTAAACGAGGATCTAATGGCTTAGGTATTATTTGTTCTCTTCCAAAAAGTATATTTTTTTCACCATAAGCTTCTATAACTTCTTCAGGAATTGTTTCTTTCGCAAGAGATGCTAGTGCCTTAACAGCTGCTAATTTCATTTCTTCATTAATAACCGTTGCTCTTACATCCAAAGCTCCTCTAAATATGTAGGGAAAGCCTAATACATTGTTGACTTGGTTAGGATGATCTGATCTGCCAGTAGCCATTATAATATCTTTTCGAACAGACATGGCGTCTTTGTATGAAATTTCAGGTTCTGGATTAGCTAAAGCAAATACAATTGGATCCTTTGACATTGAAGTGATCATATCTTTAGAAACAATATTTCCCTTCGATAATCCTAAGAATACATCAGCATTCTCCATTGCTTCAGATAAAGTTGCATCTTCAGAATGATTTGCAAATAGCTGTTTTTGATCATCAAGATCAGTTCTTTTTTTGTTTATTAATCCTTTAGAATCAAAAAGGAAAATATTATTAATATCAACACCTAATGAAATATACAATTTAACACACGAAATTGCAGCTGCTCCTGCTCCAGAAACCACAATTTTTACTTTATCAATTTCTTTATTGGCTAATTCCAATGCGTTTAATAAAGCAGCAGCTGAAATAATTGCAGTTCCGTGCTGATCATCATGCATAAGAGGTATATTTAACTCGTCTTTTAATCTTTTTTCAATTTCAAAAGCTTCAGGTGCTTTAATATCTTCAAGATTAATTGCACCAAAAGTTGGAGATATTGCTTTAACAGTTTGAATAAATTTTTCAGGATCTGAAGCGTCAATCTCAATATCAAAAACATCGATATCTGCAAATATCTTGAAGAGAAGGCCTTTTCCTTCCATAACCGGTTTTGATGCTTCTGGACCAATATCTCCCAAACCTAGTACAGCTGTTCCGTTAGATATTACAGCAACTAAATTTCCTTTAGAAGTATATTTGTAAACATCAGATTTTTTATCTGCAATTTTCAAACAAGGTTCTGCAACACCCGGAGAATAAGCTAATGACAAATCTCTTTGTGATGCATAAGGCTTTGTAGGAACAACCTCTATTTTACCTGGTTTACCTGAAGAATGATAGTCTAATGCTTCTTGACGACGATTTTTTGACATAATTTATATGTTTTTATTCCAACTAACAAAGATATAAATTCAGATTAATTACTATTCTTTTTAAACTATAATTAAGACATTTGCAGCTATTTTTCTTATAATAATTAATAGATAAAAAATTAAAAGTAGTTTTCAGCTTCAGTTCGATTAAATTGTTTTTAGAGCAAAGGTCTTAATATGAAAAATTACTATAAATAGTTGGCATAACTCTTTATTTTTTGTTATTTTCGTTAGAAGATATAGTTTATCAAAATAAAATTCATGCAACATAATTTCATGGTTGAAAATGATTTAAAAGGAGCTTTAAGACACTATTTTGGTTTTGATCAATTTAAAGGAAAGCAGGAAGAAATCATTTCTAATGTGATTCAAGGTAATAATACATTCGTTATAATGCCTACTGGTGGTGGTAAATCTCTTTGTTACCAATTACCAGCTTTGATTCTTGAAGGAACAGCAATTATTGTTTCTCCATTAATAGCACTAATGAAAAACCAAGTAGATGCTATTCGAACAATAAGTAACAACGAAGATGTAGCTCATTTTTTGAATTCATCATTATCTAAATCTGAAGTTACCAAAGTTAAGAATGATGTTTTGAATGGAGATACTAAATTATTGTATGTTGCACCTGAATCATTAACTAAACCAGAAAATGTTGCGTTTTTGAATGATGTTAAAGTTTCTTTTTTTGCTATAGATGAAGCGCACTGTATTTCAGAATGGGGTCATGATTTTAGACCTGAATATCGAAGGTTAAGAGAAATATTTGAGCAAATTTCAAATGTTCCAATTATTGCATTAACAGCAACCGCAACTCCTAAGGTTCAGTATGATATTCAGAAGAATTTAAATATGTTGGATGCGACAGTTTTTAAATCATCATTTAATCGATCAAATCTGTACTATGAAATAAGGCCTAAAAGCGATGTAGAAAAGGAGATTATCAGATATATACGTTCTAAAGAAGGGAAAAGCGGTATTATTTATTGTTTGAGCAGAAAAAAGGTTGAGGAGTTAGCCGAATTATTACAAGTTAATGGAATTAATGCTTTACCTTATCATGCAGGTTTAGACGCAAGTACTAGAGCAAAACATCAAGATATGTTTTTGATGGAGGATGCTTCAGTTATTGTGGCTACAATAGCATTTGGTATGGGGATAGATAAACCAGATGTAAGATTTGTTATTCATCATGACATTCCTAAATCGTTGGAAAGCTACTATCAAGAGACTGGAAGAGCAGGTAGGGATGGAGGAGAAGGTGATTGCCTTGTTTTTTACAGCTACAAAGATATCGAAAAACTAGAAAAGTTTCTTCAAGGTAAACCTTTGTCAGAACAAGAAATAGGGAAGCAATTACTACATGAAATGGTTTCATTTGCAGAGACTTCAGTTTGTAGAAGAAAATTTATACTTCATTATTTTGGAGAAGAATTTGATGAAAGTCAATGTAATAATCTTTGTGATAATTGTAGAAACCCTAAGGAAAAAAGCGAAGGTAAGGAATATGTTAAAATGTTGTTAGATGCCATTCAAGATTTAAAAGAAATGCATAAACACAAGCATTATTGTTCATTCCTTGTTGGTAATGTTACAGCTGATATAAAGTCATACAAACATAATACATTATCTAATTTTGGTATCGGAAAAGAAAAAGATGAACATTTTTGGAATGCGCTGATTCGTCAAACTTTAGTTCATGGTCTTCTTTATAAAGATATTGAGACTTATGGAGTTCTTAAATTGACTGATAAGGGTAGAGCATATATTAAAAATCCAACTTCTTTTACGATTATAAAAGAGCATGACTATTCCTCGAGTATCGATGATGGTGTTGTTATTAACACATCCAAAGCTGCTTTTGATGAGGTTTTATATAAAATACTCTTAGATTTACGAAAAACTATATCCAAACAAAATAAAATACCACCATTTGTGATTTTTCAAGAGCCATCTTTGGCTGATATGTGTTTTCATTATCCCATTACAATAGAGGAGTTAACAAATATTCAAGGAGTTGGTTCTGGAAAAGCAGCTAGGTATGGAAAACCATTCGTTGATTTAATAGGTAATTATGTTAAAGATAATAATATTGAACGTCCAAATGATGTAGTTGTTAAGTCATTGGTCAATAAATCTATATTGAAGGTTCAATTGATTCAAAATATTGATCGTAAGTTACCTTTAGAAGATATAGCACGAGCTATGGGTAAATCTATTGATGAAGTTATTGAAGAAATTGAAGGAATAGTAGCTTCAGGGACTAGAGTTAATATTAATTATTACATAGAAGATGTTTTAGATCAAGACAATCAAGATGAAATTTACGATTATTTCTCTGAAGCTGAAACAGATGATTTAACTGTTGCTTATCATGAATTTGATGGAGATTACAGTGAGGAAGAGTTAAGGCTAATGAGAATCAAGTTCATGAGTGAAATGGCAAACTAAAAAAGGATTATGATTAAAACAATATTATTACTGTTCGTTTTGTCAATTAATTTCATTTTAAATGCACAAATTCCAAAAGTTGGAAGAGCAAACAAAAGTGAAGTAGGAACTTGTTATGAAAAATCGGTTCAAAGAAGAAAAAATCTAAAATATGCAGAGTGGGAATGTGGAAAAAGGGCAGGTATAATTGATTGTAATGAAAAGTTATCCTACGATGAAGATCACAACACCTTTACTGCTGGAATAGATGGTACTCCATTCAATGGAATATGTGAGACTTGTCATAATAATGGAATGTTAGAGAGAACCGTATATTTCGTAAACGGTAAGGAGGATGGTCAAGATACAACAACTTACGAGTCTGGTTGTCCAATGGTAATTAGAAATCATATTACTGGAATTAGAAATGGGGTATGGACTTATTTTTATGATTCAACTAGTCAGGTTGCATGGGAGATTAATTACTTTGTAGGAAAACAACATGGTAGAGCTATTTTCTTTCGTAAAAATGGAGATACTACATTGTGGGAAAATTACAATGATGGTCTTTTACATGGTCAACAAAGAACGTATTTTCCTGAAGACTCTAAAATTCAAAAAGTATCAAACTATGTCAATGGAAATCTAAATGGAAAGTTCTTGATGTTCAATGAAGATGGTATTATTGTTCAGGATTTAATCTATAAAATGGGTGTAAAAGATGGTAATTGGAAATATTATTATGATGATGGTACTCTTTTACGAACAGAGAATTGGGTAAGCAATGTGAAAGAAGGAGAGTTTAAAACGTTTTTTTATGAAGGTCATATACAAGATCAATGCACCTATAAGAAAGGTAGGTTAGAAGGTTGGTCCGAAGAGTATTATTTTAATAAGAAACTAAAACACAGGACACTTTATAAAAAAGGTGTTGTTCTTCAAGAATTTAAGTATGATATTCATGGTAAGGAAACCTATCGTTTTGGCGTTGAAGAAGATGAGGACGGAGATGCAGAGGATGACACTGTTATGGATGGTAGGAAAAAGAAAAAAAGGAAAAAAAGTAAAAAATAGTCTTTATTTATTTGGATTATTTTTAAATTTGAAAAAAAATTAAGTTATGTCAAAAGATAATTTTTTCGAAGGTTCGACTGCAGCAGTTGGTACAATTTACACAATCATTGTATTAGGGGTTATTGCATCTATCCTTATTTGGGGATAAGTCTTCTTTAAGATATTGTACAATCCTGTTCATTAGAGCAGGATTTTTTTATTCAAATAAATTATCATGCCTTTTAACTCCATTTTCGCTTGGGTAATTAAAAAAAGAGTTCATCAAATAGATCTTTTCAGAAAATACCCAATAGATGTTCAAAGAGAAATATTAGAGAAATTAATTCAGGGAGGTATAGATTCTGAATGGGGTAAAAAACATGATTTTCAAACAATACAATCTTATAAGGACTTTAAGTCTAAAATTGAACTAACAACATACGAAGATTTAAAACCATACATTGACCGTTTATTAAATGGAGAGCAAAAAGTACTTTGGTCATCTGAAACAAAATGGTTTGCAAAATCTTCGGGAACCACATCTTCTAAAAGTAAAGTTGTCCCTGTTACAAAAGATGCATTGGAAGAATGCCATCAAAAGGGGGGGAAAGATTTATTGTCTCTTTATTATCACAATTTCCCAAATTGTAGATTATATTCAGGTAAACACTTGATAATAGGTGGTTCAGCTAAGATTAATCCAATTTCTAAAGATTCATTTACCGGTGATTTGTCAGCGATATTGATGAAAAATTTACCATGGTGGGCGGAAATTCGTAGAACTCCATCTCGAGAAATAGCATTAATGACAGAATGGGAACACAAGATCGATCGCATGGCAAAAAGTACAATTAATGAAGATGTTTGTATTTTAGTTGGTGTTCCAAGCTGGACTTTAGTTTTGGTGAAAAAAATTTTAGCATATTCAGGGAAAAAATATTTGAAAGAAGTCTGGCCAAATCTCGAATTATATATGCATGGCGGAGTCAGTTTTGCGCCTTATGAAAAGGAGTTCAAAGAATTAATAGGACCAAAAAAAATAAATTATGTAGAGTCTTATAATGCATCTGAAGGTTTTTTTGGTATTCAAGATCAAAAAAAATCAAATGAACTTTTATTGATGTTAGATTATGGTGTTTTTTATGAGTTTATTCCAATGTCTCATTATAAGGGGGTAAAGTCCGAACATGTTATTGATCTTTCAGAGGTTGAAATTGGTGTAAATTATGCTTTAGTTATCACAACAAATGCAGGTTTGTGGCGTTATATTATTGGCGATACGGTTCAGTTTACATCAAAATCCCCATATCGTTTTAAAATTACGGGAAGAACTAAATCTTATATAAATGTTTTTGGAGAAGAATTAATTGTTGATAACGCTGAAAAAGCTATTTCAATTACCTCAGAAAAATTTAAAGCTCAAATTCGTGATTTTACAGCTGGACCAATTTTCATGAATGATAAGATAAAAGGAGGACATGAATGGTTGATAGAATTTATTGATCCTCCTAATGATATAAATGAATTTGGAAGGTATTTAGACGGTGTTTTACAAGAGCTAAATTCCGATTATGAAGCCAAACGATATAAAAATATGGTTTTGGAACCGTTAAAAATTCAAGTTCTTGAAAATGGTGTGTTTGATAAATGGTTAAAATCAAAAAATAAATTAGGGGGACAAAATAAAATTCCTCGTTTATCAAATAACCGGGATATTATAGAGGAACTATTGAAAATTTGAAAGGGATAAAACACCTTGAAAATTATTAATTTGTTGAATTTAATATTGAATTAATTAATTTCTTACATAGTTTAAATTAATTTCATTTGATATGGTTTCAAAGTAAATAAATGGTATGTTTGTGAATATCCAAAGGTTATTTAATGTTACGTCGAATTTTAATTATCATTTTTATTTTGATGGAATCGGTTTCTATTTCTCAAACTAGAAGTTTTGAATGGAAGAGATTTCCTGTTTCTTATCAAGTTGATAGTTTAAGTGATTGGCAAGTAGATCTATTTGAAAACATTTTCATTTTTAAAAAAAACTTAATTCAAAAGTTTGATTCGGTTGGTAAACTTAAATTTTCAGAAAGTCAAAAGAAGATTGGAGAAATTGAACAGTTGATTCCTTTAAATGCGATGAAACTTTGGACTTTTTCTAAGGAGCAGCAGTTAATATGTTCATTGGATAATACTTTAACAAATTTATTCGAATGTATAGAATTAGGAGATTTAGATTGTGAATATGTCACAAAAGTTGCCACATCAAGCCAGCCAAATAAAGTATGGCTTTTTGATCAAGTAAATTATAATTTATTATTCTATTCGATTAAAGGTAGAAATCAAAGCCAACGTATTACGAACTTAAACCAAACTTTAGGTCTGAATCAATTGGAAAAAATGGAGGAATTCGAAAATCGACTTTTTCTATTTGATAAACAAAAAGGAGTTTACATATTAGATATTTATGGAACCTTAATTCAACATTTAGCAATTGAAAATGCAACTTCAGTTTTATTAGATTCAAAATTTATTGTTATCAATCATGATAATAAATTAGAATTATTCAATTATCAAGGGGATAATTTATTAGAAATTCAACTTCCAGAAGAATTAAAAGATATTAAAGAGGTTAAAAAAGTAGGTGATCATTACTTTTTTAGACTTAAAAATCAAGTTTTAAAATACTGTTTAGTTTTAAACTAATTTACTTGTTTACTTCCCTAATTTTCGTAATTTAGTATCTTTACTATTTATACTAATATATTCAGAAATTAATTAGGTTATGCATATTGCAATAGCGGGAAATATAGGTTCAGGAAAAACAACTTTAACTCATTTACTAGCAAAACATTTCGGTTGGGATGTTCATTTAGAAGATATTGAACAAAATCCATATTTAAATGATTTTTATGAAGATATGCAACGTTGGTCTTTCAATTTGCAGATTTATTATTTAAATAGTCGGTTTACTCAAATTCAAGAGATAAAAGAAAATAATCGTAATGTTATTCAAGACCGAACAATTTATGAGGATGCTTATATTTTCGCACCTAATTTACATTCAATGGGTTTAATGACTACAAGAGATTTTGAAAATTATTTTTCATTATTCAATTTGATGGATTCATTTGTTTCAGCTCCCGATTTGTTAATTTATTTGAGAGCAAGTGTACCGACTTTAGTTAATCATATTCAGCAAAGAGGTCGTGAATATGAAGAAAGTATTCGTTTAGATTACTTAAAGCGTTTAAATGAACGTTATGAAGCTTGGATTTCTACTTACGATAAAGGAAAATTATTAATTATTGACATTGATAACAATCGTTTTCACGAAGACAAAGAAGATTTGGGTAAAATCATAAATATGATCGATGCTGAAATTAATGGATTATTCTAATAAAGAAAACATGATTGTAGTTACAGGAGCATTAGGTTTTATCGGTAGTTGTTTAATTAGTCGTTTAAATAAAGATGGTTATAATAATATCATTGCAGTTGATGATTTTTCAAAACACCTAAAAGATCAGAACTTAGAAGGTAAGACATTAAAAGTTAAAGTTGATCGTAAAGATTTTATCGCTTGGTTGAAAGATTATAGTTCTGAAGTTGATTTTATCTTTCATATTGGAGCTAGAACTGATACGACTGAATTTGATAAAGCTATATTTGATGAGTTGAATTTGAATTACACAAAATCCTTATGGGAAATTTCAAGCCATAATAATATTCCTATGGTCTATGCAAGTTCAGCTGCAACATATGGACTAGGTGAATTCGGATATAACGATGACCACGAAATTATTCCTAAATTAAAGCCATTAAATCCTTATGGAGATTCTAAAAATGACTTTGATCTATGGGCTTTAGAACAAGAAAAAGAACCACCTTTTTGGGCAGGTTTAAAATTTTTTAATGTATATGGACCAAATGAATTCCACAAAGGTAGAATGGCAAGTGTAATTTTCCATACATTCAATCAAATAAAAGCGAATGGAAGTATGCGTTTATTCCGTTCACATAATCCAGATTATACAGATGGTGGACAATTAAGGGATTTCGTATATGTAAAAGATGTTGTTAATGTTTGTATGTTCTTAATGAATAAACGACCTAAAAGTGGTTTATACAATTTGGGAACAGGAAAAGCAAGAACATTTTTAGATTTAGCTAAAAATACTTTTAAGGCATTGAATGTCGAAGAGAATATCTCATTTATTGATACTCCTGAAGATATTCGAGATAAATATCAATACTTCACAGAAGCAAATATGCAAAAATTAATCGATGAAGGATATAAAGATGAGTTTTATTCTTTAGAAGAAGGTGTGAAAGATTATGTACAAGAGTATTTGATGGAAGGTAAGTATTATTGATTTATAGAAATATTACCAAAAAATAAGAGCTATCAACAGATAGCTCTTATTTTTTTAATATTCATCTTCATTAAAAAGGAAATCTTCATCTGAAGGGTAATCTGGCCAGATATCTTCAATACTTTCATAAACGTCTCCTTCATCTTCAAGTGCCTGAAGATTTTCTACAACTTCTAAAGGAGAGCCTGCTCTTATTGCAAAATCGATTAATTCATCTTTTGTTGCTGGCCATGGAGCGTCTTCTAAATATGATGCTAATTCTAGTGTCCAGTACATAATCTTTTAATTTTAAAAATTAATTTGCGCAAATGTAACTTTTTTTTTAAAACAACCAACTTTTAGAAAACTTTTTTAAAAGATTTATTAGTTTTCAATATCACAAATATTCTATCTATTACATTCTTGCTTTCCAAGGGGTCTCCTCTGCATCAAAATCTTTTGATAACTTTCTTGATAACACAAATAAATAATCACTTAATCGATTTATGTATTGAGGGATAATAACTTCTACTGATTCTTGTTCAGACAGTGCAACAATTGTTCTCTCAGCTCTTCTACACACGCACCTTGCGACATGGCAATTTGAAACGGCTAAATGTCCACCTGGAAGGATAAAAGATTTCATTTCTGGTAGTTCAGCATCCATCTCATCCATCCAATTTTCTAAAACTTTTACATCTTCATTGAAAATTTCAGGAAGTTTCATATTTGATTTTGAAAAATCTGAAGCAAGGTGAGAACCAATAGTAAATAATCGGTCCTGAATTTCAATCAATTGTTGTTTGTATTTTGGATCAATATTATAATCCCTAACTACTCCAATAGTAGAAATTAATTCATCAACTGTTCCATAAGCATCAATTTTGAAATGACCTTTTGATACCCTAGTTCCACCAATTAATTGAGTAGTACCTTTATCTCCTTTTTTAGTATAAATTTTCATATCATATATTTTTTAATGCTTTAAGTTGAGTTTTTAAATCGTTTATTCTATTTTGTTTACTTTGCTTTCTAATGTTTTGTGCAGTTTGAGTATAAAATTTATGTTTTTTTTCAAGGTAGTCAATTTGAAATTCTATCCATTCTATTTCATTCATTTTTTTTCCATAATTTTCTAATTCATCTCTTAGTTTTTGAGCTACCTTAAAATAATCTTCTCTACCTAAATAATCATGGTCAGCATCTTTCATTATTTTTTCTAAGATTGTTTGGGGTTCCTTAGCTTTAAATTTTGTTGTTTCTATGATTGATGAAATAATTTGAATTTGATTATCAGTATAACCATATTTAGGTAATGTTTTTTTTGCTAGTTGAACTCCAAATTTTTCATTGTCGTAATTTGAAACAATGAATCCTGCATCATGAAATAAAACAGCTGTCTGAAGAAGGTGTGTATCTTCATCCGAAACTCCTTCTAGTTTAGCATATATTAAAGCAGCTTTTTCAACATTCAGTGTATGCGAAATATCGTGGTAAATAAGTTCTTCTGGTAAAAGAGATTGAAGTCTGCTTAGAATGTCTCTTCTCATGTGATTGAAGTCAATGTTAGTTAAATCACATAATACCCTAATTTCTTGGTTTGGAATTTTACCTTCGTCATATAGACTGTATTTTTTTTTCAATTTTTCAAGGAAATACATACTAATTTTGCCTCCTCGTTTTTTAATCTCAATTTCACCTCGTTCATTGGTAACGAAGTAATTTCCGATCTGCTCCCTTACAGCAGATGTAATTGTTATTTGGTTACTCTCAGAGTTATGTTCTGCACTTGAAGCAATGTTTACAGTGTCTCCCCATACATCAAAGCTTATCTTTTTAGTTCCAATAATTCCCGCTACTAATGGTCCACTATGAATTCCTATTCTGATTTCCCAATATTCTGAGTTTAATGCTTCACTTTGATTTTTTTCATTAATCATGAGGTCTCTCATCTCTAAAGCGGCAAGGCAAGCCCTTATAGCAGGAGAATTATTTTGTTCTGTAACACCTCCAATGACCATATAGGAGTCACCAATAGTTTTGATTTTTTCAAGATTATACCGTTCGATAATTTCATCGAATTGGTTGAAATAAAACTCCAACTTTTTTAAAAGTTTCATGGGTTTTATTCTTTTCGCTTTTTGAGAGAAGTGAACGAAATCAGTGAATAAAACGATTCCATTCTCTATTCTTGTTGGGCTAAATTTCCCTTTTTTATTTAAAGCATTTAAAACATTTTCAGGGAAAATGTTTTTTAATAAAGAATTGATTTTCTGATCCTTGAAAAATAAAGTTTTATAAACATCAATTTTAGCTTTAACTAGATTTGAATTTAAAGGTAACGTAATATAATCAATAACTCCATCATGCATTCCTTTAACCATTTGAATCCCTTGGGATGTGTTTGATGTTAATGCGATAATATAATTATTTTTGACCTTACTCTTTGACCGTATGTTTTGAATAAAAGTTGAATCTTTTATATGAAATTGGTCAATATCTATGATGATAATCCCTGTCTCTTTAACTGTAACAAATTCTTCAGCTTCTTCAAGAGAGTTACATGACCAAATGTTGTTACCATTACCTATTAACACCTCTTTGAGGTTATTAATATGTTTGTAATTATTAACAACTAATAATAAATTTATGTAATCTTCCACTTTTATTTATTTAAAAGTTTACTCAGTTTTTTTAAAGAAGCCTGATTTCTAGAGCTTTTAAATGCTCTTTCAATTTTTTGCTTTTCATTTTTAGTTAAATGCCAAGAGAGTGAAATACGATCTCTTTTATTTTCTCTTAAATTAAATTCAATAAACTCAACAGGGAATTTTAAGTTTGTTGTTCCTACTTTTAATAACTCTTCTTGATTAAAGTCTTGCGTATTTGTGAAGTTTTTATACATATTTCCAAAAGGCAAAGTTATTTTATCAAGCATAGAAACTTTTTGATAAGTTTCGTTATATAATAATTTCTTTGTGTCTCTAATTTGTAGAATGATAACCCCAGAGGTATTTTCATCAATCCAATCTTGTAGGTCATATAAAAATTCAATCATCATTTTACCTCCATAGTTGTCTCTTAGACCTGCATCCATTAATTGGACTCCTGGATTTGTCGGAAGTGTCAACATAGGGAGGACAAATGGAAATGTTGCTTGAGATCGAATTACAGATGAGAAGCGAACATTGTTTGGATCATTATCTCTAAAAAAATATTGAAAATCGATGTTTTCATATGAAGGTGTAAGAGATTTAGGATTTGTTTGATTTGATGTGAGAAATTGAAGTGATTGAGATGAAATTAACATCCTTCTTCCATCATTCACAATCGTTGGTGTAAATACAATAATTGGAATTTCTCCTTTTCTTTCATAGTAAGAGTAATACCCTAAATTATGATTTAAAAAGTTGTCAGTATTTTTATGTAGCTGTTCTTCAAAAGCATATCCTCTATCTTTTGCATAGATATTCCCGTCTATCTCAACATCTGCATACCTAAAAAATAAATCATTTGTTGATAATGCAAAAGCTAATTTATTTAATAAGTCTTTGGATATTTTATCTCTAAAAATACCTGAATGCATATTTTTTATTTCCCCTTTTAATGAACGCAACATCAACTCTCTAAAGTATGCAGCTCCAACCATACCACCAGATGCTCCTGTCATTAATTGAATGTGTCTAGATAATTTACCTTTCAATTGCTCATCAGCTTTTTGAAGTACTGTAAATGTCCATAAGGCACTTCTAGAGCCACCTCCTGATGAATTTGTGATGATTAATTTCGGTTTGTCTTGACCTGTTTGTTTTTTCCATTCATTTAAAATATTGATGTAATTTTTTCTCGTTTTAGGTTCTGATACTGTATCGTTTTCTTTTATGGTCTTAAGAGAATACTCTTTGTTGTTTTTTTCTTCATAATTTAAACCATAAGCATAACTTTTGTATGTAAACATATTTGTGTTAACACTAAAGTAATCCATAGCTAGTATAGCAATAAAAAGAATAGGATAAGTCCATCTTCGAAACCATGATAACATCGCACTAAATAGCATTAGAATCACAGTGAAAAGTAAAATGATACTCATAGAAGCAGGGATCTCAAAAATTGAATACTCTCTGAATAAACCAATGGATATAAAAGTTGCTATAGTAATAACTTCAAACAAAGAAGTATTAATTTTGTTTGAATTAAATATTCGCTCTCTCAAATCTTCGTCTAAATGTTTTACACTTCTACTTTTGAAAAACCTGAGGTTTTTGCCAATGTATATGTATGACTTTTCATTAATAATTGATGGTATTTCAGTAGAGTAATCTTGATCATTTTTTGAGTGTAAAGCTGATATTGAAGACTGTTTTTTTGGAAAGAAGTACAGTAATGAAAATAACATAAATAGACCTATACCTCCAATAAATGATAGAATGTAAATAAATGTTTGAATAGGAGTGTTTAGCTCCTCATTGGATTGAAAAGAAGCAATTTTATATATGTAAAACAAAATGAAAATTAAAGGTAATAATGAATTATTAACAGAAAATTTCAAAAATGGTTTACGAACTACAAGTAAAAAAGGGTAGTGAGGACCAAGTTTTATGTAGCTGTAGGTATTAAATCCCATTGTAAATCCACCAATAGAAAATCCCACAAGGAAAAAGGCAATTTCATTTACTGAACCTAAATATTCTGGAGATAAAAATAAATAGGGAACTCCAAATGATGAACCAAAATTATCGGAGACGATTAAAAATAACAGAGACCAATAAAATATTGCAAGAAGATTATACTTTATATGCCCCACAATAAGCTGTATTGGAAAAAAAGTTTTTCCAAATTGAATTAATGATATTTTTTTCTCATTACTCATTCATTTTATTGTTTTGCTATAATAAAATCAGCAGTTAAGTATGCTAAAGTTTTACCAATAATTTTATCTTCTATAGTCGAAATTGGCGCTCCCTCTGTTAAATGAAGATAACAAATTTTATTTTCTTTTGATAACATTCTAACATATTTTCTCGCCCATTCAATTGATACACCTGATGGCGTGAAAGCAGATGTTGGCATCATAGCAATAGCATCAAGGTCTAACTCAATTCCGAGCATGAGATGTTTGTTCCTGTTAGCGTTAAAATTATAAAGATCATTAATAAATTGTTCAGGAGAATCGATGTAATCTTCAAAAAATGAATACAGGCAGTTATGTTTATCTAAAAATTGATAAATCGATTCACTGTTGTAGGGTTTATGTAGTCCAAAAACGGTGTAAGTATTAAGGTAATTGCGCTTAAATGCATAAGAGAATGGGTTGCCGCTATGCCTACCTTCTAAAGCTCTACAATCTGCATGAGGGTCAAGGTTTATACAATCAATTTTTTGATTATAATATTTTGACGAAGCTTTTAAAAGAGGATATGCATTGTTATGCCCTCCACCTATAAGGATTGGTATTTTATTTTGCTCAAGAATTTGTGATATACATTTAGAAATATAGTTATCTAGATGATTTACATAGTCTCTTGCTTCATCAATTGATGTAAATTTGTAGTCACTTTTTATTGTTCCGAATAAACCGATGGACTCCCCTTTAAGATAACGATTATCTTGCATGTTTAGAAATTTATGAAGAAATGGGGTGAATCCATTTACAGCTCCGGGAAGTCCTAAATTTGCTTGAGGTCCTATGTCATCAATTACGCCAAGGATGACAAATTTACAAATAGAATGTGTCCAATCTGTTTGGATTGTTTCTCCAATTTTTTGTTCTCCATCTCTATGATTTATAATTTTTTTTAAATCATTGGAATTAATACAATCGACTTTAAAATTATACTTGCTCATGTGATTGAATTAATTTGATGAAGTATTCTGGTGGAGTAATTGGTTTCATGTTTTCAGAACTTACAAAGACAAGAAGGGTAGAAGCTTTTGCAATTAATACTCCTTTTTCATTTGTAATTTCATATTCAAAAAAAAGTCTTGGACCTCTTAATTCTGTAATTTTAGTTTCTATACAAAGTAAATCATCATAAAAAGCTGGCGCGTAATATTTAACTTGAAATTCAGACACTGGTAACATAATGCCATTTTCTTCCATTGATTTATAACTAAGCCCTAAATTCCTCAAAGCCTCAACTCTACCAACTTCAAAGTATTGTGCATAATTTCCGTAGTAACAATATCCCATTTTATCTGTTTCGCTGTAACGAACCCTTAAAAAAGTTTTTTCAGAAAATTGAATTTTCACAGTGATAAATTTTTATTTTATTGTAAACTTAGTAAATTGTTTTATCAAATTAAATCTTCGCTAAACAATTAGTTTTTTACGTTTTATTGCCTTTTTTGTTCGAGTAATTTTTTTTCAAAAATGAAAACATAGAATATTTTGCTTGTTATCAGATGGTTAATTCAAAAGAACTCAATAAAAGCTTTTTAGATGTAAAATTTTTTTATTTAACAATAGTAAAATCATTTTTTTTTAAACTTTTTTATGTAAATATTTGTAATCTGAAATTGAATCAAAGTCAAGCCATCTAATTACAAGGGTTTGAGTCAAAGATAAAGTTTTTAACAAAGTATTTTAATAACTATAAAGAGATAAAGGACAAAACTATGAATGGTAATCACGAGGCGGCATGGAATGCATGTTTAAGAGTAATTAAAGACAATATTTCTTTACAAGCTTTTAGAACTTGGTTTGAGCCGATTGTTCCTATAAAATTTGATGGAAACATTTTAACAATTCAAGTTCCATCACATTTCTTCTACGAGTGGTTGGAAGAACATTACATTGTTTTGTTAAGAAAGGTTATTCACAAAGAAATTGGTCCAGAAGCTCGTTTGGAATATAGTATATTAATGGAGAATAATTCAACAAATTCTACTCCTTACACTGTCAAATTACCTGCATTAAATAAAAAAGAGCTTAAAAATGCTCCTGTTTCAATGCCATTAAATTTGAATGAAAATCAAATTAGAAATCCATTTATAATTCCAGGATTAAAGAAAGTAAATGTTGATTCTAATTTAAATCCGACATATTCTTTTGAAAACTTTGTTGAAGGAGATTGTAACAGATTAGCACGTTCCGCAGGTTATGCAGTTGCTAACAAACCAGGAGGGACAGCTTTCAATCCACTGTTAATTTACGGTGGGGTTGGTTTAGGAAAAACTCATTTGGCACACGCTATTGGAATTGAAATCAAAAATCAATTTCCAAACAAGACAGTTTTATATGTTGGTTCTGAAAAGTTTGCTCATCAGTTTATTGATGCTTTAAAGAGCCAATCTACGAATGATTTCATTCATTTCTATCAAATGATTGATGTTTTAATCATTGATGATGTTCAATTCTTTGCAGGAAAAGAAAAAACACAAGATGTATTTTTCCATATTTTTAACCATTTACACCAAAATGGTAAACAGATCATTTTAACTTCAGACAAAGCTCCAGTTGAAATGCAAGGTATGGAACAACGTTTGTTATCTCGATTTAAATGGGGGCTTTCAGCAGATTTAACAGTTCCAGATTTAGAAACAAGAATCGCAATTTTAGAGAAGAAAATGTACGGAAATGGTATAGATCTTCCAAAGGATGTAATCGAGTATTTGGCATATAGCATCAACACAAATATTCGTGAGATGGAAGGTGCTTGGACATCTCTATTAGCTCAAGCTTCATTAAATAAAAAAGCTATTACGTTAGAGTTAGCAAAACAAATGATAGACAAATTTGTGAAAAATACTGCACGCGAAGTTTCTATCGAATACATCCAAAAAATTGTTTGCGATTATTTCGACTTACCTTTAGATATGTTGAAATCAAAAACAAGAAAAAGAGAAGTGGTACAAGCAAGACAAATTGCAATGTACTTCTCTAAGAAAATGACTAAATCTTCATTAGCAAATATTGGTGCTCATTGCGGAGGAAAAGATCATGCTACTGTTCTTCATGCATGTAGAACTGTTACAAATTTAGCTGATACTGACAAACAATTTAAAGTTTATTTAGCAGATTTAGAAAAGAAATTAACAATCCAATAAATTTATTAGCCATCTTCGGATGGCTTTTTTTATATACCCATGTTTGAAGATTTATTAGTAGTTGACTTATCGACTGTATTAGCTGGACCAAGTGTAGCGACTTTTTTTGCTGAATTAGGAGCAAAAGTTATTAAGGTTGAAAATAAAAAAGGATACGATGTAACTCGTTCCTGGAAATTACCAAATGAAAATAAAGAATCGATTATTTCTGCTTATTTTTCAAGTGTAAATTATAAAAAGCAATACATTCAATTGAATCTTCGTACAGAAGAAGATCATCAGGATTTTTTACAATTGATTAAAGTTGCTGACATATTAATAATGAACTTTAAGCATGGTGATCAAGAAAAATTAGGATTGGAAGAATCTGTCCTAAGAAAATGTAATCCAGGTTTAATTATTGGGAAAATAAGTGGATTTGGAAAAGAAAGCGATCGTGTTGCCTATGATTTAATTCTTCAAGCAGAAACGGGTTTTATGTCAATGAATGGTACATCTGAAAGTGGACCTGTTAAAATGCCTGTTGCAATGATTGATGTTTTAGCTGCTCATCAGTTAAAAGAAGGGATTTTAGTTGCAATGTTAAAGCTAAAAGAGTCAGGTAAAGCTACAACGGTGACTGTTTCATTATACGATGCAGCAGTAAGTAGTTTAGTTAACCAAGCATCTAATTATTTGATGCAACAACATATTCCTGAAAGAATAGGAAGTTTACACCCAAATATAGCTCCTTATGGAGAAATTTTCACAACAAAAGACAATGCTCAAATCACCTTTGCTATTGGTTCAAATACTCATTTTGAAAAATTGTGTGATTATTTACAGTTAGAAGATTTAAAAACAGATATTCGCTTTTCAGATAATCAAAGTCGTGTAATTAATCGATTATTGTTACAAGGAAAGTTACAAGAACGTATCGCTGAAATTAATGCAGACGATGTTTTAAAAGTAATGCATAACGAACATGTTCCGACAGGAAAGATTAAAGATTTAAAAGAAGTTTTTGAAAATCCAACAGCGCAACGATTAGTGAGGGAGGAACAAATTTATAATGTTCAAACTAAACGTGTAACTTCGATTGCTTTTGAATTAAGTTAGCGTATAAAAATACTTATAATTAGTATTCCAATTTCATACAATGTTTTATTATTAGATATCAAATCGGATGTTAAATTTAAATTTGGTCCTGAAGATGGAACTGAAATTTTTAATGACGGTCAAGAATTAGATAAACGTTGTTATTAATTTATAATGATTTCAATTTTGTTATAAATTATAACATTTTTGGTAATTTATTTGTTGAATAGAGGGAAGTAGTAATCAAAGAAAAAGAGACTATCTAATCTGACAGTCTCTTAAGTTTTGAAATCTTCCCTCAGTAGACGGATAAGTTCTTCTCAAAGTCTTAGATTATTAATTATTTTTTAATAAATTGAATTTCAACTGCTAATTTAACTGTATCTGAAACAACAATATTTCCTGCTTCTGTTACAGCGCTCCAAGTTAATCCAAAATCTTTACGGTTAATTTCTCCTTTGATTTCGAATCCTGCTTTTGTTTGTCCGTATGGGTCAACTGCAACTCCATTGAAATCAACATTTAATGTAATTGTTTTTGTGACACCTTTTATTGTTAAGTCACCAGTTAATTTTTCACCATTAAATGAAGTTGAAGTAAATTTCATTGTAGAAAATGATGCTGCATCAAAGAAGTCTTCTGACTTTAAATGATTATCTCTATCCTTGTTTTTTGTATTGATCGAATCAATTTTTGCTTCGAACTCAAATTTTGCATCCTTAAAGTTTTCTGCTGAACTTTCAACAGAAGCAGTAAAGTCTTCAAAATGACCAGTTAAAGTCGAAATCATCATATGCTTTACCTTAAAAGCAATCTCTGAATGTGCTTGGTCGATAGACCATTTATTTGTTGTTATTGTCTCCATTTTAATTATTATTTGATTTATATTTTTAGTGTTTTTTCTATTATAAATTCATCGGAACTTCGATCAATAAAATCTTACTTCCTTTTTCAGCCTTTATCTGAATATTTTCAGAATCCCATACTCCAAATCCATCTCGCTTTGAAAGTTCTTGCTGATTTATTTTTACATGACCTTCAAGTATAAAAGCATAAACCCCATTTGATTTATCTTTTAATACATAGTTTGTTGAAGTTTCTTCTGAAAATTTCCCTAAATGAAACCATGCATTTTGATGAATCCATACACCTTCATCCTCTGATGATGGAGATAAAATTTGGTAGAACTGATTCTCCTTTTCAATTTCCTTTAAACTTATTTGATCATATCGAGGGGTAACATTCTTTTTATTTGGAAACACCCAAATTTGTAAGAATTTTACTTTTTTATCTCTGTTTTTATTGAATTCACTATGCATTACACCTGTACCGGCACTCATCACTTGAATATCACCTTCTTTGATAACAGTAGTGTTTCCCATGCTATCTTTGTGTTCCAAATCTCCTTCAAGTGGAATTGAAATGATTTCCATATTCTCGTGTGGATGTGTACCAAAGCCCATACCTTCATCTACAATATCATCATTTAAAACACGTAATACACCAAAATTCATTCGTTCTGGGTTGTAATAATTGGCGAAACTAAATGTATGATGGGAATTTAACCAACCATGATTAGCAACTCCTCTTGTTTCTGCTTTATGTAAAATAGTATTCATTGTAGTTTCTTCTTTTATTGGTATGTGATTGAATCCAACTAAATCTTCTTGAACGGATTTTTTCACCGATTTCACTCGAAATTGTCCTGCAATCGATGGGCCGATAATTCCTAGTGCTCCAACTGTTGCTATTTTCTTGATAAAATCTTTTCGTTTCATTTTGTTTCAACTTATGATACAAATGTCGAAAGAAAGGAGATAAATATTGTTATTGGAATACGACGAAGACTTATAAAAAAGCGACTTGAAATAAAAAAAGAGTTTGAAGGCAGTTGATTAAAAAGATATATTAAAATTAGATAGTTTTGAATTGGTAAGTTAAGCTACACTTATTATTAATTTTTTAAGTGCAGCTTCTAACAGTTTATTTTAAGTATCTAAAGTCTTGTTCTGCTTCAATGTTTTTCAATGTTTCAAAAATTAATTTAATGGTGTTCTCAACATCATCTTTGTGACACATTTCTACTGTTGTATGCATATATCTTAAAGGTAAAGACATTAACATTGATGGAACACCTTCATTTGAATAAGCAAAAGCATCTGTATCTGTTCCAGTTGCTCTTGATGCTGCTGCTCTTTGAAATGGAATTTTTGCTTTTGTTGCAGTATCCATTGCCAATTTTAATAAGTTGTTTTGAACTGCAGGTCCTACTGTCATTACTGGTCCTTTGCCAGAATGTAAATCACCTTGTTCGATTTTATTAACCATCGGAGTTTGAGTACAATGACAAACATCTGTTACAATAGCAACATCAGGTTTGATTTTTTGTGCAATCATTTGAGCACCTCTTAAACCAATTTCTTCTTGAACTGAATTAACAATATATAGGCCATATGGTAATTTTACTTTTTGCTCTTTAAGTAACCTAGCAACTTCAGCAATCATAAACCCACCTATTCGATTGTCTAATGCTCTTCCTACATATTTTTGCTTATTTAGAATCATAAATTCGTCTTCGTATGTAATTACACAGCCAACATGAATTCCTAATTTTTCAACTTCTTCTTTTGAGTTACATCCACAGTCTAGAAAAATGTTTTTTAGAGTTGGGTTTTCCTCTTTTACTTTACGCATGTGGATTGCAGGCCAACCAAAAATTGCTTTAACAATTCCTTTATCTGTGTGAATATTTACCCTTTTGGAAGGAGCAATTTGATGGTCAGATCCACCATTTCTTCTTACATAGATGAAACCATCATTAGTTATATAATGTACAAAATACGAGATTTCATCAGCATGAGCTTCAATAACAACTTTGTAAGGAGCTTCTGGATTAATAACTCCAACTACAGTTCCATAATTATCTGTAAAATGACTATCAATAAAAGGTTCTAATTGTTTTAACCATAATTTTTGTCCCTCTACTTCAAACCCTGTAGGTGAAGCATTATTTAAATATTTAGTTAAAAACTTCTCGCTTTCTTTTGTAATTATTTTCATATATAATTTAATTTAGTAATGTAATATTCCCCTTAATTTCAGTTTCAATTTGATCGATACATTTAACTTTCAAATAATAATCATAAACATCGGGAGCACATTTTTTCCCTTTGTAAGTTCCGTCCCAACCAATTGAACGTTCTGTTGTTTCGAAGATTAAGTTACCCCATCGATCATAAACCCTAAAAAGTAGTTCATCAATCATTTGACCACGGACATAGACCAAATCATTATTTCCATCTCCATTTGGTGAAAAAGCATTGGGAATAAAAATTGAAGGGTCACCACACACAAATTCAAAAACTTTTACAAGAATGGTATCAGATTTCTCACAAGGTCCATCTTTAACTTTCAAAATAAATTCAGTGTCACTTTTAAGGTTTAAAGATTGAGTTGAAATCGTTTGATTATTTTCAACTAAATTTGATGGTTCCCATTGGTACGTAAAACCAAATGGATTTGCTTCTAATTCAATACTAGTATTGTATGGAATTAAAGTGTCAGAAGCTGTTATTAGAACTAAATTTGTATCAAGATAACCAACCTGAATCAAGGCAGAATCTTTTATTACACATCCATTTTGACTTGTAAGCTTTATAACTGCATATTTATCATTAGTAAGGTTGTAATTAGCAAATGACAATGTATCATTACCAATAATATCATTTTTATTTGACCATAGATATGTATAATTGATATCAGGGTTTTTGTTAACAATTGAAACTTTAGTTGTGTCTCCTGGCGGACAAATTATTAAGCTTCCTTCAATATCATAATTATGATCTTCTAATATTATTAAAGTTGAGTCTACCTGAAAACAATCTCCATTTTGATATTTAAGAAATAATTGTTGTGGGCCTAAATTTGGAATGTAATTTAAAACAGAGTCTAAGGTGGAAGAATTTAACGTGTCTATGAATTGATTGGATGTCGACCAAATGAAATTTTTAGCACTTCCAAAAGAATTAGGCGTTAACAAAATTGAATTGGCATCACATAAGAAATAAGTAGAATCTATATTTGAAGCTTGAATAGAGTCATAAATTTGAAGAATTATTTCAAAAGAATCTGTAAGATTACAGTTGGTTTCGGTAATATATAATTTGATATTATAAATACCCGAGGTATCAAATGTTCTAATAGGATTTAAATCAGTTGAAGTTGTGTCATTATTTCCAAAATCCCAAAGAAATTCGTTATATATGGTTGAATTATTTTGGAAAGTGAAAGTTGAATTTGTACAACTACTTTCATAAGAAACATCAAAATTCGAGGAAGGAACTAAACTAAAATCATATTTAAAAAGAATATTATTACAGTTGTCACTTAAATTTAGATTAGACCAAGCATTCGGAGTAGTAGGGAAATCACTATTATTTCCGCATCCAGCACAAACTGATTGATAAACTTTACCACTTCTATCAAATCTTGATGTTCCGCCATCAACATGTTCATCAGATAGATTTCCTCCAATATAAGATCCATAAATTAAGTCATCAAAGTCTTTATTCATAACCATAAGGTAAAAGTCGTGACCGTTTGGAGCTGAAGAGTAAAGTGCATTTGGTGTAGTTGGCATTCCAGATAAACCAATTCCAGAAAAGAGGCTAGAACCCCAACCTGAGACATAAATATTTCCACACCTATCAACAAGAAATGCTGAAGGTGAAATGTTGAGATCTAAATTACTGTTTCCAAATACGGTTGATTTTTGAAGTGTTTTTAAATCTGAACTTAATTTACAAATGTATTGTCCACTATTTGCATTGAAAAAGTTTGCATTAACTACAGGGAAATTACCTCCTTTTGATTGACCATAGAGAAAAATATTATCATTTTCATCAATCTCAACAAAAAAAGTTTGATCATAATCATTTTCTCCAACATAACTTGTTTGTATTAATGTTTGGCCATCATTTGAGACTTTTGCGACAAACCCATCACATGTTCCCCCTTGAAAACTAGGTTTCCATGCTCCAGCCGTGTTTAGAAGATTGTTTGAACTCGTTCCACCTGCAAAAACTATATTGTAACTTGAATCTACTTTCACTGAATTACAAACGTCATTTTTACTTCCTCCGAAATAACTAGACCAAATTAAACTTGATAAATCATTGGAAAGTTTAAAAATGACACCATCTTGATCTCCTCTATTAGAAATTTGAAAAGGATTTATTGTAGGGAAATTAGTAGATCTCGTGCACGAAGCAATGATGCAATTTTCATTTTCATCCAACATTACTTCTCCACGTGAATTATCACCGTAATTAGTCATTAATGAATCATAAGAAAGGGTAGCATTATAATTTACTCCATCATTATCGCTACCTCCTATGTAGGTTGACCCTAGTAATTGGTGTCCATTTGAACTTACTTTTGCAACAAATAAATCAGTACCTTGAGTCAAATGATAAACTCCATTAGCAGTGAAATTAGACCCTGGATTTCCTCCAGAATGATTCGTTTGAAATCCATTAACAATTGGGAAATCAGTACTTGATGTAGCACCAAAAAAGAATATGTTATCGTTTTTATCTGAAATTAAGCTGTGGACTGTTTCAGAACCTTGACTATTATTTCCTCCGCCAATAAAGGTTGTCCACAACATTTGTGTTCCATCACTTGAGAAACGAGAAATAAAAACATCTGTAATTCCATATGATCCTGAATTAACAGTGAAATTTGAGTTAACATCATATGCATCTTTATCAGGTGTTGGATATTGATTTCCAAAAACTATCCCACCACTAAAACCATCACCATTGTGAGCATAGGTCCCAGTCATTCCAAAATTGTCGGTAATCGAACCACTGTATGTTGCAAAAACTAATGTTGGATCAATAATTAATGCTTCATTTCTATTATAATTACCAATTTTAAAACTTATGATATTTCTTTCTGATAGCTGAAAGCTACTCTTTATAGGAATAATCTTTCCATTAATAATTTGATAAGTGTAAGGAGCCTCCTCTATAATCTCACCAGCAATTGTTTTGATATGTAAGTCACCATTCTTCCCTATAAAAACAGCATCTTGTCCTACTAATTGAAGTTGTATTTGATTGTATGGTTGTTGAGGTTTGACAATAAATTCATATTTCAAATTCCCATTGTTCTCTATTAACTTTAAATCGATACCATCATAAATATTTGAAAATAATGCAGAACTATATCCATGAACATCATAAGTCCATCTTGATTGATCATTTCCGATTAAGTAATTAAAATAATGTTGTGTTTGATTTTCTTTATAAGGAAGTTTAAATTGATTTGCATTTAAAAAGTTTAAATGTACAACTGATTGTATGTTTCCTGGTTGATTATCTTTTATAAGTTTTGAATTAAGGTTTGTCTTTCCATGATTATCATGTAAAAAGGAAAAATCTTGAATATGAAATAAGAATTTACGGTCTTGAATCCATAAATTTCCATTTTCTGTTTTTGCTTTGAAGAAAACTTTTTCGTCCCATTGACCTTTATTTTCAATAAATGCATTTTGAGGAGATTGTATATAAGTAACTTCCTGAGAATGGCAAATAAAATTTCTAGAGAAGAATAAGATTAAAAGTAAGAACCTCTTCATTTATAATTTTCTAATTAAAATAGATTGATTTAAAAGTAATAAAATTTATCAGTTTAAAAGATGTTATATGCAATCCTTTTTAATTGATAAACATCTGAACGTTTATAAGTCAAATCAATCTCTCTATTGAACAGCATTATTATTTTTATTTTAGTATTATGCAAAATAAAGTTACATCATTATTCGGAATTCAATATCCAATTATTCAAGCTGGAATGATTTGGTGTTCTGGTTGGGAATTAGCTGCTTCAGTATCAAATGCAGGAGGCCTAGGAATTATAGGTTCAGGCTCTATGTATCCAGAAATATTGGAAGAACATTTACAAAAAATAAAGAAAGCTACAGGTAAACCTTTTGCTGTAAATTTACCGATGCTTTACCCAAATATTGAGGAACATATTCAGTTAATTATCAAATATAAAGTTCCAATTGTATTTACATCTGCAGGAAACCCTAAAACATATACTTCCTTTTTGAAGGAGAAAGGAATCAAAGTAGTCCACGTTGTTTCAAGTTTGAAATTTGCTTTAAAAGCCCAAGAAGCAGGTGTTGATGCAGTTGTAGCTGAAGGTTTTGAAGCAGGAGGACATAATGGGAGAGATGAAACAACTACTTTATGTTTAATTCCAAATGTGGCAAAACATATTCAAATCCCTTTAATTGCAGCAGGAGGTATTGGAAATGGGAAAGCAATGTTGGCTGCAATGAATTTAGGAGCAGATGGTGTCCAAATCGGAAGTAGATTTGTTGCTTCCACAGAATCAAGTGCTCATCAATTTTTTAAAAATATTGTAGTTGATGCAAAAGAAGGGGATACTTTATTGACCTTAAAAGAATTAACTCCTGTACGTTTAGTTAAAAATTCATTTTTCAACACTCTAAATAAAGCTTACGAAAATGGAGCCACAATTGAAGAATTAAAACGATTATTAGGTAGAGGTCGTGCTAAAAAGGGAATGTTTGAAGGAGATTTAAACGAGGGCGAATTAGAAATAGGCCAAGTAGCAAGTTTGATTGATAAAGTTCAACCTGCAGCTGAAATTATGGAAGAAATTTTAATTGAATTTCGACGAGCTATTAAAGAACAAACAACAGTAAAATTTAATTTTTAATGATTGAATTCGAAAAGTTTAAATTAGATAACGGATTAACGGTCCTTTTTCATAGAGATGTTACAACACCAATGGCAGTTGTTAATACTTTGTATGATGTTGGAGCTAGAGACGAAAGTGAAGATAAAACAGGTTTTGCTCATTTATTTGAGCATTTAATGTTTGGTGGATCAATTCATATACCTGAATTTGACACTCCTTTGCAACAAGCTGGAGGTGAGAATAATGCATTCACTTCAAATGATATTACCAATTATTACAATGTTTTACCTGGTAATAATTTAGAGACTGCATTGTGGTTGGAAAGTGATAGAATGTTATCGTTAGCTTTTACACCAAAAAGTTTAGAGGTTCAGCGCAATGTTGTTATTGAAGAATTTAAACAGCGTTATTTAAATCAACCATATGGTGATGTTTGGTTAGAATTACGCCCCTTAGCTTATAAAGTTCACCCTTATAAATGGGCAACAATCGGTAAAGAAATTAAACATATTGAAGATGCAAAAATGGAAGATGTAAGGGCATTTTTTCAAAAGTATTATGTTCCTTCAAATGCTATTTTATGTATTGCAGGTAATTTCGAATTAGACTTTATTAAAGAAGTTGTAACAAAATGGTATGGAGATATTCCGTCTGGAAAAAAACCTCATAGAATATTACCAGTGGAACCTCAACAAGAAGAATATAGAGAAAAAATAATTGAACGGAATGTTCCAACGGATGCATTTTATTATGCATTTAAAATGCCAGAGAGAAGAGATCCTTCTTATTATATCACTGATTTATTATCAGATGCATTAGGAAGAGAAAAGTCTTCACGTTTATACGTTGCATTAAAGAAAGAACAACAATTGGTTTCTTCTATAAGTGCCTACATAACTGGTTCTATCGATCATGGTTTATTAGTTATTTCAGGGAAATTAAATGATGGTAAGACATTTGAAGAGTTGGATAAAGCACTTTGGGAGGTTTTAGAATTAACCAAGAGTAAACAAATGTCTTCAGAAGAATTAGAACGTTTAAAAATTAAAATTCAAACAGAAAAAGCATTTGCAGAACAAGGATTATTAAATAGAGCGATGAATTTATGCTCATTTGAATTACTTGGAGATGCAAATGGAATCAATGAAGAAAAAGAAATTTATCAGGCAATCAATACTGAACATATTCAAGAAATAGCGAATGCTATTTTAATTCGAACGAATTGCTCTTTATTAAAAGTTAAAGCGAAAAAAGATGCTAAATAGGAAGCAACAGCCAATATTAAATTCAATTGAAACGATCCATTTTGTTGAACCTCGTATTTTCGATATCACTGAAAATGTGAAGTTATATTTTATGCAAGAAGTACCGAATGAAACATGTCGTATAGACTTATACTTTGATGCTGGGAATATTCGACACAATAAGGGAACTCCAACATTTGTTAATGCTTTACTTTTGTCAGGTACTACTGAAAAAACAGCAACGCAAATCAGTAATGAAATCGATGCTTTAGGAGGCTTTATCGATAGTGGTTTATCGGCTGAAAGTTCTGTTTTTACACTTTATTGTTTAAGAGAAAACGCTTTAAAAATTATTGATATTATTGTTAATTCAATCAATGGTTTAACTTTTAATGAAAAAGAAATTAATGAATTAATTAATGATAAAAAGCAAGTGTATTTAACCAATATAGAGAAAGTTAGTTTTTTAGCACAAAGAGAATTTCAGAAAAAATTATTTCATGGTTCTTCAAGCTATTCAAAAGTTGTTGATGAATCGTTTTATAAAGATGTTACCCAAAAAGATTTAAAGCACTTTTTTACAGAAAATTATTTAAATGGACTTTCAAAAGTGGTTGTGGTGGGTAACTTGTCTCAAGATGACGTGGATGATTTAATTGATTCAGTTGGTAAATGGGCCAAAGAAGGAGATTCTAACTATGAATCATCTATTCAAAATTTACCAGGATCTCAACACATTGAAAAAAATGGAGCGGTTCAAACTGCAATTCGTGTTGGTAGAACTCTTTTTAATAAATGTCATGAAGACTACAATGATTTTATAGTTTTAAATACAATTATAGGAGATTATTTTGGAAGTCGTTTAATGGCAAATATACGCGAGGACAAAGGTTATACTTACGGTATAGGTTCTATGGTTGCCGAATATAAAGAGTTTGGTTATTTTTTAATTGCAACGGAAGTTGGTAAAGATGTTAAAGATGCTACCTTAAAAGAAATTCAGTACGAAATTAAGAGACTTCAAGAAGAGTTGGTAGGGGAGGAAGAATTGGAGTTGGTTAGATCTTATTTGTTAGGACAATTACTAAAAAGTGCAGATGGACCATATTCAATGACAGATTTGTATTTAAGTGCTGAAGCACAAGGTTTGGATAGTACTTTTTACAATCAAGTTATTCATGATTTAAATAAAATTACCCCTTTAAGAATTCAAGAGTTAGCAAAAAAATATCTGAATTGGGATGATATGACTGTTGTAACAGCAGGTTAATTACTTAAAAATAATTATCGAAACTTAAAATCAAAAAAGCGACTTCATATAAGGTCGCTTTTTTTATGAAAAGATCATAAACTAATACCCTGTTATTTTAGTGACATAACCATTCTTTTCGAATGGAGTTAAGTCTTTTAAAAAGCCTTTAATTTGGAAGAAATAGACGCCATCTGTACATTTTTTATTGTTGTTATCCATACCATTCCAAATAGCGGTTCCTGTTACATTTTGTTTTTCAAACACAACATTTCCCCATCTATTGAAGATTAATACATTATAATGGTCGAAGATGTCTTGATTAAAGACAAAAACATCATTAACATTATCAAAATTAGGGGTAAAAACATTTGGAACCTCAAAATCACCTGTTATTTTTACAGGAATCGTATCGGAAGATGTGCATCCATTTAGATCTGTTACAGTCAATACAGTGTAATAAGTAAATGGATATTCATATGCTTTTACTAGACTTGAGCTGGTGTCTAAAATTATAACTTCACCGTCGAAATCGTTTAGTTCCCATGTCCATTCAACTATAGGTGTAATAGATGTGGAAAGATCCGTAAATATGATTTCTTCGTTAGTTTTTGCGGGGTTTTTAGATACAGTAAACTCACTTATTAATTCATCGATTACATTTATTGTATCCAAATTAAAAATGATTGAACAATTATAGCTATCAGAAATCATTAAAGTTGGAAAGTAACTTCCTCCAACAGGATAGTTATGAACAATTGAATCAATAGAGGAAGTTGAATTATCATCAAAATCCCAAATCAACTGATCTATTTGAGCTGTATCAGTTACATAAAAAACAAAATTATTTTTACAAAAAACCCCTTGATTGAAAACATAAGGTGTAGCTTTAGGACCTCCAATAGATAAGTAGTCAATTAAAGTTGTGTCATCCATACATCCATCTGAATTTGTTATTGATAAACTCACAGTATATAAACCAGGTTGAATATATGTAGCTTCTGGGTTTTCTTGTGAAGAAGTATTACCATTTCCAAAATTCCATAAACTACTGTTTGGAGTTGTTGAATTATTTGCAAAGTTTACATATACAGGAGGGCAAGAAAAGGAAAAGGCAGCACTCTGGTTTACTCCTGTTGCAGTAGGTATAAAATCTGCATTAGGAATTGAAAGTAATAAATTTTTTGAAAGACTATCTTTACAACCATTTACATCTGTAACAACTAATGTAAGTTTATGATTAGAATACTGATTTCCATTATAACTCTCATTAAATGTATAGTTTAAATCATTTGAAGTAGATACAAGGCTATTATCAATTGACCATTCACTAGAAAGGTTTCCCTCTCCATTTGAATTGTTAAAGATGGTAAAAGATGAATTATTGCATATTGTAGTTGGGTTGTTATATTTTGGAGATGGTATTGTAACAAAAACCGAGACACTATCAGGAAATGAAGTACAACCAAAGTTGTCAATTACAGTTAAATAAGTTTTAAACTCACCAATATCAGGGACAACATAATTTATACTTTCTGATAGGTCGTTTGTTGTTTCACTTGTTAGGTCCGGTTTAATCCAATTTGAAATAGATATATTAGATGCATGAGTTGTCCCTGAAAATCCAGACATGTTTTGATATGTAATATTTTCAAGTGCGCAAGCTCCAATTTTTGAAGGTAAAATGTTAGCAACAGGTAAAGCTAAAACTGTAATGTTATCAGTAGTAGATGATTGACAACCAAACTCATCGGTTGCAGTTATTTGAATATTGTAGGAATTACTTGTATTGTAAATATACGAAGTTACTGTGCCAACATTTCCTATAATTATTGAGTCTCCAGTGTCATATTCAACGGCTACAATGTTTCCCAAAACAGATGTTGAAAGATCAGAGATATCAATATTGCTAAATTGACAAATACTGTCGGATGATAAAGATAATCCTGAACTAACTGCAGAAATAGCTATTGTTTGAGTGATAGAATCACTACAACCTGATGTGTTATTATAAATAACTTGTTTTATATCATAAGTTCCATAGTTATTATAATTAAAACTACTAGACCATTGGTCATTGTCAGAGTCGAAGTTAGTACTAGTAAAATTTGTAGTATTATTCCCTGAATCTCCCCATCTGTATATCATATCTACGTCATCTCCATCTCTTCCAATTATGGCTTGATCATTAACATCTACTTGAACAGGAAATGAAGCTGGATTGCAGTAAGAAAATTGTTCTGGAGTAAAATTAGCTATTGGAGGCCATACAAAAACAGCACTGTCAATCTTAAATGAATCTTTACAACCTCTGATATCAACAATAAGGTTTACATCGAAATTACCTGTATCTGATGGATAACTCCAGATTGGGTCTTTTGAACCGTCAGAGCCTCCATCACCAAAATCCCATGCGTATATAACTTCAGAAGGGTTATGGGTGATAGAAATTAGTGATAAGTCTGTGAATTGAACACTCGATTTTGCACATATAGTATCAGTGTCTAAAGTGAAGCCAACAGAATCAATTTCACCTACTTGAATATATTCTGATTTACTGATAGATGCATTACACCCTTTTTGAGTTGTAATTGATAAACTTATATCATACTTTCCGACATTATATGTCTCAATATTTGGATTTTCCAATGTTGATGTGTTACCATTACCAAAGTCCCAATTCCAACTTATTATCGGATCACTAGAAGAATCGGTAGATTCCGATAAATCATTGAACTGAACATTGATAGGTTCACAACCGTTAATGATATCACTGTTAAAATCAGCAATTGCTGGAGCTACTTCAATTAAATTTGAATAAATTTCATTTGATTGACATCCATAATTACTTGTAGCATTTAAGGATACAGTGAAAAAACCATCAGTTGTGTAATCATGAGTAGGCGGCACATCACCTAAATAATTGCTACTCCCATCACCAAAATCCCAAGTGTAATCAACTGAGGGATTGATATTATTATTTATAAAATCGACACTTAATGGGGAGCATCCTTTTTGAGGTGTTGCCGATATACTTATTAAAGGTAAAGGAAGAACAACCAATTCTTTAGTTAATATATCAGTACAATTGTTCGACGAATTAAATGCTGTTAGAGATATAGTAAATGTTCCCTCAGAGTTATATACAAATGATGGGTTTTGTGAAGTCTTTGTTTCACCATTTCCATTATCCCATAACCACTCATTAACTCCAGAAGTACTTAAATCCGTTAAAATTACGGATGAGTTTTGACAGATTGTATCGGAAGATAATTCAAAATCTGCATTAAAATTATTTATTGTAATTTGTTCATTTTTAGAGTTAAAACAGCCAGTTAATGTGTCTAAAACAGCTAGTGAAACATCATAGTTTTTTGCTACTAAGAAGGAAATTATACCTGGATCAAAAAAATTTGAGGTAGTCCCATTATCAAAATTCCAAGAATAACTATAGTTACCCATGTTTGAGGAGTTATTTGTGAATGTTACATTTACAGGCAAACTACAAGACCCAATATTAGATATAAAGTCTACAACTGGAATTTCATTAACCTTAATTTGAAGTGGTGAATCACCCGAAGCAGGGTTAGAGGTGGTAATATTATTTTCATCTGTCACAAAAAAACTTATAAAATATGTACCAGCATTATTATAGGTGTGGCTTATTGAGTTTTGAGATCCAGGAAGATCTCCAGAAGTTGATCCATCTCCAAAATCCCACTTTTCTTTAGTAATCGTTGAATTAGATGTTCCTGGAGAACTTGTACTGGTAAATGTTATTGATTCTCCAGCACAGATTTCTAAAGCAGAAACATTAAATGTTGCATTTGGTCCTTGCGCGATTGAAAGAATAGAGATTAATGAAAAAATAAAAGATATAGTACAATTTAATTTAAACATATGTTTTAAAAGTGTTGAGAATTACCAATAATAAAAATAGTAGGATTCTTCTCTAAATCATAAGCTTTTTCTCTCCAATCCTTAACACTGTATGTTCGAGCAGAACCATTATGACAAGTCAAATTGTGAGCTATACAAAGCATTGTATTATCTCCTAATTCATTTAGTAAATCCTCTAAAACATTCATATTTCTGAAAGGTGTATCCATGAAGATATGAGTACGATTATTTCTTCTAGTATCACCTTCGAAATCTTTCATTTTATTGATTCGATCTTTGCGATCTTTTGGAAGATATCCATGAAATGCAAAATCTTGACCATTAAATCCGCTTGCAATTAATGCTAATAAAATTGAAGATGGCCCGACTAAAGGCTCTATCCTTAATTCTTCTTCATGAGCAGCAGCTACCAACTCAGCTCCAGGATCTGCGATTCCAGCACAACCTGCATCAGAGATTATCCCAACAGAATTACCAGCTCTAAGTTCATTTAAAATTGACGGAATATTGTCTTGTTTTTTCTTTTTATTTATATGGAAAAATGTACTTTCATCAATAGGAAAGCTACGGTCAAATTTCCTTAATAGTCTTCTAGCTGACTTTATATCTTCTACTGCGAAATGGCGTAGTTCGATAGCTAAATTCACGACATCTTGAGGGATAATTTGTTGAATACTTTCTCCTCCTAACGTATTAGGTATTAAATACAAAGTTCCTGTTGTAGGTTTAGTCATAGCTTATTTTTTCTAATTCCGAAATTATATTGTCAGTTGCTTTATTAAGTAAATGATAAACTTCAATAAAACCATCTTCCCCTCCATAATATGGATCCGGAACCTCTAGTTGTTCATTTGGAGATAAATAGTCTAAAATGAGTTTGACCTTTTCCTTTTCTTCATTTGTTTCAGCTAATTGTAAAACATTTGATTTATTACTTTTATCCATTACCAAAATCAGATCAAAATTTTTAAAATCAGATTTTGTAAACTTTCTTGAAGTTAAAAAGTCAATAGGTGTATGAAAACTTGCAGCAACTTTTTGCATTCTGATATCAGGTGATTTACCTGAGTGAATTCCGGAAGTTCCAGCTGAATCGACCTCAACGGAGAGTTTTTTTTCTTTTACTTTTTTGCGTAAAAGTCCATCAGCTAAAGGAGATCGGCATATATTTCCCAGGCAGACCATTAAAATTTTCATACCTTTTAAATTTTATTATTTACAAAAAAATGAAATTAAGTATTTATTGTTAATTATCCTTAGTTATCAGCAATAATAAAATAAAATGCATCATTTTTTTAAATTATCGACACATTAATTAGAATAATATCTGTTTTGGCTATTTTGCTCATTTAAATGTTATTTTTTAGATAAATGACGTTGTTAATTAAAAATAATAACTAATTTATTAGAAGAATCAATTGAATATTTATTTTTAATATTCAACCAACAATAAATCTTAAATGCCATGAGACAATTAAAAATTATAAAACAAGTTACTAATAGGGAAACAGCATCTTTAGATAAGTATCTACAAGAAATAGCTCGAGAGGATATGATTACAGCTGAAGAAGAGGTGGAACTTGCTATAAAAATTAAAAATGGTGATAAAAGAGCTCTTGAAAAATTAACTCGTGCAAATTTAAGGTTTGTTGTATCAGTGGCTAAACAATATCAAAATCAAGGTTTAGCATTACCTGATTTGATTAATGAGGGTAACATGGGGTTGATTAAAGCAGCTGAACGTTTTGATGAGACGCGTGGGTTTAAGTTTATTTCATATGCTGTGTGGTGGATTCGACAATCAATTTTACAAGCTTTAGCAGAACAAGCAAGAATTGTTCGCTTACCTCTAAATAAAATTGGAACAATTAACAAATTAAACAAGGCTTATTCTGCACTTGAACAAAATCTGGAAAGGCCCCCCTCTGTTGATGAATTAGCCGAAGCTCTAGAGTGTTCTGTAAACGATATTCAACAATCGATATCTAATAATGGGCGTCATGTTTCAATGGATGCACCTTTAGTTGAAGGGGAAGATTCTTCATTTAGCCTTTACGATTTACTTCCAAATGATAGTTTGCCTGCCCCAGAAAATGAATTGGTAAAAGACTCATTAAGAAAAGACATAGACAGATCTTTGAGAACTTTGACAAGTAGAGAAGGTGAAGTAATCAGAATGTATTTTGGGTTAAATGGAAAATATCCTTTAACCCTAGAAGAAATAGGTGAAAAGTTTGATTTAACTCGTGAAAGAGTTCGTCAGATAAAAGAAAAAGCAATCAGAAGATTAAAACATACATCTCGTAGCCGTATGCTAAAAACATATCTAGGTTAATCGAGATTCAATTATATAGTAAAGGTTGACATAACTGTCAACCTTTTTTTATTTGCTGAACATGCTGAATTCATTTTTAAAAATTATGCTGGATCTACATCAATTGAGATTCTTGTAGATTTATTTTTAGGTTTGATATAAAAATTATTTACTATTTCTTGTATTCGTTCTTTTACTTTTTTGTCAGGAGCATCTCTTTCAACCTTTATTTTTATTATTTTGAGGTAGTAATTTCTGATTTTTTTAACAACTGGAAATTCAGGACCCAAAATTCGTTCTTTAAATACAGACCTGAGTTCATTCGCTAATTCTAAGGCATTATGATTTAAGATATTTTCTTCTTTGTGTTGAATTGTTATATGTATCATTTTATAATAAGGAGGATAAAAGAAATTATTACGTTCAATTACTTCACTTTCATAGAATCCTACAAAATCATGACTAATTACTTTTTGAAGTACCCAATTATCAGGATCTCCTGTTTGAATAATTACTTTCCCTCTTTTCTTTTTTCTTCCAGAACGACCTGCAACTTGAGAAATTAATTGAAAAGACCTTTCAAATGCTCTAAAGTCAACTCTGTTTAAAAGCATATCAGCATCCAACACACCAACTAAAGATACATTATCAAAATCAAGCCCTTTTGTAACCATTTGAGTTCCTACAAGGATATCAATATTACGATTTTCAAAATCATGTATGATTTGTTCATAAGCATTTTTTGCTCTTGTAGTATCTAAATCCATACGTTGAATGGTTTTATTAGGGAAGAATATTGAAAGTTCATCTTCAATTTTTTCTGTCCCAAAGCCCAACATTTTAATTCGATTACTTCCACACGCACCACAAGTTCCAATAGGAGCTGAAATATGACCACAGTAATGGCATTTAAGTGTATTAGTTTGTTTGTGATACGTTAATGAAACATCACAATTTGTACATTTTGGAGTCCAATTACAAACTTCACATTGCCACATAGGTGTATATCCTCTTCGATTTTGAAATAAAATAATCTGTTCACCTTTATTGAGGGCATCTCTCATTTCATCAATTAAAAATGAAGAGAAATGAGATTGCATACTCTTATATTTACGCTCTTTTTTTAAATCAGCACAGAGTATTTCAGGCATTTGAATCCCTCCAAAACGTTCTTTAAGCGTAATTAGGCCATATTTATCATTTTTTGCATTGTAATAACTTTCAATTGAAGGAGTCGCAGACCCAAGTAAAACTTTAGCTTTAAATTGATGGCCTAAAACAATAGCACAATCTCTTGCATTATATCTTGGGCTTGGGTCGTATTGTTTAAAAGAACTTTCGTGTTCTTCATCGACAATAATTAAACCTAAATCTTGGAAGGGTAAAAATATAGATGACCTTGCACCAATAATTATTTTGAATCTATTAGGATTATTATGTAATACATTATTCCAAATTTCTACGCGCTCATTTTGATTAAATTTTGAATGATATACTCCAATTAAATCGCCAAAATAATTTGATAATCGTTGAATAAGTTGAGTTGTTAAAGCGATTTCTGGTAAAATGAATAAAACTTGTTTACCTTTTTCTATTTGCTCTTTGATTAATTCGACATAAATCTCAGTTTTTCCTGATCCAGTTACTCCATGTAATAAACTAACTGTATATTTTTTAAAAGAATCTTTGATTTCATTCAATGCAGTTAATTGACTTGTAGCGAGAGTTTTAAATGCTTTTAAATTTTTGTTACTGTTATTAAATCTTGAAATTTCATATTTACGTTGAATTATAATTTGATTTTTTTCAAGCGTATTCAAAGATGAAATTGAAACACCTTTTTCTTCAAGATTTTTTCTCAAAACAGGAGTAAAATTATTTTCTTTATAATCTCCCTCAGTAAGTAGTAGTAATACTGCCTCAAGCTGTTTCTTTGCTCTTGGGTTATTTTCTAAATCAGAAATTAAAGCTTCAATTTTTTGATCAGTCAATAAATCTGATGAAAACTCTACAAATAATGCCGTTTTTGGAGTGAATTTTTCATTAAGTTCCTCTAAGGACAAAATAATATTCAAGTCAATTAATGATTTTACGATGGGGTGAACTGTTTTGATGTTCAATAATTCACTTATTTCTTTTAAGTCTAGAGATTCTTTGACTTCTAATACATCAATAATTTCAATTTGACGCTCATTCAATTGTTGGATTTGGTTTAGATCAAAGTCAGGGTGTAATACAATTTTAGTTTCACTAGCTAATTTAAAATTTGAAGGCATTGCAGCATTCATAACATCACCAATTGGAGCCATATAATATTGTGAAATCCATTCCCAAAATTGAAATTGATTTTTTGTTATGATTGGATGTTCATCTAATATGTATTCGACATATTTTGTTTGATAAGTTGTCGGGATATTTTCATGAATTTTAGTTATGATTCCAGTAATAAGTTTACCTCTTCCAAAAGGAACTACAACTCTTATTCCAGCAGAAACAAGATCATTCATTTCATGAGGTAGACGATAGGTAAATAACTGATATATAGGAACAGGTAAAATTACATCAGCAAAAAGAGTTTTTCTTTCAGTCATTAATCAAACAAAATTTCATCTAAGTTAATGAAATGTAATCAATTTGAGTAAATTCTTTAATTCGAACATTTAAAAGATTTAAGTACATCTAGCTGATGATCACTACAAAATAAAGAGTTCCCTGTTATTGTACCTGTACATAAATATTCTCTTGATTTTGAGTCTAGACAACTAAAATTTTGAAATGGAGCAGAAAATAACTTTTTACCTTTCAATGTTTGTCTTCCGGTAAATATTCCTAAAACATTGTTTTCACTATTTGTACTTAGGTTTGTGAAAATTGGTTTTGATTGTGTAATGGATGTGCTTGGTTTTGAAGACGAATAATAAGTCAAGAAATCATCCGAGCCTCCTGTAACTATAACATCAACAGAAGTGAGTTTTCGTTTTATAATAGACGCATCTTCTGTTAAATTATTTTGAATTAACTCAAAAAATGTTTGTCCTTGAATACTTGCACTGTAACTTGTGCTTACCTCAGCATCAGAAATATTCATTGGAATTTCCAAGTGATTTGTATCATTTGAAGATATTTCATCAACATTAATCAGTAAAGACATATTTACAATTTTAGCATTTCCTATGTTTGATAAACTAATTGATGAAGCTTTTAAAACACCTTGGTTATCAATAAATGAAAAGGATGTGCTTGGATTCGTTTGTGGAGAAACCATCCCATTTACTAATCCTGTTTGTCCAGTTATTTTAAATTCATTTGTTAGTCCTTTGTTAATTGTGATTTCTAAATTATAGTTACCATTTGGATCCAAAGGTGAATTCATGGAATGATTGAAGTAATAAACTTTTTGTTCAGGTGCATAGAAAACTCCATTTTGGTCTTTATCAGTAATTAAAGTATCAGAAAGTTCCCAAGTTCTGATAATATTTCCGTTAATTATTTCTGTAATATTAGCTTCAAGATTTTCAAAGTAGTTTGAATCAGGAATTTGTGCAAATTCTAATGCGTTACCAGGACCAATAAAGGCTCTATTGATTTTGATATAATGAATAGAGTCAGATTGATCCAATAGGCCATAAACAATTGCAGTTTCATTGAAATCTCCAACTAATTCAATGTCCTCTTTACATGAGTTTAAGAACAAAAGATTTATTATGATTAAAAAGACAAATAACTTTTTCATTTTAATATGTTAATGACAAACCCAAATTTAACTTTAAGTTCTGAATTATTGCATGACTTTGAATCAATAGAAAGGTCCGTTTAATCTTTATTTGACACGGTTCATACCCATCGCTTTTATCATCCAATTAGGAAGATGTTTTTTAGGATCTTTATTTTTCAAATTCAAATACCATCCTAATTTTTTCATAATTGGAACTTTATGTGTTTCAACAAATTCAATTAATGTCCCATCTGGATCTTCAATGTAAGAGAAACGTCCAGCCGCTTCACCCATGTCAAAAGAATTAGAACTATCAACTGTAAAAGGGAAACCTTTAGATTCACATTCCATTTTTAAAGTTTCCATTCCTTGGATGTCAAAACATAAATGAATGAACCCCCAATCACCCCAAAATCTATTTTCAAATATTTTTTTACAATCTGTTCGATCTAAAGATTGAATTAATTCAATTTCACTTTTCCCTAAAAGTTTTGCAAAAGGACCTTGTCTATCTTTAGAGTGCGTTAGCAGAACACGTCTAAACTTTCCATTTCCTGCAGCTAATGATTTTAGGTCTTTAAACTCTCCTGTTTCATCTGATAAAATCATATCATAACCTAAAATATCTTGGTATAATTTTAATGATTTATCAATATCACTTACACCTATTATCGTACCAGCTACACCTCCGCATTTTGAAGGGTGATTTGTATTGGAAAAGAATGATTTACTTTCAATAATTTCAAAAATATTATCATTGGGATCTTTTACAAAGAAATGTTTTTGACCACTTGGTCCAGAAACAACTTCACTTAATAAGTTTGCTCCATTTTTTTTGAAGTGAGAAAAACTTGCTTGGATATCTCTAGATTTGATTTTACAAACAAACATTCCATAATCTCCTAATTGAATATTAAAACTAGCTTTTTCAGTATTTCTAGAGGTGTATTGCCAGATTTCAAATCCTCCACCTCCATTCAAACTCAATGCTAAAGTAGCAGTTCTTGCTTGAACCTTGTCTCCTGTATAGTCAATCATTAGTGGAGCTTCAGCTGCTTCTTCAAAAACCCGAACATCTGTACCAAAAAATGTACGATACCATTTCCAAATTTCTTGAACATTAGGAACTCCAATTCCCATTTGCTGAATACCACAAATAATTTTTTCCATTTTGATTAATTTTGAGGCAAACTTAATCAAAAATCATGAATTTATCGGAATGATCTATCATTGAAAAGAACATATCCGAAACTAAATTGAAAATTAAGAGGTGTTGGTTGATCGGGAAAATAATTTAATGTTAACCTTAAAGGACCAACGAGGGAATGATATATAATCGAACTAGAACCTAGAAATTTATTTCCTTTAAAAAGTTTTGAATATCCAAAATCGATATCATTATTCTTTACTAGCATTTTAAAAGGTTGATAGTAATATGCATCTATTCTAAGGTCAAGATTTTTATTTGGAGAGAATATGAGATTTAATCCGGCACCTATATGCTGAGGAGATCTATACTCTGGTAAAAAATAGGTTTCCACATCTGGGATTGGAGAAAAAGATGTGAGTTGCAGCATACTTGATGTATAGTTTTCAAACAAAGATTGAGAAGTGTAAACACCTTTTCCGTAGAGACCTAAATGGATATAATTGTTGTCAATAATAAAGCTTTGTATCTCAGAATTAATGGATAACCAAGAGTGATTTTTTCGGATATCAAAGGGTACATTACTAGATGTCGTTCCACTAATTGAACGCTCTAGTCCTTTAATAAATTTGATTTTAAATTTAAATAAATGACCACTATTAGCAAATTGTTTTCTATTCAAAGAATTTTGAACTAGTTCCCAACTTAAGTTCATGCCATTAAAACATGTTTTATCAGTCGTATCTTTACTTGAAAAGTTTTCAGTTTGGTAATAGTCATCTTCGTTTTCAAAATATCTAAAATCAAATATACTCTTTTGATTATTTTTTATGGGGTGCTCTAACTTTAATCCACTGTAAATTTCATTTTGAATTAAAAAGGATGGTTTGACAGTTTCAAAAAATGTACTAAAGTTTCTAAAATAATCCCAACGGTTAAGAACAATGTATGAAGAAATAGTAAATGGGTATGAAGATGGGATCTCAAATTTTAGTTCATTTTTAATGGACCCATAAAACTTTCCAAAATAAGAGTTGGCATCGATTGAATAAGCTGTTTTACCAATATTTTTATATTGTAAACCCAGGTATCCAGTATTGACAGATCGAGAAGAAAAATGTCCACCCACATCTAATTTAAATTCTTTAGCCTTTCTTACATTTAAGTTTAAGCTGTAAGAATTATCATTTTTCTTTTTTAAAGTCGGATGAATAAAATCAATTTGCTCGGATTGATATAAACGATAATATCTTTTTTCAATTTCTTGAAAGCTTAAAATAGAATCTTTCTTTGGCCGAAACATTGAACGTTGAACATAAAAACTACTCTTTCCTGATTTTGTTTCATTTTTAATTGAATTAATTTTCAAGTTATAGGTTTTTGCTTTGAATGAATCTCTTTTTTGAATTAAATCTTCTTTAATGATTCTTTTGTGAACATTTTCTTTTATTTTTTGAATATCCTTTAAAGTAGCTTGATACCCCTCGTCTATTGCTTTTTGAACTTCCTCAAATTCAAAAGTTGTAACTTTTGTATTTGGTTGTATAATTATTCCATTATCACATGGTAAGCTGAAATCAGAATGAAATACCAACATATTGATTAATTGCCCAATTAAATCATCTTCAGTTGGAGGTGCTGCATTGTAAGATACATTGCTACCAATTATATAATCGACATCAAATTCTTCATAGAGTACATTTGAAGGGAAGTTATTGTAAAGTCCACCATCAAATAGAATTTTACCATCGATTGAAATGGGACTTATATAAAAAGGAAAAGTTATAGAGGCCCTTACAGTTTCGTTTAAATTTCCTTTTCTAAAAATGACACTTTCTTTATTTGTAATATCTGAGGCAACACACCTAAAAGGGATAAATAAACTATCAAAGTTATTGTTAGCTATAGCACTCGATGGACCAAGCATCTTAAACATTTCAAAATCAAGGAAATCAGATGAGATTATATTTGTTGGTATCGATTTACTTAGAGGTTCTTTAAGAGAAAAATTGATTGATGCCATTGAAGCATTTGGTTCATTTTTTTTTAATAAGAAATTTTGTTCAGTTAAATTTTCACCTTTTGACAACAACTGAAACTCCTCACTTAATGCAAAAGCTTCTATTTCATTCGGGCTATAACCTGAAGCATATAAGGCTCCGATTAAAGCCCCTGCAGATGTTCCTGTAATATAATCGATAGGTATATTATTTTCTTCTAAAGCTTTTAAAACTCCAATATGTGCTAAACCAGTTGCTCCGCCACCACTTAAAACTAAACCAACTTTTTCTTGTGCACTAATTTTTTGATTAAAAAAAATAAAGCTTATTGCGAAAAATAAAATATTTATTATTGATGATTTCAATTTGATTATTTTTGTGTAAAAGTAAAAAAAAATGTGTTCATAACACATTGCAACAGATTGATACATATGAATGATTTTTTATCAGAGAATACAATAACACTTAAGACTTTTTATGGATTAGAAGATGTCTTAAAATCAGAACTTGAAGAGTTTGGATATACAAATGTTGAGGTTTTAAATAGAGCAGTTCAAGTTAAAGGAACTTGGAGAGATGTTTATTTTTTAAATTTAAATGTTAGATGTGCTATTTCAGTTCTTGTTCAAATTGCTAGTTTTAAAATCAAATCAGAAGAAGACTTATACAAAAAAGCATTAAAAATTAATTGGAAAGAATATTTTTCGGTTGATAAAACATTTGCTGTAAAAGGAGCAGTCTTTTCTTCAATCTTTAGACATTCTCAGTACCCTTTTTTATTAGTTAAAGATGCTATAGTGGATACATTTAGAAAGAATAGTAATGAAAGGCCAAATGTAAATGTTAAGTCTCCTCAGGTGTTATTTGATGTTTATATAAACAATGAGAATGTTACTGTATCTTTAAATACAAGTGGAGCACCCTTATTTCAAAGAGGATATAGGCAATCTGTTGGAGAGGCACCATTGAATGAGGTAGTAGCAGCAGGCTTAATTAAGTTGTCCGGATGGAATAAAAAAGAACCATTTATCGATCCGTTTTGTGGATCTGGAACTCTTTTAATTGAGGCAGCTTTAATGGCAGCTAATATTCCTCCATGTATTGAACGTTTTCATTATGCATTTAAAAACTTTGTAAATTTTAATCCAGATGTTTGGGATGATATTTACAATAAAGCTGAAAAAAAATGCAACACTTTTGAACCAACAATTTTAGGCTTTGATCAAAATCCTGATATGGTTTTAAAAGCTAAAAGAAATTTGAGGGGCTTACCAATTGGTAGGTTTTTAAAAGTTGAAATTAGCGACTTTCAGTCTATTAAAGAATTGGAAATTTCTTCTGGAGTAATGATTTCTAATCCTCCTTATGGTGAAAGAATGGGTGAAGGCTTAGAAGAGTTATATGAAGAATTAGGTGATTTTATGAAAAATAAACTAAAAGGTTTTGAATGTTGGATAATTTCTTCAAATGTTTCAGCATTGAAATCTGTGGGTTTAAAGCCAAGTAGGAAAATGAGACTCTTTAATGGAGATCTAGAGTGTAGTTTTAGAAGATATTCAATTTACGAAGGAAGCAAAAAAGGAAAGTATATTGAACAATAAATGAAACTTGTTAAGAAACAAAAAAAGGTTCCAAATTTGGAACCTTTTTTTGTTTCTTAAAATAACATTATCTTTTTAAAACTTCAACATAGTCTCTTGAAGTAGAACCAGTAAAAATTTGTCTTGGTCTTCCTATTGGTTCTCCAGCTTCATTCATTTCTTTCCATTGAGAAATCCATCCAGGTAAACGTCCTAAAGCAAACATTACAGTAAACATTTCAGTAGGAATACCTAAAGCTCTGTAGATGATTCCAGAGTAGAAATCTACATTTGGATATAAATTTCTTGATTTGAAGTAGTCATCTTCTAGAGCGACTTGCTCTAATTGTTTGGCAATTTTTAATAATGGATCGTTAATGTTTAACTTTTCTAAAATATCGTCACAAGCTTTTTTAATTATTTTAGCTCTTGGGTCAAAGTTTTTGTAAACTCTGTGTCCGAATCCCATTAGTCTGAATGAATCATTTTTATCTTTAGCTTTCTTAACCCATTTATCTACATCTCCACCATCATTTTGGATTTTTTCTAACATTTCTAATACCGCTTGGTTGGCACCTCCATGAAGAGGTCCCCATAAAGCAGAAATCCCAGCAGAAATAGAGGAGTATAAGTTAGTTTTAGCGGAACCAACAACTCTTACTGTTGCAGTAGAACAATTCTGTTCGTGATCAGCATGTAAAATCAATAATTTATTCAAAGCAGAAACGATAACTGGATCAACTTTATAGTCTTCAGTAGGCATTGCAAACATCATGTGCATAAAATTTGCACAGTAATCCAAATCGTTTTTTGGGTACATGAATGGGTGACGCATAGCATTTTTGTATGACCATGCAGCTAAAGTTGGTAACTTAGCAATTAAACGATGAATTGTTAAGTCTTTCTCTTCTTCTGTTCTATCTTGATTAAGTGATTCAGGATAAAAAGTAGATAAAGATGAAACCATAGAAGCTAAAACTCCCATAGGGTGTGCTTTTGCAGGGTAAGCTTCAAAAAATTGCTTCATATCTTCATGAACCAATGTATGTTTTGTTATGCTGTGGGTAAATTTAGTTAATTCTGCTTCAGAAGGTAAATCACCATAGATTAACAAAAATGCAACTTCTAAAAAACTAGCTTTTTCAGCTAATTGCTCGATAGGGTAACCTCTATATCTTAAAACTCCTTCTTCACCATCCAAATATGTAATTGAACTTTTTGTACTTCCAGTATTTTTGAACCCTGGGTCGATGGTAATATAACCAGTTTTTCCTCTCAAAGAACTAATATCAATAGCCTTTTCGTTTTCACTACCCTCAATCACAGGAAATTCATAAGTAACCCCGTCCAATTCTAATTTTGCAATTTCACCCATTATCTAATTTTACTTTAATTCGATTTTGTGCACTAAATTAAGAAAGAATTTTTGTTTATAAAATCTAAAAGTTAATATTTTTTTTGTTTTTTAAAATTGTAAAATTATTCATTAAAAAAAATGTGTTTTACAAATTTTCGATTGTGAATTCCAAGATCATATTAAACAGATGATTTCTAACGTTTTGACCATAAATGCTGTGGTTTTTATTCGGATAAATGAATGAACTAAATTGTTTGTCATGTTTTATTAATTCAGAAATCATATCCATTGTATTTTGTATATGAACGTTGTCATCTAATGAACCATGAACAATTAAATATTTTCCATGTAAATCTTTTGCATAATTAATTGGAGAATTTTCTTCATATCCAGATTTATTTTCTGTTGGAGTTTGCATAAATCTTTCAGTATAGATGTTATCATAATATTTCCAATTAGTCACTGGTGCAATAGCTACCCCCATTTTAAATTCAGTAGATTTAGTTAATGCCAAAGAACTTAAAAATCCACCAAAGCTCCAACCTTGAATTCCAACTCTTTCAGAATCTACATAGTTAATTTTTTTTATTTCTTGAGTAGTTGCAATAATGTCTTCTAATTCTAATTTACCTAATTGTAAATAAGTACATTTCTTAAAATTTACTCCTCTGTACATTGTACCTCTTGGATCAATTGAGATTACAATGTAACCTTTCTGAGCTAATAGTTGATGGAATAAATATGTCTTTCCTTCATATTCATCTCTAACAGTGTTATGTCCAGGCCCCCCATAAACGTTTATGTAAACTGGATATTTTTTCAATGGATCGAAGTCTAACGGCTTTATCATCCAAGCATTTAAAGAGTCTTTTTTAACTCCTTTTAATTTAAAAAAAGTTTTTGGTGAAATATTGAAAGAATTTAACTTCCCTTGAAGGTTAATGTTGCTTTCAAGTATTGCAATTTCTTTACCGTTGTAATTACACAATGAATAAACTGCTGGAGTATTAGCATCTGTATGTGATTTTATAAAATATTTAAAATTTGATGAGAACACAGCATCATTATAACCTTTTCGTTGACTTATTATTTTTTTGTTTTTTCCTGATAGGTCTATTGAAAATATGGTTTTATAAATTGCTCCTAGTTCAGAAGATGTGTAATAAACCTTGTTGTTTTTTTCATTAATACCATAGTAGTCAATTACATCCCATTTCCCTTTAGTGATTTGAGTCATTTTTCCCTTCAAATCTAATTGATATAAATGTTTATATTCATCCCTTTCAGAAGTTAAAATAATTGTATTGTTTGAAAGAATGGAAATATTCTCATCTATTTCTAGGTAAGATTTTGTCCTTTCTGAGTAAAAAACCATTGGTTCAGTTATCAAAGTGTCAGTTACATTTAATGAATGAACTCTTAAATTATTTTGATGTCGATTTAATGTAAATAATATTAAAGTAGGGTCTTTTTTGGTCCAAAGTAATTTTGGAATATATTCATAGTCTCCTAGTCGTAATTCTGTTGTTTGTTTATTGTTTAACTGATAAACTAATGCACTAACCTTTGAATTGTCTTCCCCAGCTTTTGGATATTTATATATCAAATTAGAAGGATATAATTCTCCGTAAATAGGAAGAGAAATCTCTTTTACATTAGACTCGTTAAATTTCAAAAAAGCTATTGATTTTGAGTCAGGAGCCCATCTGTAAGCATCGGTGAAACCAAATTCTTCTTCATAGACCCAATCTGTTGTTGCATTGATGATGTTATTTTTAGTTCCATCCTTAGTAACTTGGTAAATAGAATCTTTTTCTAAGTTTTTAACATACAAATTATTTTCATAAACAAAAGATACAAAATTTCCATCTGGGGAAAATTTAGCTAACTTTTGAGGACCGTAAAATTCATGTATTGGTTGGATTTTTTTTGATGTTAAATTAATGACATAGTATTCTGCTGTATAACTTCTTCTGTAGATCGATTTGTATTTTGTTGCTATCAATATCTTATTTTCTTTTCCAGAAAATGAATAATCAAAAACTGAAGAAGGGTTAAACGTTGAAGAAAACCGACTTAAGTTTACAATTACCTCTCCGGTTCCATTATAATTTGTAAAAGTATGTTTGGTGATACATATCGAATCATTCATCATTGTTATCTTTGAAAAATAATTACCATCTTTCATTGCTTTGAAACCCTCTATTCCTTTAGAGTTAAATTCTCTTGTGTTCCAAATTAGTTCATTGGATAATTTTTGTGCTTTAAAATGGGGTAAAGTTGCAATTGTTAAAAACGTATAAATTATAAATTGTTTCATTTGAATAATTTTTGCCTAAAATTAATAAATTTGATCTGACTTACAATTCAAAGAAATGAAGTACTTAACCACTCTACTATTTTTTTTAAATTATTTGCAAATACTAAGCCAAGCCAACTTACCAACATTTTTCTCTTTTGATACAATTGTTTTTCCTATAGGCTGGTCAACAGAGGGAACATCCTTTTATACTTTATCGGGTAATACACCACCATCACTAAAGTTTGATGATACGAATGATGAATTAATTATTCAATTTGAAGAATCTCCTGACAGTTTACTTTTTCACATTGTTGGAAATCAGTTTCAAGGAGGTGAATTTAAAGTGGAAGAAAGTCAAAATGGAATGAATTGGTCTATTTTAGAACTATATACGAATCTTGCCTCTTCCTATAATTTTGAAACGCTTCAATTAAATCAATTTTCTCGATATGTTCGATTCAAATATGCTTTAAAAAACACTGGAAATGTTGGTTTAGATGACGTCACAATTACATTGGGACAACAGAGCAATGAACAAGAAATTAGGATTTGGAATGGAAATCAAGTTTTGAAAAATGGTGATGAATTGTTTTATCACAATAAAGCAATGCATAAGGATACTATCTTTTTTTCGATTGAAAATATTGGGTTGGATACATTGTATATTGATTCGGTAAAAATTGAAAATGATAATCATCAGTCCTATACAATTCTGCCTTTTAATGATTCGGTTAATGCAGTTCAAACAAATG